>JAAETJ010000952.1 GCA_024228495.1 bacterium | reverse complement strand
CAGGCCTCGGCCTCAATATCTCGGAACAAATTATTCTCTCCCACAAGGGCAAAATATGGGCCGAAAACCGCTTGCTAAATAACGAGATTGTCGGCGCGAGATTTATCATCCAGTTGCCTGGACTTGTGGCTTGTCGATAGGGAACCTCTAAAAATCCTAGTAAAAACTAAGCGGGAAATAGCGCAGGAACAGCTCTTCATAGATACCGTCGCGGCGTACTTTCTCAAGCGCGTAATTTAGCATCTCGCGCAGGCGTCGATTGCCTTTTTGAACAGCAAAACCAACGCCCTCTCCAAAATATTTTTGATCAATAATAGGGCCACCAGAAAAAGCGCAACAGGCTTTTGACAAGGTGCCGTTGAGCCAGAAAACGGAGGTAATACCATCGTCAAAGATCACTTTGACCTTGCCCTCCAACAACATCTTGCGCAATTCATCGCGTCTTTCGACGAGTGTTAATTTGACGCCATAATAGTATTTTTGCAAATATGCCTGATGGCTTGATCCCGCGATCACACCTACTGTTTTACCCTTCAGGGCCTCGGGAGTTATTTCTGCCAGATCATCGCCTTTGGCGACAACGAAACGCGCTGGTGTCTCATAATAGTGATCGGTGAAATCGGCTGTTTTTAAACTATCGGAGCTGATAGTAATGGAAGCGGCAACAATATCAACTTCCTTACGCCCCAACGAGGGAAGCAAAAACTCCCAATCACGTGCTTCGACCGAACAGGTGACGCCGAGCACACCGCAGATTGCCTGGATAAGTTCGACATTAAAACCCGTCAGGGTGCCATCTTCGTCGTAATAATTGAACGGTGGATAATCAGCTTCGGTGATAACCCGCAATGGCGCCAAGCCACTAAAATCCGGTCGAGGTCGTTGCACATCACCGCGCCAGACGCCCGGCACATAGCTTTTGCCCTGTTGTGCCCAGCCCATCGCCACCTTGCCACCCGCAAGGATCGCAAAGCACAAAACACATAGAATCAGAGCTTTCACGTAATCGTTCATGGTCACCATCGTTAGCGATGTCGCGCCGCAAGATCAACCGTGCATATATCAACATGCCGCTTGCAGGCACAATAGTTCGTGAACCACTCCAAATTATGACTTATTGACCACAAACCATTACGTTTGTTTATAGCTCCCGTCAGGCCAGTTAGGGCCATTGATCACGGACCCAAGTTTGGCATCGACAAAGCGCTCGCGCACCTCGAGCAATCGCTCAATCAATCCCGGCTCTTGCGCCTGGTAGGCTTTTTCATCCTCGACCCGATCGACAACAATGCCCAACAACTCCGTAATGGCATTGCCCACCGAGTTTTGCGAAATGGTAACAATCAAACGCCCCAGACCATCGCGATAAATGATTTGCTTGTAAGCCGGACGCCAGCGAATTTCATTGGCGAACTGCGGATCCAGTATAACCTTTTCACGCAGGTCGCGCGCCACGCGTTGAAACTGATTATTGCTCAGTAGCACATCATCAATCTGCGAGGCAAAATTGGCCCCGGGTGGTACCTTGGGATCTCCGGTTGCTACCATCATGAAGAAGGTGCGGTAAAAATCCAGAAAACCGCGCAGAATTTGCTCATATTCAAACCAAAAATAGCGATCTTTCAAGCGCTCTGCCCCGTCTTTTAGCTCCCAGCTTGGCAGGCCTTGCGGATAACCCGTGAGTGACAGCGCACATTCACTAGAGGGAATCGGTTCAAGAATTTGCAAATCCAGCACCTCCAAAAACTCGTGATAGACATCCGCGAGACTCATCAAGAACATGGAGTTGTGACCACTATCGGTAAGATTTGGATTTGAGGGGTTGGCCTCCTCGCCGTTTTTCAACTGTTCCATCGGGAACACCATGAAATGATTGTGGATCATGCGAATGCTAGGCACGCCGGGCTTGTTCAGCGGCCAGGTGCTGTCGAGCGACGCCTCGCCGCACAAGATCAAATGTTTGCCGGGGTCTGGATATTTCTCCAGCATATATTCACAGGTGATCTGGGTCATTTTTTCCCAGACCTTCTTTTGCTTGCGCTTCATTTGGTCACGGCGCACCGGACGACCCAGCGGATCAAGGATGCGCTTGGAAGTATCCAAAATGATCGAGGTATCAAATTCCGTAGAATGACCGATCAGCTTGCGGTACATCAGCAAATCTTCGGTGGTGCGGAACAAACCGTTTTCTTCGGCCAGGTTTTTAAGATTGGCAGAACTATTGAAAAATTCTACCGGGGCCATACCGTCTGGAATTTCTACGGTCAGTTTTGGCCTCGGTGTTATGATCGTGCGCGGTGATTGCTTCATGCGCGCTCCTGATTACTTAATTTCAAGCGAAATTCATTCGCCTTGTAACTACCAAGAATGCGTACTTCAGACGAGTAAAAATCAAGTTCTTCCATGGCGAGCTGCACATTGTGCTCGTCAAGGTGACCTTCTATATCGGCATAAAACATGGTGGCATTGAACGAGCCTTCGAGCTGGTAGCTCTCAAGCTTGGTCATGTTGACCCCGTTAGTGGCAAAGCCTCCCATGCTTTTGTAAAGGGCGGCAGGCACATTGCGCACACGAAACACAAAAGTCGTGATAATGGGTCCATCTTCAGCCGACACAGGCCGCGGGGTGGTCGACAAAATCAAAAAACGTGTGGTGTTATACGCCGCGTCCTCAATATCCTTGGCGAGCACTTCCAGCCCGTAAATCTTTGCGGCCAGACTTGGCGCGATCGCGGCCATGCTTTTATCGCCCGCTTCTTGAACCATACGGGCGCTACCCGCCGTATCGCCTTCAGGATGAACAATCAGACCCAATTTCCTGATCTTGTTACGGCACTGACCAAGCGCCATGACATGACTATGAACCGATTTGAGCCCCTTTAATGTCGCCCCTTTAAGGCCAAGCAATTGATGATGGATGGGTTCAAACCGCTCCCCGACAATATGCAGCCCGGAATCGGGTAACAGGTGATGTACATCCGCCACGCGGCCCGCCACAGAGTTTTCGACAGGGATCATGGCAAGTGTCGCCTCCCCTCCTTTAACCGCCGCCAGTGCACCTTCAAACGTCGCACAAGGCAAAGCCTGCCAGTCCGGTTGATATTCCAAACAGGCCAGATGCGAATTTGCTCCAGGCTCCCCCTGATAGGCGATGGTCGTGGACTGAGATTTTGTTGTTTTGCTCACGTTTTTCTTTCCATCTTCGATGCTTTATCCTTTCGCAGCTAAAAGCAACGCCCGTGCTTTTTCAAGATCGGCAGGAGTATCAACACCAAGGGGGATCGTGTCAACGAGCGCGACATCAATGCGCATGTCATTTTCTAATGCGCGCAACTGCTCCAGTTTTTCGCGCAGCTCAAGCACTGAGGGTGAAGCCCCTACAAAGCGCTCCAGCGCAGACCGGCGATAGGCATAAATGCCTATATGATGGTAATGAGGTCCCTCGCCATAGGGAGCCGTAGTTCGCGTAAAATAAAGTGCCCGCAACCGCTGCTCGCCAAGCGGCGTGCCAACAATTTTTACGACATTTGGATTATTGCGCTCTTCGTCATTGTCAATTTCAACCCCAAGGGTCGCAATATCCACCTCTTCATCGGCGAGCGGTGCCGTGCAGGCCTTGACCAAATGCGGATCAAGGCTTGGCAAATCTCCTTGCAGATTAACGATGGTTTCAAATCTCCCCTCTGGATCAACCTGCTGCAAGGCTTCAAAGATACGGTCCGAGCCGCTTTTATGATCGGACCGGGTCATTATGGCACGTCCCTCCGCTTGCTCGATAGCATGCAATATCTGGCGATCATCCGTAGCCACCACAACCTCACCAACAGTTGATTCGACCGCGCGCCGCCAGACATGCACAATCATAGGTTCACCAAGGATGTCCGCCATGGGCTTGCCAGGCAGTCGCGAGGCCTGCATCCGGGCGGGGATAAGTATCAAGGTTTTTGTCATATGCTACCTTCGCCATATATCTATTGCCGTAATATAGCCGCTTAACTATTGATAATCTGGCGCAAAGGAAGGTAATAGGATGTAAACTCGCCATTTCAGATATGCAGGATCTGAATATAATGCAGGAAAATCACTCTATTGACCAAACTAAACGTCAAGAACTGGACCCCCCTGAATGACGCAGAAACACGCGCTCCCCTCAAAATTTAAAGAATTCGTGCCAATCGCAGCTGGCGCCCCTAGTTTCTCAATACTCTTTCTCTTTGGCCTGTCGGCATTTGTCAACAATCTCTTCCATACAACAGCAAATACCACGCATACACCAATGGTTGTAGCAACGTCTCCTGCGATGCCCGGTAAAAGCGACACCTACAAAAATACATCCGACAATGTCGCTGGTAACACGACCAGCACACCTCCTGCAAATCCACAAGCGGCAACCGTCTCAATCGGCGAGATACTCGCCGCCGGAAATGCAAAAAAGGGAGCTAAAGTCGTCAAAAATATTTCGCCTGCCACAGCTTTGACAAAAGCGACAAGAATAAAGTCGGTCCCAATCTCTATTCAATCGTTGGCAACAAAATCCGCACAACAAAGGGCTACAAATATTCTTCATCTGTGATCAAATATGCTGGTGAATCGGTTAACTGGCAATATGCCAATCTGGTGGCGTTTTTGAAAAAACCAAAATCAGTGATACCAAAAACCATAATGGCTTTTGCAGGCATTCACAAAAACAAGGATATGGCCAACCTGATTGCCGATCTACGAAACGATGCCTCAACACCGGTTCCGCTCCCCACCCATTAGGGGATGCATGCGCCGTCGAATAAAAACAATGGATGGGAAGGGAACGTTTAAAATGGCACCTAGAACCAGCATCAGATCAAGAGTGGCAGCTACGTGCTTACTCCTGTTCACCTCTATTGTGATGATCCAATCAAGAACCAAGCTGGCAAAAGCCAGCGAGACCTCTGCTAGTCAACCGCACCACCACGCTCTTTCCCTGATCGGCGTACCCAAATATGCCGCTGACTTCAAGCATTTTGACTATGTCAATCCAAACGCTCCCAAAGATGGCCGGGTGCGCCTTGGTGCCAATGGCAGCTATGATACGCTGAACATTTTTACGGGCAAAGGCGATACTGCGTCTGGCATCGGCCTGCTCTATGACAGCTTGATGGAGAGAAGTCTGGATCAGCCCTCCACCGCCTATTGCCAATTATGCGAATGGGTCAGCTATCCCAAAGACTTCTCCTCTGTGACCTTTAAATTGCGCGATGAAGCCAAGTGGCATGATGGCAAACCTGTCTCCGTCGAGGATGTGATTTATAGTTTCAAAACCTTCACAACCCTTAATCCGCGCTTGAAATTCTACTATAAAAACGTCGTTAAGGCCCAGAAAACTGGCCCGCGCGAAGTGACGTTCACGTTCAATGTCAAAGGCAATCGTGAACTCCCACAGATCATGGGAGAACTCACTGTGCTGCCCAAACATTACTGGAATGACACTGACGCCCATTTTGTCAAACGAGACCCCGCCAAAAGCACGCTCGTACCACCTCTTGGCTCTGGCCCCTACAAGATCAGTAAAATGACGAGGGGCGCGAGTATGACCTATACGCGCGTCAAGGATTATTGGGGAAAGAATATCTCCTGCAATGTCGGTCGCTACAATTTTAACGAGATAAGTTATACTTATTTCCGGGATTCAACGGTAGCACTTGAAGCCTTCAAAAGTGGCTTGCTCGACTATCGTGCGGAAACAAGCTCGAAAAACTGGGCCACCGCTTATAATTTCCCAGCCTTCACAAAAAAGATGGTCAAAAAACAGAATATCAAGCTGAAAACGTCGCAGCCCATGCAAGCCTTCGTTATGAATACGCGGCGCTCGCGCTTCATAGATCCGCTGGTACGACGCGCCTTTACGCTGGCCTTTGATTTCGAATGGGCCAACAAGAACCTGTTTTATGGTCAATATAAGCGGGTCAGCAGCTATTTCGAAAATACCGAACTGGCTTCATCAGGTGTGCCAAGCGGCCGCGAGCTGGAAATCCTCAGTGAGGTCAAGGCGGATGTCCCACCAGAAGTTTTTACCACCCCCTACAAACTACCGGTTAACAAGAGCTTGCGTGATTTTCGCAAGAACCTTCACAAAGCCAGCAAGCTGCTTGATAAGGCCGGCTGGAAAATCAAAAACGGCGTGCGAGTAAACGCCAAGACAGGCGAACCGCTGAAGGTTGAATTCCTGCTCGTACAATCAGCCTTTGAGCGTATCGTGATGCCCTATATCAACAGCCTTAAAAAGCTGGGCATCATGGCCTCGATCCGCCAGGTAGATACCTCTGAATATATCCGGCGCCATCGCAAGTTTGACTTTGATGTTATTATTGGCACGTTCAGCCAGTCCCAGTCACCGGGTAATGAACAGCGATCCTTTTGGAGTTCTGCAGCCGCCGACAAGGAAGGGTCGCGCAACACCATCGGCATCAAGAATAAAGCCATCGACAAGCTGATCGACAAAATCATCTTCGCCAAAACCCGCCCTGAACTGGTGGCCGCAACAAGGGCCCTTGATCGCGTCTTGTTATGGAACCATTATCTGGTACCACAATGGTATGCCCCACATGAGCGTATTGCTTATTGGGACAAATTTGGACAACCTAAAACCCTGCCGACCCAGGATGTCAGTTTTCTTGCCGTTTGGTGGTACAACAAAAAATCCGCCGATGCTCTTGAAAAGACCGGTGGATAATCATCAAACGAGGCATAGATGCAAACCAGAATCTCATTATTCGCACTGACCATTTCTTTTGGGCTGGCGTTTTTGCTACCCGGCCAACAGGGGCTTGCTGGTGAAAAATCACACGGCCTTTCAGCCTTTGGTGAACTGAAATATGGCCCCAATTTCAAGCATTTTGAATATGTAAACCCAAAAGCGCCAAAGGGTGGCCGCCTGTCGATGATTGGGCCCTCACCGCTTAAATCATTCAATAGTTTTAATGATTTCATCCTGAAGGGCGATGCGGCGCAAGGTCTAAGCGCCCTGTTTGACAGCTTGATGGAAGGAGCCGCAGATGAGCCCGACAGCGTATATGGCCTCGTAGCCCATAGCGCCAAAATTGCTGACGACAAAAAATCGGTCACCTACTATATGCGCCCGCAGGCCAAGTTTTCTGATGGCACACAAGTAACGGCTAAAGACGCAGTTTTTTCGTTTGATATCCTGAAATCGAAAGGCCATCCCGCCTATGCCCTGCAATTGCGCGATGTGGTCAAGGCATCGGTCATCGATAAACTCACCGTACGCTATCAATTCAAAGGTCAACAAGTGCGGGATCTGCCGCGTTTGGTCTCCACGCTGCCGCTGCTTTCCGCCACCTATTACGCCACCCGTGATTTTTCCAAAACCACACTGGATGCGCCCCTTGGATCTGGGGCCTACAAGATTAAATCCTATGATCAAGGCCGCCATATTACCTATGAGCGACGCAAGGATTACTGGGCCAAGGATTTGCCAGTTAATGTGGGGCGCTATAATTTTGACGAGCTGCGCTATGAATATTACCGCGACCGCACCTCCGAATTTGAGGGGCTGACCAGTCACACCTATGACTTGCGCGAGGAATTCACCTCCAAGGACTGGGCCACCGGCTATAATATTCCGCAAATTAGATCGGGGCGATTAAAACGCGACACCTTGCCCGACAAAAGTCCTTCGGGCGCGCAAGGCTTTTTCATGAATATGCGCCGAGATCGGTTTAATGACCCGCGTGTGCGTGAAGCGCTGGACCTGGCGTTTGATTTTGAGTGGATCAACAAGAACCTGTTTTTCAACGCCTATATCCGCACGCAAAGCTTTTTCGAAAACTCAGATATGAAGGCGCATGGCAAGCCCTCGAAAGAAGAACTTGCTCTACTGGAGCCCTACCGTGACAAGCTCCCAAAACAGGTTTTTGAACTTCCCTATACACCACCAAAAACCTCTGGATCTGGCAAAGATCGCGGCAATCTGCGAACGGCTCAAAAGCTATTGGCAAAAGCCGGCTGGAAGGTCGCTAATGAAGTTATAAAGGAAAAAGATTGCGGATTTTTTTGCCGCCTGATGACCTCCATCGGCTTGCGCTCACAAAAGAAAAATGCCGTGTTGCGCAACAACGCTGGTGATAAATTCTCTATTGAATTCCTCACCGTTAGCCCGGCTTTTGAGCGCATTATCAGCCCCTATATCCTGAACCTAAAAACCCTTGGCATTGAAGCAAAAATCCGCACCGTCGATAGCTCCCAATATGAGCGTCGGCTCAAGGATTTCGATTTTGACATCACCACGTCGCGATTTGTGCTTGGCCTGACGCCCGGCGTTTCCATGCGCAATTACTGGTCAACGGCTAGCGCCAACACCAAGGGTACGCGCAATCTGTCAGGTATTAAAAGCCCGGTCATTGACGCCCTGATCGAGAAAATGATCGGCGCCAAAAGCCGTAAAGAACTGGTTATTGCCGCTAAATCCCTCGATCGCGTATTGCGGGCTGGTCATTATTGGGTGCCGCAATGGTTTTATCCCTTCCACCGCATGGCCTATTGGGACAAGTTTGGCAAACCGGCCAAAAAACCACCCTATGCCCGTGCCATCATCGATACCTGGTGGGTGGATAAGGTCAAAGAAGCAAAGCTGAAAGAAAAGAAATAGCGCAATCCCCCTCGCCCCTTGCCATTCCGCCTTGCATGATTGATAAATAAAACAACAAAAACAAACACAGATAAAAACGGGATTTCATGGGCGCTTATATATTACGACGGTTATTGCTGATGATCCCGACCATGTTCGGGATTATGGCGGTGAGCTTTGCCATCATTCAGTTTGCGCCGGGCGGCCCCGTCGAGCAGATGATCGCCCAGCTAACCGGGACCAATGTGGATGCCACCACCCGTATCGGTGGCGGTAGCGGTGATTTTGGCGCAGGCAACCCGCAAGGCAGCGGCAATGGCAGCTCGGCCGGTAAATATCGCGGCTCGCAGGGTCTTGATCCCGAATTTATCAAATTACTTGAAAAACAGTTTGGCTTCGACAAACCCTGGTACACGCGCTTTGGCAATATGATGTGGAGCTATCTGCGCTTTGACTTTGGCGACAGCTATTTCCGCGATGTCAGCGTCATTTCGCTGATCAAGGAAAAACTACCGGTCTCCATATCACTGGGGCTGTGGATGACCCTCATTTCCTATGGTATATCCATCCCGCTGGGCATCCGCAAGGCCGTCAATGATGGCTCCAAATTCGATGTCTGGTCATCAAGTGTTATCGTCATTGGCTATGCGATCCCGGGATTTTTATTTGCCGTCATTCTCATTGTGCTCTTTGCAGGAGGTTCGTTTTTCAACTGGTTCCCCTCGCGTGGCCTGACCTCGGATAATTGGGAACAACTCTCGCTAATCGGCAAGGTCGGTGACTATTTTTGGCATCTCGCACTCCCTCTTGTCGCCATGTCCCTGTCCGCCTTTGCCACCACAACCTTCTTGACCAAAAACTCATTTTTGGACGAGATCAAAAAGCAATATGTGGTGACGGCCCGCGCCAAAGGTTTGACCGAGAATCAAGTACTTTACGGGCATGTCTTTCGCAATGCCATGTTGATCATTATCGCAGGCTTTCCCGGGGCCTTTATCGGCGCGTTTTTCACCGGTTCTCTATTGATCGAGACGATCTTCTCGCTGGATGGTCTGGGGCTTTTGTCGTTCAAGAGTATTCTGGACCGCGATTATCCCGTTGTGTTTGCCAATCTTTATATCTTCTCGCTGGTTGGAATCATTGTGGGACTGATTTCTGATCTGACCTACACCTGGATTGATCCGCGCATCGACTTTGAGTCGCGGGAGGTATAGCCAATGGATGGTAAAATCAATTCTCCAGACGCCCCGTCAAAATCATTTTTTGGCCGTATCTGGGCAACCATGCGGCATGGCCCTAATTTTTCGCCGATCAATGAACGTCGCTGGGACTCGTTCAAGGCCAATCGGCGCGGCTATTGGAGCCTGTGGATTTTCCTGTTCTTGTTCATCCTCTCCCTGTTCGCCGAATTCATAGCCAATGACAAGCCGCTGATCATCAAATATGATGGCAAGATGCATTTTCCAGTGCTGTTCACCTATACGGAAACCGAATTTGGTGGCTTGTTTGCCACCGAAGCTGATTACCGCGATCCGGTCCTTGAATGTCTGGTCCGCACCAACGGCTCGGAGCAATGCGAAGACGATACCCAGACCAGCGACATCAAGGGCGGCTCCTCGGGCTGGTTCTTGTGGCCAATGATCCGCTATGGCTACCGCACCATCAATCTCGATTATCCCCGCGTTAAAGCGGCTGACGGTCTATGCCTTGGTTTTCCCTCACCGCCAAACTGGCTACGTGACGAGAGCTTCTGCGAGGCCCCCAAAGGTCAGATGGAGCGTTTTTCACGCCTTGGCAATACCAACTGGCTGGGCACGGATGACCAAGGGCGCGATGTTGTGGCGCGAGTGATTTACGGCTTCCGCATTTCCATCTTGTTCGGCCTCGCCCTCACCATCTTGTCCTCCATCATCGGCATCGCTGCTGGCGCCGTGCAGGGTTATTTTGGCGGCTGGACCGATCTTATTTTTCAGCGTTTCATCGAGATTTGGAACTCGGTGCCAACGCTCTATCTTCTGATCATCGTGGCCTCGATTATCGAGCCAAATTTCTGGATCCTGCTGGGTATTTTGCTGCTTTTTTCCTGGGTGGCGCTGGTGGGAGTGGTGCGCGCCGAGTTTTTACGTGGCCGCAACCTCGAATATGTACGCGCCGCAAGAGCCATGGGCCTAACCTCGCGCAGCATCATGATCAAGCATCTGTTGCCCAACGCCATGGTCGCCACGTTGACGTTCATGCCCTTTATTCTCAATGGCTCGATCACCACCTTAACCTCGCTGGATTTTCTGGGTTTTGGTCTGCCGCCAGGGGATCCATCGCTGGGGGAATTGCTAAAGCAGGGCAAGGCCAATCTTCAAGCCCCCTGGCTTGGCCTCACCGCTTTTTTTGTAATTGCGATCATGCTATCACTACTGATCTTTATTGGTGAAGCCGTGCGCGATGCCCTTGATCCCAGAAAAACCTTTGAATAAAGCAAAACCTTTGAGTAGCTAGCGGTATGACCGACAACACAAAAAAACTGCCGGTTTCATGCTTCATCATCGCCATGAATGAAGAGGAGCGGATCGGTCATACCATCAAGTCAGTGATCAGTTTTGTTGATGAAGTGATTGTCATTGATTCAGGCAGCACCGACAAGACACAAGAAATTTGCCGCTCGTTCGGGGTTAAATTTCTGTTCAATGAATGGAGCGGATACGGCCTGCAAAAACGCTTTGGAGAAGATCAGTGCAAACATGACTGGGTCCTCAACCTTGATGCTGATGAAGTGGTGACAAGCGCCCTAAGAGACGAGGTCATCGGAAAATTTGAGGGCGATTATGCCAAGTTTGATGGCTACCATCTGCGTATCATCGACATTCTGCCAAAACGCCAGACCCCCCTGCCATTCGCGCGAAAATACAATATTGTACGCTTGTATAATCACCGTAGGATACGTTATTCGGATAGTCCGGTTCATGACCGGGTGATTGTTGACAAACGACCTCTTGGACAGCTGGAAGGCCTGTTGCACCATCATTCTTTTTTGTCGATTTCCCATGCGATCGCCAAGGCCAATGATTATACTGACCTGCAAGCCAAGACCACGAAACCCAAAGCCATGTGGCAACTAAAACTGCGGCTCATCACAGAATTCCCGATAAACTTTATCCGCTACTATTTCTTCAAAGGCTATTTCATGGGAGGATCAAGCGGCTTGACCTACGCGATGATCAACGCTTTTTTCCGTTTTTCCCGCATCGCTAAAATGATCGAAAAATAATAGAAAAGCCTACAACTCGTTTAATGCGATTTTCATCATCGGCACGAGGCGTCCCAGCACCCATTTTACAGCAAGATTACTGGATGGTTTTGAGGATACTCACGATCCGCTGAGTGGCAATGAGCATGATCAAGTTCTTCGAGACATCGCTATTTCTGCGATAACCCACTAAGGGGTTACGCCCCTCACACAAAATTATTATAGCAAAACGTCCTGGAAACAGGAAAAATATTTATCGACCAACATCATCCAAATCTATTCTTTATCGATGAGTTGCTGAAAATATTTCCTGACGGGGTCTTTTTGTATCCCAAGAGACCCTTGGTACAGATCGTCTCATCCATGTTGCAGCATAGCCAACCAAGTTTCAGCCAAGCTGTTAGCGCTATTTCTGGCAAAAAAAACAGCTCTAAAATGCGATAGCGAACAGATCTGATCGCGCAACGCTCCTGGATCAGATGACATCAAACCTCATTACACAATAAAAAGCCACTCCCGTTTCCAAGAGCAACTTTTTTTATCCAAGCGGATTATTTATCTTGTCCTTGAGCTTGCGCACCTTGATCATATTCATGATGGCTTTTTCATAGAAGGGCTCGATGGTGCCTTTCTTGATCTTGCGCAAAAAATATTTCTCGAAGGCGATCTTTGCATAATGCACCCATTTGCCATCGGCAGCCCAGTTGACATTGCGTGGGGGGTTTTGTGGACGCGCCACAAAGACCACCCCTTCATCACCAAGGTCGGCAAGACAAACCGCGTTCCAGGTGCCCTCAGCTTCGGGTTCCTTGCCGCGCAATACGCTGCCGATATTATGAGCAACCGCCGTCACCATGCTTTCAATCATGAAGCCGGTCTTTGGCACTCCGGTGGCCACAGGTGTGGCCTCCAGCGGGGCGATAGCGATGCAGACGCCAATCGCATAAATATTTGGGTATTTGGGGTTTTTTTGCTTGGCGTCGACAATCGTAAAACCGCGCGGATTGGAAATACCATCCAGATCACGCACCGCTTCTACTCCCCTAAAGGCAGGCAGGATCATGGAATAATTAAACGGCACTTCATGTTGCAGATGCGGATTACCATCATGTCCCACTTCAGTGACATACATCATGTCCGTCGTGACCTGATCAATCTTGGCATTGGTAATCCATTTGATATTGCGATGGCGCATCTTGCTCTCAAGAAGACCTTTCGTATCACCAACACCGCCCAGACCCAGATGGCCAATATAGGGTTCGGCGGTGACAAAGGTAATCGGTACCTTATCGCGAATTTTACGGCGACGCAGATCGGTGTCCATAATCATCGCATGTTCGTAAGCAGGCCCGTAACAAGAAGCACCTTGCGCAGCGCCAACGATGATGGGGCCAGGGTCTTTGCAAAATTCTTCCCAAGCCTCATAGGCATTGAGCGCATGGTCTACCGTGCACACCGAATGGGTAAAGCCACCATCAACGGGACCCAGTCCCGGCACTTCATCAAATGCCAATTCCGGACCAGTGGCAACAACCAGAATATCGTATTGAACCTGCTCACCATTCGCCAGCTCGATTACATTGTGATCTGGATGAACTTTGGTTGCGGCCTGCGGGATGAAATTGATCTTTCTCTTTTTCATCAAACCTTCAAGCTCAAGGGTAATATCTGCCTTGTTTCTCCAGCCGACCCCTACCCACGGGTTACTTGGTGTGAATTGGAAATAGGAATTCGCCGATATCAATGTCAGCGTATCCCCTTTTCGCAGCTCCGCCTTTACTTCATAGGCAGCAGACACCCCACCAATACCGCCACCTAATATGACTACATGAGCCATTCGCGTATCTCCCTTGAATAACCGTACGGAAACAGCTTTTGCAGGTCGCAAACAGCTGTCCAATGGATAAAATGTTGTTTAAAAGCAAATTAAAATGCTTCAATTCCGTTTCTATTGAATTGGTTCAGTGAGTAGAAAGCAAATTCATCACTTCGCGCCTTTTTTGTGCGTTTTGCGATTTCACTCTCATATTGTTCCTTTGTCTTATTCTCTCACATTGATACCTGGCACCGATGCCAACGCACGCCCGTACATAGCAAAGCAGCGTCCGAAATAATCACAACATTCTTTATTAAGATGATTATCCCTGAGACTCTTCGAAGCACTCGCGGTATTATAGTTGAAGTTTTGAAAATTATCCAGCGCCCGGCAAACCTCAACTGTATTTTTTGCCAATCGGCCTCGATTGCATGATGACGAATCTAGTGATTTCAACTAAACCACTACCGACTGTTGTCGGTAGGTTTTTCTGAGTGCTTCTCAATATACTGAAGTATGGTTTCTTCTGTAATTTTGCCGCTTGTGGTACTGAAATACCCCCTGCCCCAAAATCTGCGACCCCAGTAGCGTTTT
>JAAETJ010000951.1 GCA_024228495.1 bacterium | reverse complement strand
GCCAGCCTCTCGGATCTCTGCATCCATTTTGATACCAAGCCAGAGGCCATGCGCGGCATGTTGGAGCAGTGGATCCGCAAGGGCCGGGTGCAGAAACAGTCAGCCAGTGCATCCTGTGGCAGCAGTTGCAGTAAATGCGATCTGGAAACCACCGAATTCTACCAATGGGTGGATGCTGCAAGCGGCAGCTTCAAGGGGATTGCAATCAAACCGGAGTACTGTGATAAATAGACCCAGCTCCAGCCCACGGTTAGCCATCAGCACCTGAAGGAATAATAAGCCTCAGACTAACAGACGCATCACACTGTTTCGGAACAGATTTTCCCGAGGCAGGACAATCACAGCCGCAGACAGTATCGGGACAAAACGTGATCAAGGTCCGGTGATCGTCTCTTGACTGGGTTATAGTTTTTTCATGGTAGTTGTCCAGACTACAGTTAAATCAGATTAATCCAAACGGCGCCGTATCAAGATGAAAAGAAACCAATACCAACTAGCTGCAGGAATGCTCCTATTGGCCGCCAGCACCACAGCCAGTGCCATCACCATCAATCTGAATTACACCCAAGACGGCGGCTTCTTCGCTGACAGCACCCGCAGGGGGATAATGGATGCTGCCGCCTCCTTCTTTGAATCGCGTCTAACCGATGATTTTGACGCCATCACATCCGGCGGCG
>JAAETJ010000950.1 GCA_024228495.1 bacterium | reverse complement strand
GAAAAAGTTTACCCTGATGTCGTCTCGCGCACCAGACTACGTCGCGGACGCGGACTGGCGTTCGAAAGAGCAGGAGAGTTTGATCAGGCATGTAATGATCACACAGTGTGTATGGGATTGGCTCGTGCCGCTGAAAAACGCCGCCTAACGTGGCGTGCATCTATTGACTTGGGAAGATTATGGACTTCCCGAGATTACAATCAGGCTCGAGATTATTTCGAGACTGCATTAGAATTGGCTCGTCGCATAGGGGAACCAACGCTTCTGGCAGATAGCCTAAACTGGATAGGCAATTGGCATGTGAATGCCGAAAACCCACTGACGGCAGCAAAATACCATCAAGAGGCGCTAGAGATCGTTGAAACGCGGGGAGATCAGCGAGAATTGGCAAACACTCTAGATTTGCTAGGAGTCGCTCATCTTATGGGGGGCAATATGATCGCCAGTGCCCGATATTACGAACGCACAGTTCCACTTTTTCAACAGCTAGATGACCGCCCTCGCCTTGTTTCTAGCCTAACTGGCAGCACTGCCACTGTCTCAATGCTAGCTTTTTTAGCATCAGCACCAGCGACATCAACCCCTGACATTGCAACTAATGCTAAAGGGGCACTTCAAATTGCGAGGGAGATTGGCCTTGCTTCGGGTGAATCCTGGGCCAATTGGGCATTGGGGATGATGCAGATTGTATACGGCCGTTTTGGAGAGGCACTGGGTGTTTTGCAAAATGGTTTGCAGATCGCCTCCCAAATCGAACATCGCGAATATGTGGTGGGGAATCTGTTCGCTTTGGGAATATTGTATACAGAATTATTTGCAGCAGATCAGGCACGGGAACAGCTTGAAGAAGGGGTCGCCCAAGCTGGAGAGCTGTCTTCCTCAGCCTTAATTCGCCTCGCAAGCGGCGCACTTGCTGGCGTCTATTTGATGTTAGATGATACCGATTCTGCCCAAACTTGCTTAGACGCTGTGTTATCGCCGCAAACGCCGATGGACGCATTGGGCAAGCGTTACTGCTGGACAAGGCGAGCGGAGTTGGCGCTGAGGCAAAATGAGCCAACCCTGGCTCTGAATATTGCAGAGCGTCTTATTAATTCGACACCCGGTATGTGCCCGGGGCGTGTCATTACCTTCCTGTGGAAACTGAAAGCAGAAGCGTTGGCCAAAATTGGGCAAACGGAAGATGCTTGCACTCTTTTAAATGAAGCGATTGAGAATGCGCAGGTCGCAAATGAACGCTATTTGCTGTGGCGCACTCATGCTAGTCTGGGGCAACTTCATCACATGATGGGACATTTGACAACAGCCGAGAGCGAATACGCAACGGCTCGCTCACTAATTGATGAAATGGCTAACGCCATAGCTGATGCAGGGTTACAAGAAAGATTTCGTCAGGGTGCATACAGCAAGTTGTCGATCTTTTTGAATGGTGAATGGTGAATGGTGAATTGCTAATGGTGAATGAAAAGAACCACGTCTCAATCGCGTGACCCGCTTCATTTACCATTCACCGTTCACCATTTACAATTTTCTTGCCGTTT
>JAAETJ010000949.1 GCA_024228495.1 bacterium | reverse complement strand
GTTTTGACATATCAAAAGCAAATTCTGCCGCCCTTCCACTGGTCAAAAAGGAGTAGCTGTCGAGTCCCGTGTGATTATGTTTTCTATTAATAGTAACCCGTTATTTCAAGCAAGAGAAGTTCTGCGTGAGATCATCCTTGATATTAAGGAGCATCGGACGAGAATATTATTTTAGTTTTTTTGTTTTCAGGCAATAGGCGACCGGGCTGATGGGAATATTGCTGGCCGACAAGAGCTATATTTCAAAGGAAAAATTCCAAAAACTTTGTAAAAAAGGACTGCATATTCTTGTAGGCATTCGCAAAAACATGAAGAATTATCTACTGCCACTTTACAACAAGCTACTGATGCGTAAAGGATTTCTTATGAAAACTACCTTTGGTGTACTCAAGAGCGATATGGGACTGGAGCATTCACGCCATCGCCCATCGACAAATGTACTCGTCCATATCATCTCATGCCTCGTCACCCATTGCCTGAAAAACAACAAGCCTGAAATGACGTTCATGGCAAAGCAAAAGCTGGAAGCTGGAAGCTGGAAGCTTATCCAATTGGGGGTAGATTAACCAATCGCTAACAATTGATGAGTTTACCCAGTTAACAGGATTTGTCCACTTGCATCAAATAGCTCAGTATGCCATAAAGTCGTTCGTCGCAAATCATATTGTAATGAAACTTCCAACAGGTCCTCAACCAAGCCTTTTTGCTGCGGGACAATTACGGAGCGCGGGCGTAGCTCAGGGGTAGAGCGAAACCTTGCCAAGGTTTAGGTCGTGAGTTCGAATCTCATCGCCCGCTCCAAAACTTCCAGTTGAAAATTGATACAGAACAACGCCTTAGAGGCGCACGGCTGCAATTGGAAATTGCAGTTTGCCGGTTTGGTTGAGGTCAAGGTTTGCCTCTTGGTTCCCTGTTGGGGAAAAACTCAAAATTTACGGCAAGTTACTGAAAATACATAAGAAACGATCGCTTGGTCCAATTTGACACCTATATAGTCAGCTGTTGAGCGTATAGCGGTCATTTTTTCAAACCTAAATGTCAAACCTTCCTTGCTCAGTGTTTTTATTCAGGTTTCAGGGGGTCAATTCTCTGAAGCGTGTCAGAAACTGCTCCTTCGCCTCCCCAGGTGACCAGCATTGAATACGATCATGGTTCTTCACTTCAAGAATTCCTGGCCAAGGTTTCGGCTCTCGTCCCATGACCACGTGTTTTTCATCAGCCAGTAATTGATTGTCCGCACGTTTCAGTTCCACCTCTTCAAGTGCGTCTTCCTTAGGCCATTCAAATCCGAATTTATCAGAAATCAGCTTCATCAATTTGTCTTCTTTCACACAATAACCTTCCAGCTCTTTCTTCAGTGGTGTCGGCACATCTCCCAAATAGGCTTCAGCCGCATCGTGCATTAAACCGAGCAGGGCTAAATTGGACGCGATCTCATGGGACACATGAACCGAGTGCTCCGCCACCGAATAGAATGTTTTACATTGGCCATTAAACCGGCACAGCATACCCAGAGCATGAGCGATGTCCTCGATATGAATGGCCTCCGGATCGAAAGTTTCCAACGGAAAGACTCTACCCGTAAAAGTCTGCATCCAACGCTCTTTATCGCTCACTTAGCTGCCCCCGTTTTATTTTGGTTTATTGAAAAAAACACGGCGTTAAATATGCCGTCAAGGTTTGACCACCAGAGCTGGCGTTTTGAGTATTGATACTGATGGTTCAACCCAACCCGAATGAATGAGCGCGGCCCCAACCAGCGAAAGTAGATTGGGCTCATCAATAGCATTGATGGCATCCAGATTGTCCAATCCATCTTGGAACGCACCCGCCGCAATATCCGCATCCTGCCAATGGTCATCTCCCTTCGAGGAACCGCTAACAAACGCTTCCCAGACAAGCAGCTTATTGGAGCCAGCATCCCAGCCTTTCCAATCAAGCGAAGCGCCGTAATCGCCAACCTTGGTCCGCAATTGTTTGAGAGTATAAGTTACAACCGGCAGTGCTACCGTTAACACCGTCGCGCCAGCGGATGCCGACCAGGGCCTGCTGCCCTCCCCTTGTCGAGCATTGGTCAGCTCGAGAGCATTATCTCGAATAGGCACAAACAACGGAGCCTCAAACCCAAGAGCTGCCGAACAGCCGTCGCAATGCTTGGCAAACTCCGCGATAAATTCATCAAGATCATCGCCATGGGACTTCAGCTCCCCTTTGCGAATGGCCCAACCCAAATTCCCCGATTTGGGCGAGCCCACATCAATTACCCCAACACAAACGTCTCGCCCGGTCGATAATGCCATGATCCAACCCCCACTTTCTCAAACTTTGCTTTGTAAAAGTGAGTTGAATCGAAGTCCGCATTAATTTCAAGGGGATATTCAAAGTTTGATCGATTTAAATTAGAATGATATGAAGTCAACTTCGTGCTCATGGAAGCACAAATCAAAATTCATATCGCCCAGACCATCAAATCGGCCCGCCAGCAAAAGGGGTTTACCCAACAGGAGTTGGGAGAGCTCATCGGTCGAACCTCGGAAAGCCTTTCCAATATCGAGCGAGCCAAGTCCATTCCATCGGTGGAGACCCTGATTGCTCTTGCAGCCACATTGGATTTACCCGTATCGGCGTTCTTTCCAGAACTCGAGCAAAGCAGCGAAGCCAGCCCCAAGCGAATGCGCTTGGAAGCTGAAGCCAGTGGCATCATCCGAAACCTGTCGAATCGAACCCTGGAGACTGCCATCGAGCAGCTGGAAGCCCTCGCCAAAATATCCTCGTAAAAAAGGGGATTCCTGAAGCGCTTCCAATCTGCTAATTTTCGAATTTTTTGAACGAATTCGGAGAGCCATGATGCCCAAACCCACCTTCAGTTCTGATCCCATTGATGCTTATCGCCTCACCCGTCTGCGCCTCGCCTACCAGGCCTTTTGCTTTTTGATGCAGTTGCACTGCCACATCGAGCCCAGCGAAAAAGGTTTTATTCGCCACATGCACGACAGCAAGGGGCGGTTGCTTGTTCAATGGAGCCATGAGGAAGCATTGATCGAATATCGCTGCCTGATGGAAAAAGCCTGGCTATCGCTACCCAGCACGACAGTTGTACATGGTTTGGAATTGCCCGACGCAGAGGAATGGGAACCGGTCGTGTCGAGATGCTGACCATCGCGTATTAGTCGTTTTCGTCGGTATGGAGATGGATCACATTACCCGTTGTTTCCCCTGGACCAGCTAAGAGCTCTAGCTGAGCAGCGTAATGCTGACCTTGGAATAGTGCCCGATTGATGATGGCAACATTTGCCAGGTCATCATCATCAAGTTCATCGATTTGACTTAAAAGCGCGGCGAGCACAGTTCCAGCCTCCTGAAAAATATCGTCCATCATGTTCCCCTTTGCTTTTCCAACCTTGGTGTTCCGTTCATTTTATCATGGGAAATACGAAGTACACAATGGAAACACTCGAGCTGTGATGGTACTGTGACGACACCCGGAAATTGCCGTCACAACAAACTGCCGAAAACTTCATTTTGTGACGGCAGTGACGCTAGTGACGGCATTTTATGTACCTTGGAATATGCCGTCGAAGCAAAGGAAGTCGTCAAAAGGGTTCCCGAACAACTCCAAATACCCCTTTAAAATGGATTTGAGTATATTTAGACGACTTCCTTTGTATGCGAGTGGATATTCCAAGGTATGAAAAGTAGCGTCACTAGCGTCACTAGCGTCACTAGCGTCACTAGCGTCACTAGCGTCACAAGGCCCAATACAAGAGGCTCTGGTGTGACGTCAATTGGAAAATGCCGTCACTTTGCCATCCCACTTCCCGATAAAATCCGAACGTCCGCTATCGAGTGTAGTGCGGTCATATTGCTCAGCTGTCTGACAATGGTGAAAATGACCCAGTGCGGAAGTTCGGCTCTGTTCCGTTTGTCGCATGGACTTTCAAAAAATCATATCTACTTTTCAGATTTAGATCGTTTTTACCAAATCCAGTTTTTC
>JAAETJ010000948.1 GCA_024228495.1 bacterium | reverse complement strand
GGAGGTAATACCATCCCGGAAAAGCCCATAGCTTCCCGTTCTCTCTGGTGTAGCTCTTGCAGTCTTTGTATTTTGGCTTCGGCCAGTGCCAGCTTCTGCGCAAGTGTCGGCGTGGGCGGTAGTGGTGGCGGTGACTCGGTATCGCGTTCTTCTCTTTGTAGCCTTTGAATAGCGGCAATAGCTATAGGGTTACTCATCGTTCTCGTATATGTATAGAGTTGCGTCATGTTGCGGTTGCCTTTTGTTGCCGGCCATGAGCGCGAGCGTAGTCATCCCTCGCTTGCTCAAGGACTTCACGCTGCTCTCTTACTGCTTCAATATTCCATTCTGGGCGTTTATATTTTCCTCGTGAGAACTTATTAAGCCATGTAGTCTTTGAACCAATCTGGCGGGACAGCTCCCAAGCCATTTGCTCGTGTGAAAGGCGGCTCATTGGCGCAGCTCGAATGTTTGTTCAAAGCCGTCAAATAGGCCGTCACCCTTCGATGACACCTCGCCCACTTCAATAAGAAGCGCGGCGCTTTTGGTTGGGAATTTCTTGCCGGACGGGTGAGTGAAATATAGATAACCGTCACCCCGCTCCAGCGCTTCTTCACAATCTGAAACTTGCCTACATAGAAGTTCGCCTGAAGCAGCAAGTCGCTTCTTTGCTTTGATGGCCCAATGTGGTAGCTCGTTCATGCCACCCTCCTGACAATATTCCATTTTTCGAGAATCCTGATCGGCTCGTCTCTGCCATAAGTGACAGCCACGGGAATTTCATTACGGCTGCAAAGGCTAACCACTGCATCCTGCGCCATTGAAAGCCGGCCCTTTTCGGTTTTAAGCTCTATAAGGCCCATGAATTTCGGGGCAATGACAAGCAGATCGGGAAGGCCGGCAGTAAGTCCGTATTGGCCCCTTGCCCCGTCGTTAGGAATTGCGGCAACAAGTGTATCCTTATGGCCGAAATGGTGCCAATGGCTAATTACGGCGCGTTGAATTTCGGACTCTTTCATTGGCATTTTTCAAGCCTGTATCCGATCCCCCAAACCGTGTGGATCTTATGGGGACTATGCTTGAGTTTCCTGCGAATCTTGTGCATCATAACATCAACGGTTTTTTGAGCGCCTGGCTTGCGCGTCGTCGCTTCCAATACATTAACAAGAGTTTCCCGCGTAGCCAGTTCCGTTTGCAGCAAGCGGTTGAATAAGGCAATTTCGCACTTCGTCAATCCATAGCGCCACATCGGACTCATTTCGTCTGGATATAGTGCTTCTTGCAGTTGGCGGTTTTCTTCTTCCAAGATATCTATGCGTTCGCGTAGCTCTGCGATCGTGCTTGCCTTGCTCATATCAGAACACCAGAATAATTAACGCACCAAGGAAGGCCGTTGAGGCCGCGAAACATGTCAGAGCGGCATAGAACTGCCAGTCGAGTTGCTTTGTCCGGGTCATAATTATCGTTCCTTGTTGGTGATCAGGTCCGCCGGTGACGGGCTGCCACAGATCAGCCCGGTAGTCATTTAATGCCCGTCTGCGCGGGGGGTCTTT
>JAAETJ010000947.1 GCA_024228495.1 bacterium | reverse complement strand
GTTGACGGCGAAGGCGGCCGTGTCGTTGCTCTGGCCAACGCTGACCCAGCCTTTGTTGTCCTTGACATCATAAACGCCGTAAGGCGCGGCCCGTCCGCGTTCCTTGTCGGCAAAGTCATGAACGTTGACTTCTTCCGGCGATCCTTTTTGATGCCACTCTTGGCCGTTATTCTTGAAATTGCCCACTAATTCCTTCTTCTTGGTATCCACCGATATGACCGGATCGCCTGCGCAAAGGTGCTCTTCGACCCTGGTATTTATGTATTTGAACTGTACGTCACGATCTGGATGACTGGTGCCTTCGCAGGTTTTTTTATTGCCTTGCAGCGAGTAGCCAAGATCACGCAATAGCCTGCCGACAACGTTCGGGCAGACTGAATGGCCCAGTACCTTGAGCGCTTTCGACAGTTTGCGCAGGCTTTTTGTGGTCCACAGCAATGGTTTCATCGGATCACCACTGGTGTCTGGTTCAACCAGTTTTTTAAGATCTCCCAGCAGGGTTGGATCGGTGTCGGTCTTTTTCTTGCGCCCGCCACCGGGCTTGCGAACGCGGCCCTGCCCAGCATGTGTGCCGGTCCTGACCTCGCCCATCCCGGTGATAATATTGCTGCGGGCAAGTCCGGTGATGCCGGACAGAAGTTCAATACCGCCATGGCCAAATGTTTTAGCCTCAGCAGCCGCAAACCAACGCCGCCCCTGCTCGTCAAGAACAGGCAACATCGCTTGATAACGTTCCTTTATGGCGGATGCATCGGTCATGAAGCCATTCTACATGACAACACTGCTTCGTGTGAATCCCCAAACTGAATTTTAAAGCAGACTATGGCAAAAATGACTCAGTTATTTTTGCACGGTGCCTTAGCCGCGCATTTTCATCGCGCTGGTCCTGGATTTCTCTCTTGAACCGGGCATCGATCAACCGACCCGCACAAATCCAGGTCGATGTGAATCCATCTACGGAATAAAATTAGCCCGGTCTTTTGCCGATGTTACCGTTACATCAGTTAATGAGATGAAATCGAAGAGAATTGCCGCCGATAGCCCCTACTCTTCCTCGAGAAAACTATGATCGTGGATGATAATGCTATTGCCGTTGATTGTAACAACGGCATAAGCCGGGTTTTCCTCAATAAAACGGTTACCGGTACCATCGAAACACAGCGATACCTGATGCACCGTTGCCCGAACTGTTGAAAACGGAATGCCATTCCAGGAGACATGGCAAGACCCGTGAACGTGCCCCATGAACATGTGCCGTATGTTGTCATAATTCCGTAGTAGGGCCGCCAAATCATCGCCATCTACCATCTTGATTCGGTCAAGCCAGTCAATACCAAGATCAAATGGCACGTGATGCATGAAAAGGTACACATCT
>JAAETJ010000946.1 GCA_024228495.1 bacterium | reverse complement strand
GCTATGCACTTGACGTGAGTAACCCCTATATCTTGTGTTCATGATTTTCGACAATTTCTTGATATGAGATTGGATGCATAGCCACAGCATGCTGCATTAACCTGTAAAACAACAGCCCTCTGGATCGTGAAGACCTACGATTAAAACGGAATGTGTACTCATCGAGGTAGTAGTCGAGATATTTCTTACTCACTGCACCCTGATGGGTCCCCAAAATCCATCTCTTCAATAATGAAGCAACTCTATGCACTCCTGGCATTACAACATGGGCTGGGTCGCCGCTATCAGAAATATTTGTTTTTATGTGCTTGTACCCTTGTTTCTCAAGATCGTTATAACCTTTCCATGCATCTGTTAAAATTGTTGCGCCAGGCTTAACTGCTTCAGAGATAAATTCAGAGAGGCTCGCAGCAGATGCATCCTCTACCCGCTTCATCCGTATACGACCAAACCCTTTAGGCTCATGTATTTCGACAGCAATCACCACTAACTCCTTATTCTCCGCACCACGCCCACGCTTGCCGCCAGAAGATATGCCGCCCACGAGTGATTCATCCACTTCAACATTTCCATGTAATTGATCTCTGCCAGGACGCACCATTGCACGCCTCAGCTTTTGTAACCATGTCCAAGATGTTCGGTAACTTCCCAAGCCAAGAACACGCTGCAAGCCTAATGCATTGGCTCCATTTTTTTGGCTGGTTACGAACCAAATTGCAAGAAACCAGGTTTTTAGTGGGAACTTGGTTCTCTCGAACAAGGTTCCTGCTGTCACCGACATTTCTCGATCAGAACTCTGACAACGGAAGTTTCCTCGACCAGTTTTCCATGGCTTCTTCTTTGATCCGCATTGCTGACAAATATAGCCATCTGGCCACCGAACTGATGCAACATACTCTCTACAGGTGCGCTCATCCACAAAAAAGGTTTCAAATTCATTGAATGTACGAGGATAGTCAATTCCAGCTTTTGGTGTCAGCTCAGTGTTCACCCTAGGAGTCTGTCGGGTTTAACATTTTGAGCCAACCGTATTTTCCGGCTCAGTGCAATAAGGTTCAAATCTCCATGCATAGGAAAATAATTCTCTGATCTGATCTGATCACGCCGTAGAATATGCCAACCCGACATATTCTTACCGCCGCTTTAGCTTCCCAGTGCATATATCCGCTTCAGATTCCACGCCATACAGACCAGATTCCATTCTCCTTGTGCCGCATCCAGTCCACGAAGGTGAAATCGTCGAAACCCCATCACTTCCTTGATAATGCCAAATACCGTTTCCACAGTAGATTTTCGCTTGGCGTAGATCGCCTTGCCCTCCGGTGTTCGTAATCGATGTGCCATCGCTGTCACTGCGTCAGCATCTTCCGGACAAGGCGGTGGAATTTTGAATCGTTCATCCCATGTGAGGTTGTGCCGCTCCCGGTGATCTGAAATATACGGTGTCATCTCTGCCGCTTCACAGTGCGCGACATTGTCAGCACTGAAGTAACCCGCATCCGCCAATAAACCCTCCGCTTTGCCCAGCACGGTTTCGCTTTCTTTCAGCCCCTTCAGTGTCGGTTCAACTTCCTGTTTGTCATTCGACTGCTGCGTGATGTGATTTTCGACAATCAAATGTGAATCGATATCAACCGCAGCCTGTGCATTGTAACCCTGCACAAAGCCCTCTGAGGAAGGCATGATACGGGATTCTTCATCCGTAAAGTTCACCTGGTCTTTATCTCGTGGTCCAGCCTCGGGTGCTTTTGGTTCACACCCTCTGGCTTTCTTGCCCGTCTTTTCTTCTTTGTCTTTACGTCGTTTGAGCTTCGCCTCATAGTCGGCCTGTTCTGCCTCGAAGCGTTCTTGCGCTCGTCGCTCAATCTCTTTCTTGGCTTTCTTTATCGCCTCTATTCGATCTTCCCGACGCGCCAGCTCATCAGGAATATCAATCTCTGGTTCATCTTCAGCATCAGCAAGTTCTGCCCGTCTCAGCAGCTCCCGTACCTCTTGGCGCAGTTGCTCTTCCAGCTTGTTAGCATACCCCCAGCTCATTGCCTTGTGCTTGCTGGCATTGGCTTTCATCTTGGTTCCATCCAGACTGACTTTGCCCAGCTTGAATACACCCATCACTTTAGCAACAACCAGCATCTGAACAAACAGACCTTCCAGTTCTGACAGAAAACGCTTGCGGAAGGTCGCAATCGTGTCATGGTCCGGATGGGTATCTCCGGTGATAAAACGAAAAGCCACAGAATCGTAGGTGGCTTGCTCCAGTTTGCGACTGGAGAAGGTTCCGGTTGCATAGCCGTAAAATAACAAACCTAGTAATAGGGCAGGATGATAGGGTTGTTTGCCACCACCGCCATAGCGTTTCACCAGTTCGCTCAAGTCGAGTTGATCCACAACATCCACCACAAAGCGCGCCAGATGCTTATCGGGCAACCAGTCCTGAAGTGATGGCGGTAACAGGTAGGCTGTATCCCGATTGATTGGTTGGAATTTACCTGACATGGTGACTTCGATCCCTTCTTGATACGATGCCCCTATTCTACTACGAATGCTGTCGCTAAATCCGACAGACTCCTAGAAAGTTCCACTGGTCAGGGATGGGTTGGAGACTTTCGTCCAGAAACACCGTATTGCCGGCCTGTCCCGGTTGATGCTGCAGGGGGATAGCAATCAGGTTGCCGAAGCCG
>JAAETJ010000945.1 GCA_024228495.1 bacterium | reverse complement strand
CCGATATCGATGTAGGCTTGGCCGTGGCAGACCAAGCGGTATATAATCTGAGCAAGCTTGCGAGCGGTGGCAAAAACTGCCACCGAAGCACCTTTACGCCTGGAAATGCGCCGGTAAAATGCACCGAGTGCTGTTTTGGAGTTGCGCACTGCTAATGCCGCAATGCGAAGCGCGCCAGCCACCCGTGAGGTGGTGGTACCTTTTATTTTACTGGGTACTTTTTTACCAGCGCTGATAGACAAGTTTGGTGCGAGTCTTAAATAGGAAACAAAGTGAGCTTCATCTGGAAACGCACTAAAATCAAAACCCAGCTCGCTAGTGATCACGGCCGCGGTATCTACTCCAATGCCATCGATGGTGGTCAGATCAAAACCAGTGAGCTGATACAAAGCCTGACGCATAGGTCCTTGACCTTTTTTGGCAATGTCGCTGGCTTTGGATTTTGAGGCTGGCGGTGGAGCGGATTGATCATCGTCAACACTAGAAGGCAGGCTCTTGATATAGGCAAGGATCTCGGCGTCGTATTCGGCAACGACTTTGCAAAATTGATCATACATCTTCAAAGCCTGACGAAGGTTGAAAAGATGCTCGGCGCGCCAATTGCCGGTCAGTTCCTCGGCTATCTGTTGCTCGGATTTTTTACAACGCCGATCACGCATTTGGGCTAAGGTTCGTGGATCATGCTGGCCGTCGACAATGGCGCGAATAATCGCCATGCCGGTAACACCGGTGATGTCAGAAACTGCATGATGCACACAGACGTTCATCTGATCCAGGCTTT
>JAAETJ010000944.1 GCA_024228495.1 bacterium | reverse complement strand
TTTTTGCTTTTTCCATACTTTGAATGTTTCGGCAACGACTGATTTTTGTAATCGTGGGGAAGGAG
Source organism: bacterium (assembly GCA_024228495.1). Lineage (GTDB taxonomy): Bacteria > Pseudomonadota > Alphaproteobacteria > Rhizobiales > JAKIUO01 > JAKIUO01. The sequence goes on along the minus strand of JAAETJ010000944.1, from coordinate 942 downwards.
TCTGCAAAGTCATGAAAATTGAGAACAACGCGGCTCGATCACCGTAATTAAGGTTGCAATAACTGAAAAATCGGGCAGTGTAGACCGATGCACAGACGACCGCTGCCCGCCATGGAGAGCGAAGCGAAGGCGGGTAGTCCCCAGTAGGCGTAGGTCATTTTGGAGACCCGTCGTGCGAAGCGCCAAAGGGTGTCTCCAAAAAGACATTCGAGACGCCGTAGAGCCATTGTGGGAGTGCTACGGAGTCTGCGCCGAGCTTGCGATGGTGTGACGGAGTGTCACGGACGCCGGGCGGCTGGGGCCTATGGCTGTCGCGTTGGCGAGTCGATTTTGCACAGGGATGTGCAAAATCTATCACGAGGTAGCGACACGCTTGGAGTCATTCAGCAACGTCCCATTTGATAGATTCTGGAGAAGCTGCGGAACTTTATTACCTCGCGTATAACTGCGCCGGTGGCGATGTCATGTCTCCTAAACCCTAAATAGTCATTGCTGTCCGGCCAAATTCGGTGGCAAGCCAAGGATTTTAAAACGGATTCTAAATCGCAGCACTGATAGCGATTGTGTCAGAACTTTGCCAGATCAAGTCATGCCTAGCGACCGCACTGACGAAGCAGAGCGCTGCATTTTTGGCAAAGTTCTGACACATTCTTCGAATATCTTTTAAGACTACTGTTTGATCGGGAGCATGTGTGATCGCTGCCGGCCCTAGGTATATTCGTACGCTAACAGTGAAACAGGCAAAGCTGATAGCCGTTAAAGCCGGTAGACAAGACGAAAGGTTTTTTATATCAGGAGACAATGATGAAAACGATTACCAAACTGATCAATCTGGCTGGAGTAGGTGTGTTACTGGCTTCAGCGTCAGGAACAGCTCTGGCGGAAACCAAATACAAAGTCAACATGATGCGCTATGAGAACAAAGGCGCTTACAGTGTTGAT
>JAAETJ010000943.1 GCA_024228495.1 bacterium | reverse complement strand
TTGTTGCCCGGCCAGGGATGGTTTGCGGTGTTTTGCAGCCTGGCAAAACCTCTGCCCTGGGGTTTTTGATGCATTTTGCACTCGCCGGGGATGGCGCCGACCATCTGTGCGGTTTTACCTGACCATTCAATCGAACGACTCAGATACATTAATCCGCCGCATTCCGCGTAAGTGGGCAATCCGGCTGCAATTGCTATTTTTATTTGAGCGCGCAATGGCTGATTTGCTGCCAGTTCCTTCATATGAGTTTCAGGAAACCCTCCGCCAATGAACAGACCATCGGCTTTTGGCAATTGGCTATCATGAAGAGGGGAGAAGAACTCGAGCCTGGCACCGCACCGGCTGAAAGCCTCCAGGTCATCGGGATAATAAAAGCCGAAGGCCTCATCGCGGGCGATGGCGATGGTAATATCCGGCTGGCCAGAAGGTTCAATCCTCTGTGGCGTCACCGGGCTGACATGTCCGGATGAACCGGCAATCTTCAACAGCGCTTCCATATCGATGCATTGTTCGATGGTCTGCGCCAGCTGCTCGATCAGTGGTTCGGCAGTTGATTTTTCTCCAGGTGTTGTCAGGCCCAGATGGCGTTCCGCAATCGTCAGACTGTCATTGCGATCAATCGACCCCAGAACCGGGATATCGCTATAATATTCAATGGCTTTGCGAAGTTTGTTCTCGTGACGCGAGTCGCCGGTCTTGTTGAGGATCACACCGGATATATTGATGTCGGGATCAAAGTTCGAATAACCGTGCAGCAAAGGTGCGATGCCGCGGGTAATACCAATCGTATCGATAACAAGAATTATCGGTACCTTGAGAAGGCTGGCCATACGGGCATTTGAATCAGACCCGCGTGGATCAACGCCGTCAAACAGGCCT
>JAAETJ010000942.1 GCA_024228495.1 bacterium | reverse complement strand
GCGTGTTAAAAAGGAGATAAGTTGAAACCATCTATTCAAATATCCAGAATGCAAAGAAAAAGTGCATTCTTTCCAGTTAACAAGCGGCTCGTATGGAATCGCTTCGCTCTCCATACAGCCGGGCGTTAGGGGGCTGGATGCACCTCAGCTCGAAAGCATGGTTACTGGGTCCATTGTTCGTCTGCCTTGCCATTGGGGTAGCTTGCTACGGCCTTCTTTTTCCAATACCGGAGCATAAGGAACTGTTGGCCGTTGAATCACACGAGGTTTCAGTGCTTATAGGTACCGCTAACAATCAGCGTAGCTATATAGTAATTCCACGAGCCCTATATCAACCTAGCATCGAGACGGTTTTCGAAGATCAAGCCCACGGAAGCTACGAGCTTAAGCGCTCCGGGACGCTAGATTTTATCGGGTATTTTGCGATGATGAGCTTGGCAATTTGGGTAACCTGGCAAGTAATCGTTCAGAGGCGTCGCAATGCCCCCTAACCAGCTGAAGAAAGCGCCTGCTGCGCAGGCTGGGACGCAGCTACCGCTGCGCCCCTTTTCAGGGCGTGTGTGCCGGGCATGGCACTTAACTAACGAGGTGAAAGTCCTCGTACCAGGTATTCGCAGAGCCGAAGGTTAGCGACAGGGCAAGGGCGTCATCGTGAGGTGGGGTCTGAAGGAAGCCCAACGCAAAATCGCGGGG
>JAAETJ010000941.1 GCA_024228495.1 bacterium | reverse complement strand
GTGGCAGGCGGTGGTGGCCTCATTGCGTTACCTGCTTTACTTTATGCCGGCATTACCCCTCTGCAAGCGCTTGCCACCAACAAATTTCAAGGCACCTTTGGCACATTCGCATCGACGCTTAATTTCGTGCGCCACGGCCATATTAATCTCAAACAAATGATGCCAGCTGTTTTCTTGACCTTTCTGGGAGCGGCCGCTGGCACATTCGCAGTGCAGCTATTTTCGACAGATTTTTTACGTCTGTTCATGCCCATTGCCCTTGTGGCCATGGTCTTGTTTTTTACCTTGCAACCAACACTTGGCGAGCAGGATCGGCACCACAGAATTGGTATTTGGGTGTTTGCCGCCGTGTTTGGTTTCTCGCTAGGATTCTATGATGGTTTTTTTGGCCCCGGCACCGGATCATTTTTCACCCTGACATTTGTGCTGTTGCTCGGCTTTAATCTGGTTAAGGCCACCGCCAACACCAAATTATTGAACTTCACCAGCAATATCACCTCCCTTTCTATATTTATTTATGGTGGCCACGTAGTCTGGCCCCTTGGGCTGGTAATGGCGGTTGGACAATTCACCGGGGGGTTTCTTGGCGCTCACATGACCATACGCCACGGAGCCAGCCTGATCAGGCCACTGGTCATCATCATGTCGTCCGCGATGGCTCTAAAACTACTCTTTGACAATTTCACGGGGTAAGGCTTTCGATCTCTATTTCGACACAATTTGGATTGTTTTTCGTGATTGATAAGGGCTTATAGTCTTGAGAAATTTGAAAGAAGCGGACCATATGTCGATTTTTCGTATATCAGGAAGTCTATTAGCAACCGCGGCTCTGTTCTTGATGCTGGCATCATGCGCCTCGTTTCCCGTGTCCTCCAGCAGCGACATCACACATCAAAAGCCCGTGAAGCTACACTATAAAGAAACCGGTAAAGGAGATCCTGTTTTATTACTGCATGGGCTGGGCGCCAGTTCTTATGCCTGGCGCTATGTCACTCCCGAACTTGCCAAAACCCATCGCATCATCGCTCTTGATCTCAAGGGCTTTGGCCAATCCGACAAACCACGAGACGATAAATATTCCTTATTCGATCAAGCCGAACTCGTCGACAAATTCATTCGCAAGCACAAACTCAAGCGCTTGACGCTGGTCGGTCATTCCTTTGGCGGCGGCATTGCGATGGCACTGGCCATCAAGGATCAAAAACGGCGCAAACCAAGGCTCAAAAAGCTTATCTTGATTGATAGCATTTCATACAAACAGGAAATTCCATGGGGCATTGCTCTGATGCGGACGCCGATCATTTCGGAATTGGGCATTGCACTCATCCCGTCAGAAACGCAAATGAAAATCGCCCTGCAATTTGCCTATCACGACAATAGCAAAATACCGCCGGATGCTCCGCGTGAATATGCCAAGCAAATCAGTTCCCCAGAGGGCAAATATGCGCTGCTGCGCACCGCCGCACAACTCTTGCCAGAAAATATTGAGCAATTCACCGAAAAATATAGCGACCTGAAAATAAAAACCTTGCTGATCTGGTGCAGACGCGACGGCATTGTGCCTGTTGCCTATGGCAAACGCCTCTATAATAATCTGCCAAATGCCAGAATGCATATTCTGCCAGAGTGCGTACACCTGCCGCAAGAAGAGCTGCCACAACTGACATCGAAGCTGATGAGTAATTTTTTGCGCGAGAAATAGCAATTACCAATTGTTGTCGCACTATTCCCCAAATTCTGCCTTGTTCCAAGGGCAACATCAAACTCAGCAAAACAAGCGACTTTAAACTTTCCCTCGCCCCCCAACTCCGCGACAGGACCAAAATAATGAACATTCCGTCCACAATGCGCTTCACAGTGAGATCACACATAGTGATCGCCGCCCTCTTACTTGCCCCAGTATTGGCCGGATCCAGCATTGCCAAGGCTGATAGCAGCGACATTGCCAATTCCCTACCCGCTCAAATCCCTGAGATTCTAACGGGAGGCAGTTGGAGTAATGGAAGTGTCGGCGGCGTTTATAGAGCTGTTGTCGTAATCTCCAAATCGCTTGAGCAAAAAACAAACCTGGCCGCAAAATCCCGGAAAGTCTCGTCCACAACCGACAAGAACAAGCCTGCAACAGAGCGCAAGGCAGAAGTCTTTATCCAATGGATCTCACATGAAAATGGCAAAGCAAACGCAAAAATTGTCAAAACAGTCAGCATCAGGGAATTTAACGAAAAACAGTTGCGTCATGCTTTTCTGGCGATGGATACGCTGAAAGACAATGAAATGACCTTGCTCGTGACCTCCTATGACGAGGGTAGCGACAAAGATATCTCGATTTCGGTCAAGGCGACAACTCCTGGCAAGTATGAAGCCTCAAACGGCACACAATAAGCGGTCTCATATGGTTTCGTGTCTAACTTTGGCATATGTAAATTGTCACTCCGCACTTCATTCATTTGACACAGGCAAAGCCCCTGTTTACATTCACGCCAACAAAGGGTCCGCCATGATGATGGACTCCAATGAATTCCCACTCCTTATGAATTCAAACCAACACCAATTTAGGTTTAAAAAAGCGTACGCATGAAATTTACTGAGCTCGCCCTGAGCGATCCTATCCTTAAGGCCATTGAGGCCGCCGGTTTTACCAAAGCAACTCCCATCCAGGAAAAGGCAATCCCCGCTGCGCTTGAAGGACGTGATGTCCTTGGCATCGCGCAAACAGGCACGGGCAAAACCGGAGCTTTTGTGCTGCCGATGATTGCTCGCCTTGAAAAAGGCCGAGCACGGGCGCGCATGCCCCGCTCACTGATCCTTGCCCCTACCCGAGAACTGGCAGCTCAGGTTGCCGAGAATTTTGAAACACTTGGCGCCAACCACAAACTAAATATGGCCCTGTTAATTGGCGGCGTTTCGTTTGACAAACAATCTGCCATCCTGGACCGGGGAGCCGATGTCCTGATCGCCACACCAGGACGCTTGATGGATCATATGCAGCGCGGCAAAGTGATGCTAAATGCCATTGAAATTCTGGTGATTGATGAAGCTGACCGCATGCTAGATATGGGTTTCATTCCCGACATTGAGAAAATCGTAAAAATGCTACCGTTCACGCGCCAAACCCTGTTTTTCTCGGCCACCATGCCACCAGTGATCCAAAAACTTGTGCGCGACTATTTGCATAACCCCGAACGCATCGAGATAGCCAGAGCATCGACTACAGCAAGCACGATCACCCAGAAATTTAAATTCCTCTCACAAAACACACCCGCCATGAAACGTGACGCCCTGCGCGAGCTGATCAGTACCGATAATGTCAAAAACGCCATTATCTTCTGCAATCGAAAAAGAGATGTGGGGATCTTGCAGCGTTCCTTTGCTAAACATGACTTCAATGCCGGTGCCCTGCATGGCGATATGGACCAGCATTCACGCACAGAAACGCTTGAAGCCTTCAAGAATGACAAGATCAAGCTTCTATGCGCCAGTGATGTCGCGGCGCGCGGTCTTGATATCCCCAATGTTTCGCATATCTTTAATTTCGACATCCCGCGCCATGCCGAGGACTATGTGCATCGCATCGGGCGCACCGGACGTGCCGGCAATAAAGGCACGGCAATCTCTCTGATCACCTCTGCTGATCGCGAAGACCTGGCAGATATTTTCGAATTGTGCAAAATTACTGCCCCCACCTGGATCGACGGTGAACCGGGCGCTGCCGGTCATGAGCGTTCTGGACGCAAAAGACGTGAACGGGCACCCGCCAAAGAACGTGGAAAAACCGCCAAACACGAAACTAAATCAGAGCCAGTAGCAAAAAAACCAACCGACGCCAAAACAGCCCCTCCCAAGAAAGCAGCTGAGCAAACAGCTCGTCCTGCTCCCGAAAATGCTGCGGAAGAACCGGCCAATGAGAAGCCCGCCAGAAGACGTCCGGCCAAAGAAAACCGGTCCGTTGGCAATCGCAACAACAATGATCGTGGCCGTGGACGCCAAGGTAAAAACAACGTTGTTGGCATGGGAGATCACGTACCCGCATTTATGATGAAATCGGTAAAAAACATTCGCTAGAATATTTTTCATACCCACAATAAAGGCCCATCAATCATAACATTGACGGGCCTTTTTTGTTTTCAATGTTCAATCGAGTGATCGGCAAGCCTGCAATCATTGAGCAGAACCCTGCAACATGGCGCGTACAGCATCCAGTCTCGCAGCCAAGTCGGTATCAAACGCCTTGGGATCAATGGCTGGCTCTTGCGGCACTGGCACTGCTGCCGCTATATCGGCGACAGGGGCAGCAATCTCAAGTTCGGGAACATCTTCAAGAACGGGAGCAGCAATCTCGACTTCAGCAACTTCCTCAGGGACAGGTGCAGCAATCTCGATTTCAGCGACTTCCTCAACGACAGGAGCGGCAATCTCAAGTTCGGGAAAATCTTCAAGAACGGGAGCAGCAATCTCGACTTCAGCAACTTCCTCAGGGACAGGTGCAGCAATCTTGATTTCAGCGACTTCCTCAACGATAGGAACGGCAATCTCAAGTTCGGGAACATCTTCAAGAACGGAGTCTTCAACAATAAGTTCCACATCCTCAGAATCAAACTCTCTTACTTCAGGTGTATCAGTTTCGATATTTTCGACATCATTAATTTTTAAGGCAAGAGCTTCAATTTCAGCTTCCATATGCTCTTCTGAAACCGGCTCTTTTGTTGCGGCAATTGTCTCGGTGAGTTCGGGATCGGCAGTCTCAATTGGATCTCCAGAGCCTGGCTGATCAACAATCACTGCTGTTGCAGCGACAGTCCCCATGCCACCAGCAAGCGCAGTCGACGATACGGTGGCTTGCGTCACAGAGCTCACACTTGGTTCTGGCGTAGCAGCATCAGCAATCGCTGGCTCTAGTAAAGGTTCAGCAATGGTTTCAGATATTTCCAAATGGTCATTTGCCAGTAATTGCAGGTCGGCAACCCGCCTGGCCATCTCATCGCTTTGGGCTCTTGTATGTTCGTCATGCAATGAAATCGCGGCTTGTTCATCCGTCATGTCGACCAAATTCAAAGCCAGCTTAAAATTCTCTGCGGTATCATATTTGGCCAGATCGAGGGCTTTTTCATTAAACTTGCTCTCGCTCGCGTCTACAGCGTCGGGCCGCACTCGTTCACTCATCTCAACGTAAGTTCGATGCGAATTTTGCGCCTGTTCGATGCTCGACTTAACAAGCTTGGAAATCGTCGTATTCTGATTTGCGTTATTGTCACCATCGGTCATATTTAGCTCCTTGCACAATTTCTCATGTTTTAAATGATTCGCTAAATACTATCAGATAGTTCAACCTGACAGCAAATGAACAAACGGTAACTGTTGATGAGCGATCTTGCTCCGCGTAGGGCTGTTTCCCGGGAGACCAATCATTCAAGCTGCCGCATATAATATCCACAAATAAAAATGTCGATCAGATGGCATGCTTGGCAGAATCACTTACATCAGATAAAAGCACTATTGTTTCTGTCACTTTTGACATGAGAGGAGTGCGACATGCGTACAATCGACTATCTGTCAGTGTTTTTTCTCCTTGGTGCCGCTCCAGCGTGGCAAGGAAAACTGGACACATTAAGCAACGGCTTGGGTTCTGCCCTGTTGATCACCCTGCTAATAGGCGCCATACGCGCTTCGAGGGCCGATATTAATAACACCGCTCCTGCCAAGCAGCACTATATGGCTGCCAATGATTTAAAAAAAAGCACCTATAAACAGATACCACTCAAAGATCTATGAGTCTGGAATAACTGCTTGGCTATCTTGATGTTTGTCAAAAGGGATGATCATTCTGGCCACAAGGCCGGGTTGGTTATCTTCAAGGCTTAACGCACCACCATGTAGTTTGGCAACAGCTGAAACCAGCGATAAACCCAATCCGGTACCAGGTTTTGATCGACTTTTTTCAAGACGACCAAATCGCTTCATGACTAGGGCAATATCTTTTTTGGCAATGCCTGGCCCTTCATCACTTATTGCAATAAAGAATACGTTTTGCTGATCAGCGCTGTTTTCGACGCGATGAAGCCTGGCTTCGATAGTTATCTTAGCGTAATCTTTTCCAGACGTCGTGTCACCATGCTCAAAGGCACCATGTTTAAGCACATTTTCAATGAGGTTTGCAATCGCCTGACCTAATAACTGGCGATCGACATTAATTTGCGCCGATGGCCCGCTCCTCATCACAAGTTGCATATTGTTTTGTTCAGCCAGGGGCTCGTAGAGTTCTGCAACATCACTTACAAGTTCTTGCAAATCATTAAGCGCGAAGTTTACGCTATTGCTACCAGCTTCCAGCCGCGCAATCGACAAGAGGGAACTGAAGGTACGGATCAGATCATCACTTTCTTCGATGGTTTTTTCCAGCACTTCGCGGCTGTAAGAGTATTTCTTCGTCCTTGCGCTGCACTTGCGGCGTCAAGCGATCAAGAAACAGATCTGCGACCTGATAGCTGGTTTGGCCCTGTTCGAAACTGTCCCGGCGATGCAGGGCCTCGACACGGACCAATAATTCAGTAAAGGCTAAGGTTTGGTGAGATAGTCGTCGCTCCCGGATTTGTGCCCCTTGACCCGGTCATCGGCCTCACCAAGAGCACTCAAGATAAGAACAGGCACACCAATCGCTTCCTTGCGCAAGGTCTCAATCAGCTCCAGCCCATTGAGTCGCGGCAACATGCGATCAACAATCAACACATCATATTCATTGGAGCGAGCATAGGCCAGCCCCTCATCTCCATCATGGACAATTTTACGCTATGACCGGATTCGTCTAGAGCCATGGACAGGTAAAGAACGGCTTCGCGATCATCTTCGACAAGCAGCAAGCGCATCATCCTTCCTTCTCTTCACATCGAAGACAAAAAAAGAGCCGCATCTGTCATGAAACAGATGCGGCTTCCTTCACATTTCAATTAACCGCGCTCGTTGATTGGCAGGGCAACGAAAGCTTCACGCTTGCGAGAGCGAAAACGCACCAGCACAGCTTTACGACCTTTGGTTTTGGCATTCTTGACGGCCTTGATAACGTCATCTGGTGTTGAAACCGCGCGCCCATTGACATCGAGGATAACATCCCCCCGGCGCAGCCCTTTGTCTGCAGCAATGGATTTTTGATCAACATCAGTCACATATACGCCTTTCTTCGAGCCTTTGGCAAAGTCAGAGGCTGATGCCAATGACAGACCAAGGCTTTCCAGCTCTTGTCCGCCGCCTTTTCCCCTGGTGAGGGATGCAAGGCTTTTGGAACCTGGGAAACGACCCAGCTTGACAGACAGGTTTTGCTCGCGGCCATCCCGGAAGATCGTCAGTTCGGTTTTACTGTTCGGGGCAAGGGCAGCAATTTTACGGGCCAAATCCCGACTGTCTTTGACTTTGGCACCGTCGACTTCAAGGATCAGATCACCTATATGCATGCCAGATTTTTCAGCTGGCGCATTTTTGGTCAGCTTGCCAATGATGGCACCGTTGGCTTCATTCAACCCAAGGCTTGCCGCCATATCATCGCTAACACTCTGGATTTGCACCCCGAGCCAACCGCGACTGACAGAACCGTTTTTCTTGAGCTGATCAACAATGGATTGCACAAGAGGAGCCGGCACGGCAAACGCGATACCCACATTTCCACCAGAAGGGCTGATGATGGAGGCATTGACGCCGACCACATTACCGGTAAGATTAAAGGTTGGCCCACCGGAATTACCTTTATTGACCGCAGCATCAATTTGAATGAAGTCATAAGGACTATCACCAACATCGCGGCCACGAGCCGATACAATACCGGCTGTCACAGTACTGGAGAGGCCAAACGGATTACCAATCGCCAGCACCCAGTCACCAACGCGCGCCTCTTTGGTAGCGAAACGAACGGACTGATATGTGCCAGGCTTTTCAATTTTGAGAAGGGCAATATCTGTTCTTTGGTCAGAACCGATCAGCTTGGCATCAAGACGCTTGCCATTATTGAGCGCGACCTTAATACGATCTGCATTACGCACGACATGATGATTGGTGACCACATAACCATCAGGCGAGATAATAAATCCAGACCCTTGGGCGCGCATGGGGCGAGAGCTTGGACCCTGTCCGCCAAAATCTCTCTCGAATTTCTTGAAAAATTTATTGAGCGGGTGTCCATCAGGCAAATCTCGTTGACCACGATTCTTTTTAAGCTTGGTTTTTCGTTTACTCGAGACAGTACCCGTTACATAAATACTGACAACAGCGGGTCGGACCTGCTCAACCAAATCAGCGAAGCTCATCGGCGCATTGCCAAGTTCTGCAATCCGTTTATTTTGCGAAAGCTGGGCCGTCGCGCTTGGCGCTTGTGAAAACATCATTGCTCCGGCCGCACCAAGGCCAAGCATAAGGCTTGTAATCACCAGACCGCTTTTTTTGCTACTTATTCCTATTGAAGTCGTACGTTCCGTAGTCATCCAGTTTTCCTCTTTTAATAACAGTTAAATTGGCGTTTTTATCTTCACTGAAAATATATATAGTGTTTGTGGCGTTATGATGCACTTTCCACCAGATTAAAATATGGTAATGTAAGTCAAACCTCAACCTTCAGACGAAAAATAATCGTCTTCGGGAACAAAATAGAAAGGGACGTTCTTTGCGATTGCAAAAAACGATCATAAAGAATCTTTTGCTCTGTACTGAGCGTATGCTTGAGCCCTTGAATAAGCAGGTAAATATGCGTTTCATAGCGATCAAGCGATCCTTTCAGGCAAACGGCGTGGCGGGCGCTTTGATGTTTGCATTTTCCTGTTTGGCCCTTCAATCTTTTACAAAACCAGTCCATTCAATGCCTATCAGCGGCGTTTTTTTTCAACAAGCTTATCAAAACTTTGTGATCGACAAACGAATTTCACTCATTCCGGTCGCCGTATTTGGCAAGGATCAGCGCAAGCGCCTGCCTCGTCGCTACAAAAAACTTGATCACCAGATCGGCCTTTTACACAATCCTCGGACAAACACATTATGTACGGCATTTTGTGTCGGACCCGACATGATTGCAACCGCGTCTCATTGCCTTTACAGCCATCGCAAACGTAACAGGCTTTACCTCTCCTCCATTTTGTTCAAACTAAAAACCGGCAATAAAAATGCCCGAATTTATTCCAAACTGGCGGGACACCGTACCCGACAAACAAGAAGGTATATTGTAACAGGAACGTCAAAAATGAGCCGCAAACCACCCATCGGCGCGGCGCGCGATTGGGCAGTTGCACGCCTGGAGCGACCCGTTTGTAACAAAGGCTGGTTTAATTCTATCGATCTTGATCATCTTAAGCTAGAGGATGCCGCTCGCAACAAGAAGCTATTTCAAGTCGCCTATCATATGGATTATAAGAATTGGCAGATTGCCTATTCCAGATCTTGCTCAATCAACAGGAATTTTGGTGGATTGACCTGGAGCAACATCAAAAAACACTTTGCGCTTCCCAATTCATTGATCCTGCATCGCTGCGATACCGGCGAAGCCTCCTCTGGCTCCCCTTTGTTGATGGACACCGAGCAAGGACCGGTAGTCATCGGCATTAATGTGGGCACCTATCAACAACGACAACTGACGGTTAAAAATGGTCGCGTCATCGGCCACACCAAATATAAAACCATTGCCAACACCGCTGTCAGCGCCAAAGCGTTCTCGCGCAAGATAACCATCTTGAAAAAAGCCAATGTCATTACCAACAAATCGGACCTGAAACTCTTGCAGAGCGACCTTCGTCAGCAACGTTTTTATAAAGGGCGGATAGACGGCATATATGGCTCGCGCACGGAACTAGCCATCAAGGCTTTTGAGCGTGGCAGCAATCGACCTGAAACGGGGCTTCCAACGAGCGCTATTTTGCTCGAACTGGATAAAAGCCGCACGGAACCCGTCTCTATCGAAACCTCGGCCGGCTACAAGCCCCAGAAAAAAACATCGAACCAGGCCAAGTAAAACTGATCCTGGCTCCGCTCCTCCCACCCTATCATCTTTTGTGCCGCCCTGAGGGTTCAACCTGTCCGCGATCACGCGCGAATTGGCGGGCCACCGCGACAGCTCCGATATGGTCACATATTTCTGGCTGCGCCCGACACAGGCGCATATAGTCATCACGGCTTAACTCGAGAATTTTGGTATGGGCCAGTGTGCTATAGGTATATTCATAGGGAACTTGATCGATCATGGCGATTTCGCCAAAGAAATCCCCGGAATGAAGCGTCACAGAACCTTCCAACCGCTCAATGAGCACATCACCGCTAGCAATAAAGTACATGGAATCCCCCGGATCTTCGGCACGAATGACCTCCCAGTACGGCGGATAGCTGTGTGCCTGCAGAAAATTCATGAGTTCGGCAATCGATTTTGCGTTGAGCTGCGAGAACAACGGAATACGCGACAGCAGTGACCATGTGACGACGAAATCTCGCCGTGACGACTCTTGAGCAAACCCTGTCGATATGATTGCAATTGGCAGGGCAAACAGTCCAAGTCCGACGATCATAACCACCGCGCCAAAAGTTTTACCTAGCACAGTGACCGGCGTTATATCTCCATACCCTACCGTCGTGAGGGTGGCAATCGCCCACCAAGCAGCTGCGGGCACCGAAGAAAATTGAGTCATAGCGACATCTTTTTCAATAAAATAAATGCCCGTCGAGGCGAATAACAACATGGTCAGGGTCAGAATCAAAGCGCCCATCAATGCACGGCGCTCGTTGGACATGACTTTCATCAAAGTATGCAAGGCAGGAGAATAGCGTGCCAGTTTCAAAAACCGCAGAATACGGAACAGGCGCAGCACCCGCAGGTCGAAGAATGGAAACAAGAAGCTCAGATAAAAGGGTAATATAGCAAGTAGATCAATGATGAGGAACGGCCTGGTAGCAAATTTCACGCGGGCTTTCCAAACTGGCATCCGCTGCAAAAAAGGGACTTCAACACCAGCCCAGATCCGCACAGCATACTCGAGTGTAAAAACGGCGACTGAAAACAACTCAAACAGATAAAACTCCCGGTACCATTTTACCTGCAACTCAGAAACCGTTTCTGCCGCAAATGCAAGCACATTGAGTAAAATAAGGACGATTAAAAAACTATCGAACAATCTGCTAAAAAAATCGTTCTCACGACCGCTTTCGATCACTTCGAAAACACGTCGACGCAGAGTTAGCCGTTGGGAACGGTGCTGGTCAACGGCTCCACTCATACTTTGTCACCTACCAGCTCGCTGATGCGTTTTTCGATCGCATCTAGCGCCGCTTCTGCTTTGGACCCATCGGGGCCGCCTGCCTGCGCCATGTCTGGGCGACCACCACCACCTTTGCCTCCAAGAATTTTCGATCCGGCTTTCACAAGATCAACGGCATCATACTGGCCTGTTAAGTCGATGGTGACACCAACGGACAAACCAGCTTTTCCTTCTTCCGTCACAGTAACAAAAGCGACGACACCTGAGCCGATCTGTTGTTTGCCATCATCGACAAGGCCGCGTAGATCCTTGGGCGGGATACCTTCCACACTGCGGGCCATATATTTCAGTTTGCCAACCGAGCGAATATCATCGCCGCCACTCCCCCCGCTGCCACCCATAACCAATTTACGTCTAGCTTCGGCCAATGCTTTTTCGAGATTTTTACGTTCGTCAACAAGGGCGCGTAATCGTTCTGGTACTTCTGACGGGGTAGTCTTCAATATATCGGAGACCTCTTTCAAACGATTGTCCTGGTCGCCAAGATAAGCGCGCGCGCATTGACCACTTAACGCCTCGATACGGCGCACGCCAGCGGCAACGGCGATCTCAGATACAATCCTGATCAGGCCAATATCGCCCGTGCGTTCAACATGCGTGCCTCCACAAAGTTCAACCGAATAGGGGTTATCAGAGTAATTGTTGGCATCCTGATTCCCGCCATCACCCATTCCCATGGAAACAACACGCACCTCATCACCATATTTTTCGCCAAACAAAGCCATGGCGCCAGCTTCAATAGCTTCATCCTGGCCCATCAGTCTTGTGCTGACCTGACCATTTTGCAGTACGATCTGATTGGTGATTTTTTCGATTTCTTCAAGTTCCGTTGTGCTCAAGGCTTTGGGATGGGAAAAATCAAAACGTAAACGATCAGGCGTCACCTGCGAGCCTTTTTGAGTGACATGGTCCCCCAACACCAAACGCAGGGCCTGGTGCAATAGATGGGTGGCAGAATGATTGGCTTTGAGCGTCGAACGTTTTTGCTCGTTGAGCACCAGATCAATAGACTCACCCAAAACGAACTGGCCGCTTTCCACGTGACCGATATGAACCACAAGGTCCCCAGCTTTCTTTTGCGTATCACTGACAACAAACCGGGCGCCCATGCCACCGGTGATAATACCGGTATCGCCGATTTGACCGCCTGCCTCGCCATAAAACGGTGTTTGGTTGGCGACTAGCGAAGCTTCATCACCCTTGGTGATCTTCTTGACCGGTTTCTCGTTTTTTATAAGTGCGGCGATGCTGCCAAGTGCTTGTTGGGTATTGTAGCCAAGAAATTCTGTAGCTCCCAATTTTTCGCGTTGCCCCAACCAGATCTGTTCGGTTGCAGTGTCACCAGAACCGGACCAGTTTTTACGCGCTTCAGCGCGCTGGCGCTCCATAGCCTTGTCGAATGCTTTGATATCAACAGATATATCGTGATCTTTCAGAGCATCTTGCGTGAGATCTAGAGGAAACCCGTATGTATCATATAATTTAAAAGCGACCTCGCCCGAAAGCTCGTCTCCATCTTTCAAACTCGCGGTTTCACTCTCCAACAGGCTTATGCCCCGATCCAACGTTTTGCGAAAACTGATTTCTTCTAGTTGCAGGGTCTCGCTGATCAATGCCTTGGCGCGCACCAGTTCAGGATAGGCCTCGCCCATCTCCCTGATCAGCGTTGGCAATAGTTTATAGAGGATGGGTTCGCTGACGCCCAGAAGATTTCCATGCCGCATGGCACGTCTCATGATGCGCCTCAAAACATAACCGCGCCCTTCATTTGATGGCAGAACCCCATCAGCGATCAGAAAACTACACGAACGCAAATGATCTGCAATGACCCGGTGCGAAACATTATTAGTGCCGTTTGAATCGACACCAGATGCATCAATGGATGCATTTATCAGGGCTTTGAACAAGTCGGTTTGATAATTGTCATTGGTTCCTTGCATCAAGGCCGCCATACGCTCCAGTCCCATTCCCGTATCAATCGAGGGCTTGGGCAGATCAATGCGTTTGCCAGAAGACAATTGCTCATATTGCATGAACACCAAATTCCAAATTTCAACAAATCGATCGCCGTCTTCATCAGGTGCCCCGGGAGGCCCCCCTGGAATATGTTCGCCATGATCATAAAAAATTTCAGAGCACGGTCCACATGGTCCGGTTTCGCCCATCGACCAGAAATTATCGCTGGTGGCAATGCGGATGATCCGATCATCAGAAAAACCGGTGATTTTCTTCCAGATTTTGAAGGCTTCGTCGTCATCCATATAAACCGTGACCAACAACTTGTCCTTGTCGACACCAAATTCTTTGGTAATCAGCTGCCAGGCCAGATAAATGGCCTCATCCTTGAAATAGTCGCCAAAGGAAAAATTCCCCATCATCTCAAAAAAAGTGTGATGGCGAACCGTGAAGCCGACATTATCGAGATCATTATGCTTGCCGCCGGCCCGCACACATTTTTGCGCAGAAACCGCCCGCATATAGTTTCGTGTTTCAAGGCCCGTAAACAGATTTTTGAATGGCACCATGCCTGCATTGGTAAACATTAAAGTTGGGTCATTGCTCGGCACAAGCGAACCTGATCTCACAATCTCATGATTGTTCTTCTTGAAAAAATTCAGAAAGCCGCTTCTTATCTCGTTGACACCGGTCATTTAGTTCATTTCTTCTTGATGCAGAATATCTGCTTTAACGGGATCGACAATCCAGGCTCATGGTCATGTGACAAAAAACCTGTCATGAGCGTTCAACACTCAAATTTGCAAACATAAACGCTGTTCTACAATCCCGCGACATGACTGTCCAGCGTGAGAAAAACTGTTAACACTTGCCAACTCATCAAACCGCATTTTTCTGAGTAATCAAAAGCATAATGGCCCCTCGCGGGGCCATTGCATTCTGTTTGGTGAAACTACGAACATATTTTACAAGCCCGGGACCATCTCTTTCAGCAAGATCGCCTAAGGAGCTAGGCGCTCTCGGCAGCATCAAGATCGTCCCCGGCATTTTCTTCAGCAATCTCATCAGTGGGCATATCATCGACAACCAATCCGGCATTTTTGCGAATTTCCATTTCGATTTTTGCTCGCAATTCGCGATTATTACGCAAATATCCCTTGGAATTTTCGCGACCCTGACCAAGCCGCTGGCTGTCATAGGAGTACCAGGAGCCCGATTTTTCAACAATATCGGCTTTAACGCCAAGATCGATGATTTCACCCAGCTTCGATATGCCCTCACCATACATGATATCAAATTCGACCTGACGGAACGGCGGAGCCACTTTGTTTTTGACAACTTTAACGCGGGTCTGATTGCCGATCACCTCATCACGATCCTTGATCTGGCCAATACGCCTGATATCAAGACGAATAGATGAGTAAAATTTCAGGGCATTGCCACCCGTTGTGGTTTCAGGGCTACCGAACATCACACCGATTTTATGACGGATCTGATTGATAAAGATCACCATAGTATTGGATTTGGCAATGGAGCCTGTCAGTTTGCGCAAAGCTTGCGACATCAAGCGCGCCTGTAGCCCTGGCAGACTGTCTCCCATTTCTCCTTCAAGTTCGGCTTTGGGGGTCAAGGCAGCCACACTATCGATCACCACAATATCAAGAGCACCTGAGCGCACCAGCGTATCGGTAATCTCAAGTCCTTGCTCGCCGGTATCAGGCTGCGACACCAGCAGGTTGTCCACATCGACGCCAATCTTTTTAGCATAGACCGGATCCAGCGCATGCTCGGCATCGACAAAACCGCATGTGCCACCCAATTTTTGCGCCTCGGCGACAGCATGCAGGGCCAGTGTTGTTTTACCCGAAGATTCAGGACCATAAATTTCGACCACCCGACCGCGCGGCAAACCACCAATACCAAGAGCAATATCAAGCCCCAGCGAGCCTGACGGAATCGATTCAATTTCGATCGCCTTGTTCTGCCCAAGGCGCATGATCGACCCTTTGCCAAAAGCCCGCTCTATCTGCGATAGCGCAGCATCAATAGCTTTATCCTTGTCCATATTACCTCCCTCGATAATCTCGAATTGGCTTCTCGGCACGGTGAGTTCTCCTTATTTCACAAAATGGGGACTTGTACAATTTGATCATTTGTACCACTTTTGTTCTCATCTTGCAAGCTTCAGGAGAGAAGCCGATTAAAACCTGTAAAATCAATTAATTAGATGACCTTCCCTAGAGATCATTCGAACATAATAAGAACACATAAGGACAGAATCACTCACTCTATTGACCTATCAACAGCTCAATCTGCGAGTACCTCCTTCACCTTGGCGGCCAAATCTTTCAGCCCGTAGGGCTTGGCCATAAATATAAAATCATCGGCCTCATCAAGAATTTCGCGCGCGAATCCCGAAACGAAAATAATTTTAAGCTCTGGATTTTCGTTGCGCATTTCCTTGGCCATCGTTGGCCCGTCCATTTCTGGCATCATGACATCGGTGACCACAAGGTCGATCCGTCCCTCAAGCTCATCCATGACCTTCAGCGCCTGCACGCCCGTTCCAGCCTCAAACACTTCATAACCGCGCTTGCGCAGGGCGCGGGCTGAAAATCCTCTCACAGCCTCTTCATCTTCCACCAGCAATATGCTCTCGGTGCCTGTGAGATCAGGTTTGTTTTTCTTGTCTTTTTGTTTCTCCTGGAGCTGTCTATGAGCCATCTCTTCGAGATCCTCTTCTTGCCGCGGCAAATAGATCCTGAAAGTTGTTCCCTCACTAACCGTACTGTCAATATAGATGAAGCCACCGGTTTGCTTGACAATCCCATAGACCATGGAAAGGCCAAGTCCTGTGCCTTTGCCAACGCCTTTGGTAGTAAAAAACGGCTCGAACACCTTGTCGCTGACCTCCTTGGTCATGCCAGACCCCGTGTCACTCACTTCGATAAGCACATATTCCCCCACCTGCATACCCTGATCCTCCAGATCAGCTGACATTCGCTGGGTAATGTTGCGAGTGGCAATCGTCACCACACCACCGGCAGGCATGGCATCTCGGGCATTGACCGCCAGATTAACAATCACCTGCTCAAACTGGATCACATCGGCGCGCACCAACCACAAATCACGATAGCGCTCCATATTGAGTTTGACATTATCGCTCAGCAGACGGTCAAGTAAAATAGACAGATTGGAGACGACATCATTGAGATTAAGCACCTCGGGACGCAAGGTCTGACGGCGAGAAAAGGCCAGTATCTGGCGCACCAGCGAGGCCGCTCGATTGGCATTTTGTTTGATACTGATAATATCTTTAAATCCGGGATCGGTAGCGCGCGCGCTGCCCAACAACTCATCTGTACCAAGGATAATCGCCGTCAGCACATTATTGAAGTCATGAGCGATCCCCCCCGCCAACTGTCCAACGGCCTGCATTTTTTGCCCCTGGACCATCTGGCGCTCCATGCTTTTTTGGTCCGTTGTATCGATGGCATATAAAATAGCCCCACCGAACTTGCTATCGGTTTCGCGATCAATACTACCAGCTGGTGACAGATATAGACGCCCCGTTTGCTCAGTGTCGCCACTAAAAGAGACGTTCAGGGGACTGATCTTGACCTGACCGCTGGAGGCGCGATCAAGAGCGAGAGAGACTTCCTCTTTATTCTCCTCAACCACGAGTGATATGATATCGACACCTTCTTCAGCAGTATCAGGCGAGCTTTCGTCATGCATGCTCTTGGTGAACATGCGCGCGAAGGCGGCGTTCGTACTTCCCACCACACCTCTTTTATCAAGGGTCGCAATGGCGATCGGTGCAGAGTGGAAAAACCGAGCAAACCGCACCTCGGCGGCCCGTAGATCTTCCCCCGACTCCGCACCTGGTGCCCTGTTCAGTACCAATGTGCGCGATTGATTCGCACACCCGCCATCAAATACCATCTGGTGTAGCAATCTGACTGGAAGCAACGTGCCATCCTGTCTGATTAAATCCAGATCAAATGTCAGTTTGTCACTATCGATTTTTTGAGCGAGGGACTTTTGGGCAAGCAAGGTTGCCCCGTCTCCTGAAACAATATCTTTCAACAAGAGCTGTGAAGAGACCGCATCAGCAAGATCCAGTCCAAGCCATCCAGCAAGTGTTGCATTCAGATAGTCGATGCGCCCCTTGTCATCAGCTGAAAAGAACCCGGCGGGAGCCTGATCAAGATAATCTATGATCTCTTGCAGCTTTCCAAAGCTCTCTTCTTGACGATGGCGCTCGCTGGATATTTCGGCTATTTGCCAGATGGTCACGGATCCGTCCTGACAACGACTACCGGATCGTGCCAATTCGTCCTTGTTGTCATGCATGCTATCTGTTGCACCAGGACCTGTGTGCCAGCTTCCATGGGGAGCAACACTAATGCGATACCATGAGGGAGTTCCCTGCAGCCTTTCAGATCCAGCATTCATATTTGATACGCGAAATTCTTCTTGCCAGTTTTTACCGTTTTTAATGGCCTGTGTCAGGCGATAGATGGGTTCTGCTGCCGCAACTTCACCAACAAATAGTTGCTCGATTGTTGGCGCGACTTTTGTTTCATTACCAGCGATATTCAGATAGGCTGCATTGGCAAACAGTACATTTTTTTGACCATCCGTCACCAGCACTCCTTCTGGCAACTCATCAAGCAATGTCAGATTGCCACTAGCGCTGTGCTGATCACCCACAACCTTTAACAAACCACTCGACAGCCCCGCCAGAGCCAATAGCCCTAATATAACCAGCACGGAAAATACGGCCGTCACCACCAATCGCCCAATATCGCCAGACACCAGTTGAGATAGCAATAGCCCGCATGCCAGCAAAGCCGCGATCAGCAATCCAGTACGGCGATAGTCAAGCCGACCCAGCAGACTTGTAAGGGTACTGAGCGCCATGCCGGAATGTAATTCATATTGAGCCATCCTAGCCTAATAGCTGATTCGCACCATTTCTGTCCGCGAAATCTTCTATGTCAAATCCAAACCATGGATGATCTGTGCACGACCTCTTGAAAACAGGGCAATTGCAATCTGGTTAATGCTTTCTCAATCAATTTATAGGCCTAATAAAAAGTAAGCTATTCAAGATGATTGTCTTTTCTGGATGTGTAGTATTACTGATTGTGTGCTTGATGGAGTATGGTATGAAAAAGCGTTCAATATTGGTTCTGTTGACCACCGTGTTCTTGTCGGGATGCACGTCCCTCTTCAACAGTGTTCCCACTCCAAAAATGGCATATATTGGCGATTTATCTAATAATCGCGTTGCACCCGCAGGTGGAACGATAGCCTATGCGAAAGCCGATAATGGCGCCGACACAATCATTTATCAATTCAAAGGGATCGACGAAAAAGGCGGGATTCATATCAATCGGCTGGTGCGCAACTCGAATAATGGCGGAAAACGCACGGGCCTTGCTGGCATGCTGCAAAACAAATCACCCAAATCAATTGAATTGGTTTTCATGCCAGACCAGACATTATTAGTATCACCTGGTGTTCATGTGGTGTTCGTAAAATCTTCCCCAAGCGAACTGCACTATCGTGTCATCATGACCGCAGGCTAGCCCCTCCCCGCTCGATATGCGAACAAGGCTCGGTCAATGTTTCTTGCGGGAGCTGAATTCGCACCGCTCACTTTGCGCGCGATCAGCGAAATAATTTTGATTATGCTGATCTAATTGGTGAGCACAACAAAATCCGTTCCCTTGCCGGTTTCGCGGCTCATTCCTTTGTCAGT
>JAAETJ010000940.1 GCA_024228495.1 bacterium | reverse complement strand
TTGCCCCGGTTTGAAGGGCGTATCTTTGCGGTCGATGTCGCTGTTGCGCAACGTTGCGCACGTTTGCATGTGCCAGATCCTCGCTCGGAACGCGATGCGCTTATTGCGGCGACAGCTCTCGTGCATGGAATGACTGTCGCCACTCGGAATACGCCCGACTTCTCGCCAACAGGTGTTCAGATCCTCAACCCCTGGGCCGATTCATAACTGGCAACATCAGTATTTAGGGTGCCGCCACACGAATCGGACTATTCCAGCAGTTCAACTTTTGCTACTGGAGCAAGATAGCGGTATACACTGGCTTTTGAGAGACCATAGTCCTTCATCAGCGTTTTGATCAGTACGCCTTGTGACCGCAGATCACGGAGCTCGTTAATCTGCCGGACGCTTAGGCTCCTTTTCCGCCCAAAGTGCACGCCTCGTGCTTTGGCTTTCTGAATACCATCCATCTGCCGCTCGGCGCGTAGCTCGGTTTCGAACTGGCCAATCGCGCCGAGCATATTGAACAGCAGCCGCCCGGTCGCATCGCCGGTATCGATGTTTTGATCCAGCACTTGGAGGTTAACCTGCTTTTGCTCCAGTTCGGCGGCGATCTGGCATAGATGCAGCGTCGAGCGAGCCAATCTATCCAGTCGAGTGACCACCAGCGTGTCGCCCTCCCTCACATAATCCAGGCAGGCCTTAAGTTCGGGACGCTGATTGGACGATCCACTTTTTTTCTCCTGATAGATTTTGTCGCAATGCTGGAGCTTATCGAGCTGCACATCAAGACGTTGTCCGATAGAACTCACTCGCGCGTAGCCAACCCATGCCATGTTGCCCTTCACTAGGTTTCAAAACGTATTTAACTTTTCGAGAAACTTATAATGAGACATTGAATGATACACAGCAAGTGCCGTGTATCAGAAGGTCAACATCTTGATAGCAATATGAATGTATGCCGAAAAGGCATACATATTGACAGGCATCAACTGTGTGCGCCATAATGGCACCACATAGACTGAAAACTAGGTGAAATTATGGCTACCAATGCACAACGTAAAGGAACTCGTCTGGTTGCGCGAACCTCCACAGAGATTCAAGAAATCATACAGCGGGCGGCCGATTACTCCGGGGCAACGCTTTCACAGTTCCTTATTGATTCGGCGATGGAGAAAGCACGTAACGTAATTGAACGGACTGAAACCTTGCATCTCTCGATGACTGGTGCTGATGCTTTGTTTGCCGCTTTGGATAATCCGCCAAAAGCAAATACTAAGCTACTTAAAGCTGCGCAG
>JAAETJ010000939.1 GCA_024228495.1 bacterium | reverse complement strand
TTTTTGGACAGCACAATATAGCCCGGGTCTTCCTGACGATGGACATAATCTGCAAATTCGAGCTTATCACTAAGTCCCATTGACGCTATCATTTCTATGGCAAAAATATCAGGGATGATGAAGGTATCGATGCGCCCGCGCAGCAGCTTGCCGATATTTTGCTTATGGCCGCCTACCACCTGTTTTCTTAAGCGGGTATCCTCATCAAAGCGGGGAAAATATTTGGCCCCCTGGTTAGTGCCAATGCGTAAGCCATAGAGGTCTTCATAGCGTTGGATGGATGAGTGCTGGTCTTTGGCCACCACAAACACTCTACTCATATAGCGTATATAGGGCGGTTCGATATAATGCAGATAGACTTCGCGCTCGGGCCGTTTTAGCACCGCCACCTGGATATCATTGTCACCGTCTCGCAAAAGCAGCAATGCCCGGCCAAAGGTGGCGCTTCGCCGCCGCAATTCAAGCCCCAGCTTGTCTGCAATTGCCTGTGAAATATTTAAAAAGAAACTATCCTCCTGGCCTTTTATTTTCGAGCTCATCAGGATGTCTTTGGCCCATAAGGAGGTCGGTG
>JAAETJ010000938.1 GCA_024228495.1 bacterium | reverse complement strand
TTGACGTATTGAATCAACTTTGCTTTGGCTTATAACGCCACGCTAATTGGAGCGGAGCCGCGAAGCGGCGGAGCGTCCATTTGAGTGCCTTGTGTGTGCCCGGCATGGGCACAATCTTATGTGGTGAAAGTCCCCTGTACATTATCTGGGAAGTAATCATGACATGAACAATCATAAATGAAAGCTTTAAAAAGTACTAGCCGAGGGCAAGCGCGGATGGGTGACCATATGTCTGAAGGACAGGTTTTTGCTCCATGCAAAACCTGCATTTCCACCATCCATGGTGGTCAAACAGTGGCGTAAACCTAGACGCCGAATTCGGGAGCTGATGAAGCTGGGGGTCAGAACGCATGACGCCATCAGTTTAGGGCTATCGCGTAAAAGCTACTGGCTACTTTCAAAAACTATGGCTACAAATGCGGGACTATGCAATGCACACTTCGAGCAGATCGGACTCATCTCCGTGCGTACGCTATGGTGTAAAATTCATCATCCGGCTACGGCCCGATAGACACTTGATATAAATTCGATTTGCCCGAAGAAATATCTCTG
>JAAETJ010000937.1 GCA_024228495.1 bacterium | reverse complement strand
TCGGACTGTCATAGCTTGAGGTAACGTAACCAAGGGTTGAACAGGGGAATGGCTCGTTTCGCTTCAT
Organism: bacterium; assembly: GCA_024228495.1. Classification (GTDB taxonomy): domain Bacteria; phylum Pseudomonadota; class Alphaproteobacteria; order Rhizobiales; family JAKIUO01; genus JAKIUO01. Next base: position 2,001 of record JAAETJ010000937.1, on the reverse strand, counting down.
GGTTACATGCGCGCCTTCCGGCAATAGCTTTGCCTTTTCTTTTGGCAAAAGACCAACCAGGTGCTTGCGCGTTCGTTCCGCAATGATAGGCAGGTTGAACGCTGAACGTCCTAAAAAATCGCCCTTATTTTTCGAGACAATCCAGTCCATTCCAAGATCCATTGGCGTGGTGGTTCCATCCGTATCCTGACCGACAATGATAAAGCCTCTTTCCGCCCGAAGGATATGGGTGGCTTCAGTACCGTATGGCATCAACCCGTAGTCGTCACCCGCTTCTGCGAGGGTCTTCCAGATGTGCAATCCATGTCGGGACGCGACATTAATCTCAAAACTGGACTCGCCGGTGAAACTGATCCGAAAAATTCGGGCCGGCACGCCAGCCATTGTTCCCGTCTTCATCGACATGAATGGAAAGGCTTCTCTAGATATGTCAATGTCGACTAGGCTGGCTAGCAAATCACGGGCCCTGGGGCCACTCAACGAAATCACCGCCCACTGTTCAGATACGCTGGTGAGGTGAACATTCAGATCCGTCCATTCCGTTTGCAACCAGTCCTCGAGCCAGGTCATAACACGGGGTGCACCACCCGACGTCGTGGTCATGTGAAAATGGTTTTCACCTAATCGCGTTGTAACACCGTCGTCGAACACATAGCCCTGCTCGTTCAGCATCAGACCATAGCGGCATTTACCCATGCCCAGCTTTAGCCAGTTATTGGTGTAAACCCGATTTAGGAACTCGGCCGCATCGGGGCCGCGAATATCGATTTTGCCAAGTGTCGAGGCATCCATTATACCGACATCTTTACGTACGGCCATGCATTCCCTGACGATCGCAGCGCGTTGATCTTCACCAGGTTTCAGGTACCACCATGGGCGTAACCAGTCACCGACTTTTTCAAACACGGCGCCATTGTCTTTGTGCCAGTCATACATCGGCGTTTTACGTTCAGGTGAATACAAGGCTCCGTGTTGACGACCCGCTATGGTTCCGAGCGTGACCGGCGTAAATGGCGGACGATACGTTGTCGGCGCCATCGCTTTCATGTCCTGGCCACTTTGTTGAGCAACGATTCCAAGCGCATTGACATTCGATGTTTTACCCTGATCGGTCGCCATGCCAGTCGTTGTATATCGCTTTAAGTGTTCAACTGAACCAAGCCCCTCACGCATGGCCAGCTGAATGTCAGCCACTGTCGAATCGTTTTGGAATTCATGGAAGTGCTTGCGGTAACCCTTGCGACTGCCTGGCGGCGCTGGAACCAGCCACAACGGGGAAAAAGCTCCCGTTTTCACTGTTTCTGCCGCACTGGTTTTTGTTGGCTCCCCTTTGCCGAATCCTGCTTTGAAAGCTGCGGCCGCACCCGCCCTGGCTGCTTGTTCCAGCGAGACCTTTAAATCCAGACAACCTCGCGCTGCGCCAACACACTCGGTAGGCGTTTCTTTTGCTCCACCAGCGCTAACAAAGGCGCAAATATCAGCGGCATAGGTTACTGCACCACGACCCTGAGCATGCAGGTGAATAACCGGGCTCCAGCCACCCGAAATGCCGATCAGGTTACAGGGTATCGTCTCTGCCATGCCTTCAACCGCGGTTCCATCACTGGAAAGCGACATGACTTTTGCGCCGGTTACTTTGCGTTGCCCGGTTGCCTCTACCACGACTTTTCCGAAATCAATTCGAATGCCAGTAGTACGTGCCTGGTTGACCCAGTGACCGTCGGAGCCATTTCGGCTATCGACAACGCGCACCTCGGCACCTGCTCTGGCAGCATAGACGGCCAAACGATACGCACTGTCGTTGTTTGTAAATATCAAAATACTCCGCCCCGGTAGCACGCCATATCGATTGATATAGGTCGCAAGGGAGTCAGCTAACATCACACCTGGGCGATCATTGTTGCTAAATGCCAGCGGACGTTCGTGCGCACCGGTTGCAAGAACTACTTGTTTGGTGCGAATTTTCCAGAGCCGTTGACGTGGACAGTGCTTTTGCGAACT
>JAAETJ010000936.1 GCA_024228495.1 bacterium | reverse complement strand
GGAGATTAACTATTCAGATCAGATCACTGCGCAAAAAATGTCATTTTGCTTGTGACCAAAGGGGAGAGCGTCAGAAAATCATTGCAGAGTCCGGATTGACAACACTTAAAACATCCAACGATTCTACGCTGATGTCAGAAACGACTCCCTCGACCACATCCTGAGAAAGGCCGGTAACATGCCAGGCAAACGCTTTGATCTGACGAGTGGCATCATGTTCCTCACCCGCCATTTTCCAACTGGGCTCCACACAGTTGGCCACCGCAGTAGCGATGTGCACTATAGACGCCTCCAATGCGTACTCCCCCGCATGCTGCGGTTCATGATGGAATCCAACCACCTTGCCAACAAACCTCGGGCAACGAAAATAGACCTTCCACTTCGTCAACGAGGGTTTTGGCGTCCATATGTCAGCCTTCTGCTTAGAATTTGGTTCTAGCGAAATGGAAGGCGCCCTTGCTACAGGGCGCCTCCTTGTCAAACCTGATCATAACAGTCGCAATTGGCAGCTATACGAAGAACCATTCCTAGGAGCCTGTCCGAGAATAGAGAACCTACTGCGGAAAAGCTGGATTTGGCCAGATTTCCCGATAATTTTCGTTAAATATGCCCAATATTCGCCGCAAATGATCGAAAAATCTGAATCAAACCAGCTCTCCCTCGCTACGGCGCCTATTCTCGGACAGGCTCCTAGCTGCCAATGCTGCCTGCCAGATTAGTACATATGCTGACCACCATTGATAGAGATGGTCGATCCGGTCATGAAATCATTGTTATCCGCAGCCAGGAAAAGCACTGCACGGGCAATATCG
>JAAETJ010000935.1 GCA_024228495.1 bacterium | reverse complement strand
TGAACAATTTCGATCCGGTCAAATGCTTCACATTTCATCGTAAGTACTCTAATTGGCCAATCGGTTTGTCGCTGGAATTTTATCAGGCCGGTCTTAGTCGTAATTACTCATCCCCAAGAATTAGGGCATATTACGCATTGATTTCAAGATATGGGGGTCAAAAGGGTCTGAAACGGGGATTTCCCGATTAATTGGCCGGTGTCGACCACTGTTCTGACAGCACAATCGCCTTCTGCGGCCCACATTGAGCGGAAACCGTTGGTGACCTTGCGCTGGATGACTGCCGGTCGCAGTGCCCGTTCGCATGCATTGTTGGTTACCTCGACTTCTCCTGGATAATCAATAAAGGTCAATAATCGCGGGCTGGCTCTTGCCAGTGTGGCACGGATGGTTTCGGCGATTTCACATGCGGGGCTGGATGACAGAATATCAGCCAGGGTATTTTCCAACTCACGCTTTTTGGCCTTCAGTGTGCTTGAGGCAAAGCTGGTGATGTTGCGTGCAAGTGCAAAGACCTTGTCCAGCCATAGTTTGAGC
>JAAETJ010000934.1 GCA_024228495.1 bacterium | reverse complement strand
GCTACCGGCAGCGGGACGTGGCGCAGCTGATCCTCGAGAAAAACCTCTTCGGTCTCGACATCGACGGACGCGCCGCGCAGCTGACGGGCTTCGCGCTGATGATGAAGGGGCGGGCAGATGACCGGCGACTGTTTGAGCGGGGGGTGAAGCTCAATGTGATGGCGCTGGTGGACAGCGCGGGCTTTGATGCCGAGCGGTTGGCACAAGGCGTTACGCTGAGCGACTATGGGTTGCGGACAGGTGACCTTACGGAGCTGGGGCGGCTGTTTGAACACGCCACGACCTTTGGATCGTTGATTCAGGTGCCGGAGGAATTGATGGTGAAACTACCGGCGCTGAAGCAGCTGAGCGCGGTGAGCAGTCGTGACCTCTTTGTGTCGGAGGCACTCAAGAGCCTGGGGCCACTAGTGCAGCAGGCCGTGCTACTATAGTGCCGGTCATATGACTTGATACTATCTGAAAAATCATGCACTATAGTCGCACCGAAGTCTCTCTCAATGTGCGCATATATGACTAGCCAAGGTAAAGCACTTACTCCTGCAGAAAAAGAGACTATAGTTGCATTGAAGAAATATTTTGATCGCACCAAGGATGACGTGCAAGAGCTGGCAATCCCAAGTGTTCAGCGAGTCGTTAATGCGTTAGGAGTAGGCATAGCAACAGTCAAGCGAGTGATGGCAGACCATAATCGGGGGATAACTTTTTCAACACAAGAAAAAATACACAAGGGTCGTCCACCACGAGCGTTATCAGACTCGATGCAGACAGTCGTCAGAGAATACGTTCGTAGTGCTAACAAGGAAGGAACACATATTACTCTTGAGATGTTATGCAAGCATCTTGAAGATATTGAACCAAAAAAGGAGTTTAGTATTCGCACATTAGGCCGCGCTCTTGATCGCTGGGGGTTCACATTTGGCAAAGGGACGCGCACCCAAAGGCTAAAAGAAAAAGATTATGTAGTGGCAGCACGACAACGTTACCTCAGGAGAAAGCGCTCGAACAGGAAAGGTAGTGATGTTATTCGACCTGAAGTCTACCTGGACGAAACTTATGTCAACAAAAACCATAGCAACGATTTTGTGTGGTATTTTGACGATGATGGCCCGTGGATTCAGAAACCAACAGGCAAGGGTGATCGTTTAATCATAATCAATGCAATAACAAAAGGTGGGTGGGTGCCTGGGGCAAAGCTAATATTCAAAAGCTCTAGAAAGACAGGCGATTATCATGGCCAAATGAACCAGGAGCTATTCACCAAGTGGTTCAGGGAAAAGTTACTACCCAATATCCCCCCAAAATCTCTGATAATAATGGATAATGCCGCTTACCATAATGTACTGTCAAAATATTCAGCTCCAACGGCCACTTGCAACAAAGAGAAGATTCGGTCTTGGCTAGAAAAAAACAATATCCCGCTGAGAGAAGATTGCCTAAAGATTGAAATGGTAGAGATCCTCAACAAGATTTCACCATCCCCAACATATGATCTTGATGAGATTGCTGCAGAAAATGGTCATGAAATATTGCGGACACCACCGTACCACCCAGAGTTGCAACCCATAGAAACTTGTTGGGCTGTAGTAAAAAATAATGTTTCACGTACTTGCGATTTCACTATGGCCAACTTATTAATCCAACTTGATGATGCCTTTACCGGCGTTACTTCGAAGACATGCGTGGGGTTGGAGAAGAAGATTCGTGAGGTTGAAGATCGATTTTGGAAAGAAGATGCTGTGCTATACGGTCAAAATTAAGTATCAAGTCATATGACCGGCACTATAATTGATTTATCGATTAGTTGGAGCCAGGTTTTTTAAATGCCTGGATCCGCTTCCTCTTGGCCGATTTATGGCGTTCTTTGAGTTCAATGTCGATGTATTTGTCGGTAATAGCACTGGAACTGTGGCCGGCATCATCTCTAACATGCTCTCTTGGACGTATTTTCACGTCGTCGGAAATCCCAGTATGCCGCAACCAGTGTACGGTGGCATCCATGAGCGATTCGGCTTCCTCCGATTTACCCTCCTGGGCCAATCGCTGGACTGCATAATCAAAACACGTCTGCACGATGCTGCGTATGTGCGTTGTGCTGGAGAGCGCTCCCAGGCCTCTATGAACAGGAATCAGTGGTGACTCATCGGCTAGCGAGGGGAGTGCCGACAACCCCTGAAACTTACGCCAACGTTTGAGTGCCGCAAGCAGGGTATCGCTCACCGCAATCTGTCGTTCCTTATTGCCCTTTCCCACGGTGGTAAACCACCAGAGACCGTCGTGATCTTGAGCAAAATCGTTCATCGTGGGCGTCCAGCGTTCACTGGCTGCCAACTCTGATATACGAAGATACATACTGTAAAGCGCAGAAATGATAAACAGCGTGCGTTCATGTGCCTGCGGATTCTCTGTGGCCATCGACTGCGCGGTCTCGATGACCGTCTGCCACTGCTGCTGACTTAAACGGCGTACTTTGGTGAGCCCCTGGCGCTTCTGCACAAACTTGCTTTTCTGACGCATGAGGGCGACCGGATTGGAAAATGTATATTCTTCTAGCAGCAGATACTGAAAAAAACTACCGAGGATCGCCAGTACTTCCTTGGTGGCGCCATTGGACAACACATAATTTCTCTTGTCGGGAACCTGACCTTTTTTAAAGGCCGATTTGGATACCGTTGCCACGAACGGACGCCATTCCGGATTCGATATTCGCAGCCCCTTAGATTCAATAAATCGGGGTGGCTTTTTCAGACCGATCCAGGCATTGGGGGGACGCTGGCAAAATCGGATAAAATTCTCTAGGTCGTCCCGTTTGAGCGTATCGACGGTTTTGAACGCAATATGCCAAGTCCACTGTAGCAGCCGTTCGACTTCACGCCGATACGCATTGAACGTTCCTGCACTGCCCACGTAGTGTTTCAGGAAGGTGAGCGCGATATTGAAATCATTCACTTGCTCAGGCGTTAAGTACGCCGGTGCCGAGCAATCATCGACATGTTTCACCGTATCAAAGCATGCCAAGGGTGCTCGGCGCATACTTGCAATATACTGGTGCTGTGTCACACTGAAACCTATACGGTGGTTATAATAGTTATCACAGTATAGAGCCTATGGTAAGGTAATCAACCATTCAATCAGGACCTCCTCCTATGACGCGTTTAGCCTTTCTTTCGCCGAGTGAAAAGCGAAAATTCGATTCGCCGCCCACATTCACTAAAGACCAACGGCCCGCCTATTTCATCGTGACGGACGAGATCCGGCGAACGCTCAGCAATCTACACACAGCCACCCACAAAATCGGCTTCTTGTTACAACTCGGCTATTTTAGAAGCGCCGGCAAGTTCTACGTGCCAACCCAGTTCCGCCACAAGGATATCAAATACGTTAAGCAGTTGCTGAATATCACCGCAGATCCCGATTTCGACGACTACGCCCCATCCCGAGTCATACGGCATAGAAAACGTATACTCCAACTCCTGGAATGGCAACCCTTCAATCGATCCAGTGCCGCGTTGGTCGCCGAACATGTTCAATTGCTGGCTCAACATCAGCTTAAGCCCGAACAGGTATTTATAGCCGCGGTCGATTTCTGCTGGAAACACCGCATAGAAATTCCTACGTACCATCAGTTATCGACCGTTATTACGGACAGCTTCAACATCGTCGAATCCACGCTCTTAACCAATCTGGTGTCAATACTACAAGTCACCGAGCGTACTGCGTTAGACAAATTGATGACAATCCCTGATGATCACTGGCGTCCCCTGCTCAGTGAAATCAAACAGGTCAATCAATCGTTGCGGGCGCAGGATATTCAACAGAATGTAGACGCCTGTCAGAACCTTGCAGGTTACTTCTATCCTTTTCTGACCATCTTGGACGCACTAAATCTGGGCGATCAAGCGACCGAATACTATGCGGCCTGGGTAAGAAAGGCCAAGCTGAGTCAGCTTAAGCAGTTCCCAAATCCAATAAAACGTTACCTGCATTTACTGGCCTTCATAAAACATCAGTACTTCGTCCGGCAGGATGTGTTACTCGACATCATCCTGAAGTGTGTCCGCACGGCTACGAATGCGGCGGAAAAACAACTAAAGAGCAACGACCATAAGATGCGATCAGAGCGACAAAAAGCCGTAAAAATGATCAATAAATCGCACAAGAATACCCGGCATATACTCGACGAAATCACGCGCATTGTGCGATCAACGCATCCGTCGGCATCGGAAAAAATAGAAAAGATTGAACGCTTGCTCAGTGAGTATGAGACGTTGCAAAGCGAGCACAAAAAGCTAGAATTACAGCGCTATGAGAAGATACTTGATCAGCACACAGACGACCAACATTACTACGATGTTCTAGAAAGCCAATCGCTGCGGCTGCAACGAAAAGTGTCTTCGGTGCTGAAGGCGGTCGTATTTGATCCGGCGTCGTCTATCCAACCGCTATACGAGGCGGTCGTGCATTTCCAAATGACCGATGGGCACATTGGCCAGTCTCCACCGCTGGATTTCCTTTCACAGAAGGAAAGAGACATCGTAGCGGAGGGAGGCACTTTCCGAATATCACTTTATAAAATACTGCTATTCCAGTCGGTTGCTGATGCCGTTCGAGCTGGCAAGCTCAATCTTCAATTTTCGTATCGCTATCGCGCCATACAGGACTACTTGATTCCGACTGTGCGCTGGCAGAACGAAAGGGACCATCTGTTAACACTGGCTGGACTAGAATCATTTGCAGACGGAGCGGCCTGTCTTGCCGATCTTAAGTCAACGCTTGAGAACACCTACCAGTCTGTCAATAAACGCTACCGCGACGGCGAAAATACTTTTTTAACCCTTAATGAGCGTGGCTATGTCAAGGTCCGCACGCCTGCCACATCGTTTAGTGAAGAAGGGTACATTGGCTCGATACTGACCGAAAATGGCATCGTACCTGTATTACAGGTTCTCCAAGAAATTAACCGAGTTAGCGACTTTATCAGTTGCTTTAAACACCTCAGCGCCAAGCACCATAAACTGAAACCCAGCGCTGAGACGGTGCTGGCCGGCATCCTCGGCAAAGGTTGCAACATCGGTATTGATAAGTTGTCCCATATATCCATCGGAATCAACGAGAATACCCTCAAGAATACGGTTAATTGGTGCTTCAGCCTGCAGAACATTCAGGTTGCCAATCGAGTCGTCATTAATCTCATCGATAAGCTGGCCTTGTCGAATGCGTTTCGCAAATACCCGGGCCAATTGCATACCAGTAGTGATGGACGCAAAGTCAACGTGGCTGTGGATTCCCTACATGCCAGTTACTCCTTCAAGTATTTTGGCAAGGACAAGGGTGTTACCCTGTATACCTTTATTGATGAACGTCACGCCCTCTTCCACTCCACCGTGATCAGTGCATCGGATCGAGAGGCCGCGTATGTCATCGATGGCCTAATGCAAAATGAAGTCGTCAAGAGCGATATCCATTCGACTGATACGCATGGGTTTTCTGAAGCCATATTTACAGCGACCCATATGATCGATACCGCCTTCGCACCGCGATTTAAAAAGATCGGTAGTCAAAAGATCTATGGGTTCTCCAGTAAATCGACTTATCAAAAGCGCGGTTACCACATCGTCCCGAGTCGAACAATAAATCAAAAACTCATCTTGAAGAATTGGGAAGATATCCTCCGTTTCATGGCAACCATCAAACTCCGCTACAGCAGTGCATCGCAACTGTTCAAGCGCCTAAGCTCTTACGCCAAAGATCATCCGTTGTATCAAGCCTTGAAAGAGTTTGGTCGTATCATCAAAACCAAATTTATCTTGACCTACTATGATGACGTTGAGCTGCGTCAACGCATCGAAAAGCAACTGAACAAGGTGGAATTGGCCAACAAATTCTCGAAAGCCGTCTTCTTCGCGAGCAACCAGGAATTCCAGGAAGGCACCCTGGAGGAACAGGAAATCGCCACTGCCTGCAAGGTACTCATACAAAACGCTATCGTCTTGTGGAACTATCTGTACTTATCGCAGCGGCTATCTGACACTTCCGCTCCGAAAGAACGGGAAGATATGATAGCGTCGATTACGGCGGGCTCAATCATAGCCTGGCGCCATGTCAATTTGCAGGGTGAATACGACTTTACACGGCCCGCAGCCAATGACGATCTGTTCGACATGCAAAAGATTCTAGCGCTCAAAGTGGGTTGATCAAGAAAAGGTGGAGAATGAATGTCGTTAATTCAGTAACTTAAGTGGCCTTTGCGCAAGATCTCGTCCGCTTATGTCCGGAGAGCCGATGTTGCAGGGTAAGCTGGCGGAATTGGCGAAGCCGGGGCGGGTTAATCAGAAAAAATAAATGTGAATGGTTTATGGCCGGAGTCGGCCACAACCGGGCGTTCAAGGTTGCACCGGGGAGCGAACGCCAAATCCGGTGAGCGGACGTTGGAGTTGTGCGCCGCAATAGGTGGTTTCTACTTATTGCAGCCGGTCGTTACTTACCCGGCGAACGACCGCTACTCAGCGGAAGTGGCGAAGCAGAATGACTCCGGTAACGATTCTTCGAGATGCAATTACACGTCACCATGTCTGAATGCTCCCGGAAATCACCATGAGCGCAATTCGAGCATCACTGAACCCTGGCTGAACGGTTTTCGCTTCATATATGCCGTCTTTGTTCGTCACTAAACAGCCGGCAAATCCGGAATCTACCGGCCGTTCACAGTATGTGTCGGAATCGGAACAACATGTCATAGGATGACCAACGATCATTGGGAGGATTCTGCACCGTAGATTCGACAAAATCGTCTGAGTCCTCATTGGGCAACCATTTCTTGAAGAACTTTTTTCCATTGTTAGGTAGGTTGGTCCACTGGCTATCGCCGTTGACTCGATACTTCCAGTAGCCATTTGTACGTTTGACGACAACAAAACCAATAGCAGCTTCTTTGTCCGCGTCATATACGCCAAGAATAATTGCCGCCCCAACCCCAAAGCTGTTGCAGTACCAGACGTCATCCGAAACAATCGTGTTCTTACTACTGTTCTGTCCTTGGGATTCAACAGCCCCCCACCCGATCCGATCTTTCCATGTACCATCACCCGAAAGTTCACGATGGGTCGCCGTAAGTTTGATTTGCTGACCGCCCACCTCAAAGGTTTCGCGGCTTGAATCGTACACCGGTCCCGGGTTAGTTCTTGGTCGGCCGCACGCAGACCGGAGTTCTTGATCGTTGCTCTGAACGTCGAGAACTCCTGACCGGTCCTCTTGAACAGTGGTGCAGGCGGAAAGGATGG
>JAAETJ010000933.1 GCA_024228495.1 bacterium | reverse complement strand
CGGGGTCCGCAGATTTATGAGACAAACTGAGTCATCTGCCACGGTCAGGAAGGTTTAGGTGATGGCGAGCTGGCTCCCACTCTCTTTCCACCGCCGGTTAATGTCGCCGATGGTCATACCAGCTCCCACCCAGATGGTGATGTCTTTCACTGGATAAAAGAAGGCATTGAAGACACAGAGATGCCGGCCTTTGATGAGCAATTCAGTGATGAAGATGTCTGGAATTTGGTCAATTATATCCGTCGGCTGGGGGCGGCACAATGAACCCCGAGGCTAAAGCCATCGGGCTATTGGGGCCAAGCTCTCTGAGTTATTTTTAGAACGTTTTAATGTCCTTCGCTCCAATAGGGTCGCACTACCCAACTCCGTGGAGTGATTTTTCGGGTAATCTAAGGCGCAAAAGCCCCTCTACAGACCAAATCTGTTCAGTCAAACCGGCGGCCATAGCCGGGGTGGCGTTCAAACTGGCATGGATGGTACAGAAATTGTAGACCGAGCCAGACCAAAACAGGTCGGTCTCAATGCGCTGGGTGGTTCGAGCCAAGTTGCGTGTGCGTCGAACCAAAGTTGGCATCCGAGCCCGGAAAGTGGCATTGAGCCGTTCAATGTAGGCGGTGTTGATCTGGCCTAACCCAACTTGAGAACAGGCAATCAAGTCATAAACTCGATTGAGACAACCGTGAGCCAGACGACGGGCAATCTTGCTCAACTGATAGCCACGGCGCTGCTTGACCACTTGGACAATGTGCAAGTCAGGCCAAGACACCAGAGGGGGGCGGCCGGGTTTGCCCGAATACACTTTGTCCGAGAATGTCTTACGGATGGCGTTGGGATAGGCAGCTAGACCATCGACTGCCACCAAGATGGGTTGGACTACTGAACCCGCTGCCGCACGCACTTGAACCATCACCCGCTCAATCAGCGGCTTGTCTCGCTTGGTGGAAACCTCGCCCCACAGGAAAAGGCGAGGAAAAACGCTCATTGCGGTCGCTACCCATACTTTTTTACCACCTTGAATATTAACACATAACTCATCGGCTTGCACTTGTCCCAACTCAACCGCTCCGTTACAGACAACCTCATCTTGGACCCGTTGACCGTGTTTGCCCGCTTTCTGATGCCAGGCGGCCACCGTCCGTTCATCGAGGTAAAATGCGACCACAATGGCCGCCGGGGGGCAGCCATGGGCCAATAAGGTCAAGACCAAGACCACCATCCAGATCGGATAATGCAACCCAAAAAAGATGGTCCCCTTTGTTTCGGCAAAAGTTTTCCTACAGGCGTGACATTTACAGCGTCGCTCCTGATGAGAATGAACCCCGATACGTTCTTCTTCCTCACAATGAGGACAAGTCATTAAGGTGGGATCAAGGGACTGTTGCTCCATAAATTTCAATCTGGTCATCGGTACACCTCTGTTGGTTGGTTGGTTGGGTTGGGTTGGGTTGACCGATCACTTTAATATCATACCTTTTTTTGAACAAATTCACCTACTCCACGTTATTCTGTGGGGCGACCCAAACAAGACCTGCAAAAGTTGGCTGATGAAATCGGACTTGAAATACGCATTGCCCATTACCCACCCTATTGTTCCAAACACAACCCCATTGAGCATCGTTTGTTCCCCCACGTCACTCGTGCTTGTCAAGGGGTCATTTTCAAAAACATAGAAATTGTTAAAGAACTGATGGAAAAAACCACTACCTCCAAAGGACTGAAAGTCTCTGTTCAGATTATTGACAAAGTGTATGCACTCAAACGAAAGGTGGCTGATGATTTCAAAGACACTATGCGTATTGTTTTTG
>JAAETJ010000932.1 GCA_024228495.1 bacterium | reverse complement strand
TAATATCCTGTTCAAGACGAGGCGGGCGATCAGCGTGGCGCTGGCGGTGTCTGATCTGTTTGCCAAGCAAACCGGTCTTGATGCACTAAGACAGCGCAATGCATCTTCGATGCTTGAGGGCGAAAAGGCCGAACTTTTTCGTGCGCTGACGGAAGCGGGTTCTTATGTCGCGGCATTTTCCGCTGCTGCCTATCTCAAGCAGATGGTGGAAGCGGGTAGTGAAACGGCAAGCGATGTGGAGCCACCGGACTGGAATTTTGATACGCCGCTGGACGGGCTTAAAACCCTGGTTGCCGGACTTGAAACGGTGGTTGAAGATGCGCGTGATGATGCGGTACTGGCGGCACGGGTGCGGGCATTTTGTGATGAGGCGCTGGAAGACCTGCTGAGCAGAAAAAACCGGTTCAGCGGGCTTGGGGAATTTGAACAGACGCATTTGCGGCTTGACAGTGACGGGTTTGAACTGAACGGGTTTGACGTGGCACCGGGGACCAAATCCAAGCCGCTGGTGATGACATTCAAAAAGCCGAACGAGATCATCGGCAACCATATTGCCAAATACCAGGCGATGAAACTGGCAAAAATGCTGATGGCCTATGATTTCGACCGGCAGATGAATCCGTTTGTCGAAATGGGCGGATTCTTGTTCACCTTTATCGGTGACGGGGCGCCGGGAACCGGTAAAACCATCCTTATCCAGATGATTGCC
>JAAETJ010000931.1 GCA_024228495.1 bacterium | reverse complement strand
TTGCCGGGATTTGACCAGGCCGTTATATGCAATGATTGCGTAACCGGCGAGGGCCGCCAAAATAACAATGCCAATAATATCCATGAAATTAGCCTTTAGGGTTGGAATAACGGTGTGCGTTGCGCCTGAATATACATTGCTGGGGCATTAACTCAATTGTCAGGGCCTGAATTACAAAATCTGTTCAGGCATTTTTTACACAAACCAGTACGATACAGGATTTGGCGCGGTTCCCGGTATTCGTGCTCCACATAATTTTATCACCATGAAGGATTCCGGATGGTAAATCAAAGGATGACAATACCATGCCGTCACTGGCTAACATGTCGCCAATGTAGCAATCAACCAGGCCGGTCCCATAAATTGAAATTTAGCAGAACACCTTTAATATGATCATGCAATCAGGAGCGAAAAGCGACCGGCGCCGGTGCGCCGCCCTGGCGGAGGCCGGGCGTAAGCCCGAATAGCCGTGAGCAAAAAAAATTCGGAACTGAATCAAGATAAAGGTGTTCAGCTATATCATGAAATTAATCCTTGGCCGAGGGGATAACTTTGCCCGGGTTCATGATATTGGCTGGGTCAAGGGTCTTTTTCAAGTCTCGCATGAGGTCAAGTTCTACCTGGGATTTGTAAAGCTTCATTGCTCCAAGTTTAACCGTACCCACACCATGTTCGGCGCTAAAGCTGCCATTTAGACGTGAGACCAGTTCAAAGACAGGGGCTTCACAGGCATGCGCCAGGGATTCCAATTCCTTGGCCGCCATTTCTTTGGGACCAACCAGAACATAATGGATATTCCCGTCACCAACATGACCAAAGGCTGCGATGCGGGCCTGGTCAAAATGCTTCTTCACCAACTGATTTGCTTCAGTAAAGAAAGCGGGAATATCTGATGCGGACAATGATACATCAAAGCTGTAGTGCTCGGCCTCCAAGCGCATACCTTCGACCGCGCCTTCCCGTAATCTCCAAAGTGATGCAGACTGGGCTTCACTTTGGGCGATTACAGCATCGCACAGCTCGCCGCTATCCAGTAAATCGCCCAGTATTGCTTCGAGTATCCCGTCAAGAGGGTAAGCACCCAGCGGGCTGGATAATTCAATCAAGGCATAGAAAGGATGTGCTTTATCAAAGGGATCTTTGTAATCAGGGACATTATTCAGCCCCATCTCAAAAATACCACGCGCGACAAGCTCAAATCCGGTGAGAAAATTTCCGGTGCTATTGTTGATCCGGCCAAATGCCTCGATAACGTCTTCGATGCTGTTCAGGGCGATAAAAGCTGTTGTGACCGAAAGTGGCTTTGGAAATAATTTCAGCACGGCGGCAGTGATGATTCCCAGCGTTCCTTCCGCACCAATAAACAGCTGTTTTAAGTCATACCCTGTATTGTCTTTGCGCAGGGCACGCATGCCATCCCAGATGCGCCCGTCTGGCAAGACAACTTCGAGTCCAAGAACCAGATCGCGTGAATTGCCGTATCTGAGAACGCCAGTTCCCCCCGCATTGGTAGACAGGTTGCCGCCAATCCTGCAACTTCCTTGCGCACCGAGGCTCAGGGGAAACAAAAGATTAACATCATCTGCCGTCGTTTGAATGTCCTGAAGAATACATCCGGCATCGACGGTCATGGTTCTGTTCACAGGATCAATTCCACGAATGTTATTCATTCGTCCGGTATCGACAATCACCGCCCCATCGGGAACGGTCCCGCGAACCAGTCCGGTTTTGCCGCCCTGGGGGACAACAGGAATGTTGTGCCTGGCGCAAAGGAAAACACAGGCTGCGACTTCGCCAGTATTGGCTGGGCGGATAACCAGCGGACAATCATCATAAACTTTGCCGTGGGCATCGCTCAAGTAAGGTTGCATGTCAACGGTATCGCTGAGGCACCCTTTGCTTCCGACGATATTGTGGATCGATTCAATAAATTCACGGGTTATTTGCATGGAATGCCTCAACAAACAAACGCTATTATCTCATGATATGGGATATTTGCTAGAAGTCGATACTATCACGATCTAAGGTGAAGATAATTCCGGTTTTCAATATAGGGAGCTCAGATGAAACTTGACCAGTGTCATACTATCGATGATCTCAGGCAGATGGCCAAAAATCGAATTCCCAAACTAGCCTTTGATTACCTTGATGGGGGCGAGGGGGACGAAACCGGACTAAGGTTGAATAGTTCAGCATTCAAAGACATAAAATTATTGCCTCACTATATGCGTGGTGTTAGCGAACGAAGCCACAAAGTGAATTTGTTTGGTAAGAGTTATAGCTTTCCCATAGGGATTTCTCCGATCGGCATGGCTAATTTTATCTGGCCGGAGACAGATCTGATACTGGCTCGCCTCGCGAAAAAGTACAATATTCCCTATATCACCAGCACTGCAGGGACGACAAAACTGGAAGTCATCGCTGAGGAAATTCCGGATCATACGTGGTTCCAACTTTACGTTTCGGCTGAGGACAGGGTGACTTTTGACCTGGTTCGCCGGGCTGAGGATGCGGGGATCAAGGCACTTGTTGTCACGGTTGATATTCCTGTTCCGGCCATGCGGCTTCGCGACGTCAGGAATCATTTTAAACTTCCCTTCCGCCTGACACCGGCGATGGCATTGAATATTGCCAGATATCCAAACTGGATATGGAAAATGATGACGCTGGGAACTCCAAAAT
>JAAETJ010000930.1 GCA_024228495.1 bacterium | reverse complement strand
CCGAAAACCGGTTAACGGTCGGTAAAATCGGCAAACCCGGGAACGGTTATCTTATAGGGTAATATGCGCATCATTTGGATTTACGCACCTTTACTTTAAGGACCTAGAAAAGGCAAAAATGAAATTTTGTCAAGCGAAAGAGCATAAGCCGGGGTATAACGTTTATAATTGTACCTATGTCAAAAAGTCCTCCGTTAGTGCGCTAGTCCTCCGTTAAAGACCTAAAATAGCGATATCAAGAATTTTAAATTTGCTATGGCGCCGTTCTCAAGCTACCATAATTAGCGCAATTGCTGCGCAATCATTGCTCCCGCTGTTTTCTCGCCGTGCGGCTGCGCTCTCCCTCTCCGCTGCACAGCCTGGACCCTGCAATGGCTGTTTTGCCTGTTATTGTTTTGTTTTATGCCGTCTCTTTTATTATTCTCATCAATGGTTTTACATGTTGTTTGTTCCACGAATCCACAAGTTCAACGATCACTCACGATTATGTGCCGAATGGGGAATTTCTGGCGCCTTCTCTTTCTGTCTCTGCATGGCCATTTATTTCTGCAACAAAACGTCGCCTCCCGTCGAAGTCTGTTGGTCGTTGGCTGTTCATTCTCCTGTTACTGTGTTCGATGGACGTTGAGATTAATCCGGGACCAGACACTGTTGCTTGTCCACCCGGACACCTGTCAATCTATTCTGCGAATTGCAACAGTCTGCCGAGCAAACTCAACGAACTTCGTGCGGTCGTCGAGACGAACAATGTTGACGTTTTTCTGCTCCAAGAGACCAAGCTCGATGCTTCTGTAACTGACGGTGAGCTGCGAATTCATGGTTACTCTCTTATTCGACGTGATAGGACCCGCTCAGGCGGCGGCCTAGCTGTCTATGCAAAAGCCGCGCTCAATCCCATCAAGCTGCACTGTCCCCCCGGTATCGAAATTTTGCCGGTCAAACTGAACTGCAAACGTAATACCCTGACTGTTTGCTCCGTTTACAAACCACCTCAGCAAAACAGAAATACTTTTGCGGAAGATCTCTGTGAATTTATCGCGTCATTGGGTCAATTCTCATGTCGTACTGTGCTTGCGGGAGATTTCAACGTCTGTGCTCTCGTTCAGCCGGAGTACGCGTGCCTGCAGCCCCTGTCCTCTACGTTTGGTCTGCGGCAGCACATTTCAGAGCCCACGCACGACAGAAGATGTATTGATTTGCTGTATACTGGCAGCCAACTCAATGTTTTCGCGACGGGCCTGGCGGCGCCCATCGAAAAGAAGCACGCCGTTACTTGGTGCTTCGTGCGCGCCGTCAAACTGAATCTCCGTCCCTTGGTTCAACACACTGTATTTCAATGGGACAAAGTTTCGTGGCCAACCTTACGACGTTCGTTGGCGGAAGCGGATCTACTTGGTGCTGTACTCTGTGCAAATGACACGAACGCTGCCTGGACTGTCTGGTCCTCATCAGTACGGAACATTATTACTACAGTCGTCCCATCCAAGCTATCCTCCCGTCGTAAGAAAGCCCTCCCTGGCTTCAGTCCCGCTATCAAACAGTTAGTTCGGCGGAAAACTGAGGCTTGGAAAGCCTGGAAACGAAGTGGGAGCCCTTCAGACCACTCTACTTTTAAGCGTCTCCGAAAGCAACTGAAGAAAGAACTATTCATCGCTCGAAAATCCGCGGTTTGCGATGCTTTTAACGACTGCGCTGGGCCCCGCGACTTTTGGCAAGCAGTCAACTCTTTCTCTGGAAGATCGAGAGAATGTCCACCTCTAGTATTGCCTAATGGAACTGCCTCCAATGACCCGAAAACAAAGGCCGATGCGTTTGCGGATAGATTCGACTCAGTCTTCTCAGCTCAAAAGCAGCTACCGAAATTCGATCAACAGCCCCTCGACGCCGAGTTCCACTGTGATTTTGCCTTCGTTGAGAAACAGCTCGCCTCCCTGAACATCAATAAGTCGTGTGGTCCCGACCGATTCCCTGCCATTCTCCTGCGTAACTGCTCGTCCGTGCTGGCCCCCTCTATTCAGCTCTTATTCAACCGTTCGCTGGACGAGGGTCTTGTGCCGGTCGAGTGGCGTTCTGCAGAAATTGTTCCAGTGCCAAAAAAGCCCACTGCCTCCACCGCGGCTGACTATCGTCCAATTGCTAAGTTGTCGATTATTTCCAAGATCTTCGAGCGTCACATTAATCAACTGATATGGAGATTTCTTTCACCTGTGATCTCAAATATCCAGTATGGTTTCCGGAGTGGGCGTTCCACTGTTGATTGCCTTGCGAATGTAGTGCACAGCTGTTCCGCTCTGCTGGATGATCACAAGAAAGCTGTTGGTGTATTCTTTGATTTGCGAGCTGCCTTCGATTCTGTTGATCACCAGCTTCTTCTTTCCAAGCTGCAGCACCAGTATCAGATTCCGCCT
>JAAETJ010000929.1 GCA_024228495.1 bacterium | reverse complement strand
GACACCGATAGTTGGAAACGGTCGCCGCAATTGATCGTGATCTGGCAATGTTGTAGAATAATAGAGTGCAAACTCTTGGGGTTTAAGAAGAGGTCGGAGAGAGATCGACCATCACCTAACAAACGTTTGCACCAGTCAATCGCTTTTGTCACACCTTGTGCTTGCGCACAAGCTGCGCCAAATCGGCTTCGCCGAGCGCGCTTGCAGGTGAAACCAGCGTTAGGCGAATATCGAGAAAATTTTATTGCTTAAGAAAATCACGATGGTACTTGTTTGCGCTAGGGGCTTTGGTTCCGAGCGCGTCGATTTTTAATCGAATTTCGCGGCGGAAATTTTGGAATCCCATGCATTGAAAGGGCTCTTGAATTGCCTTACCTCGGCCACCGATTTGGCGTCTGGGTAGTGCAGCTGTTTTCTTTCTGTTTTGGGTCCACGCACAGCCTGTTTCTGGCAGGCGCACTTTCGAATTTGATTTTAGTGTCACCAATTTGTGCTCGCGAAACAGGCAAATTCGGCCCGCGGCGTATGCTTTTGCCAGGTGCTTTGGAAATCGACGTTGAGGGTATCTAATACTAAACATTTGAAACCATCTCGGTGTTCCGGTCTAACGGGCAAAAAGGCCTGAATTCGGTGATTTGTGACGGTTTTCGCTGCTTTTGACAGACAAAAAATTTAAAATCCGCCTATCGTTGGGCACCGCGTTGGCCTCAAAAAGGTGGTCGTGTCAACACCTGTGATTTGGCCAGCGACGGGTAATAACGGCAGTCTGAATTGATCGTAATCGAAGATTGCGGTAGAATTTGTAGAGATCAGGTTCCTGGCGATAAGATCGGAAAAGAAATACGGAACGAGAGATCGGAGATCGCCTAACAAATGCTTGAACCTGTCAATCGCGTCTGTCACGCCTTGTGCTGACGCACAAGCCGCGCCAGCCACGCTTGCAGGTTAAGCCAGCGTTAG
>JAAETJ010000928.1 GCA_024228495.1 bacterium | reverse complement strand
ACCACCTGAAAAAGATCATCAACTATGCAGTAGTCGGCAATCCTGAAAATCAGTGCATCGGGATCGTTATTTATGGCAACAATGGTGTCTGAAGTGCTTATCCCGGCCGTATGCTGCATGGCGCCGGAAATTCCACAGGCAAGATACAGTTTTGGCGAAACCACCTTTCCGGTTTGACCTACCTGATCAGAGTGAGGGCGCCAGCCGGCATCGACAGCGTTTCGGGATGCACCGATTGCTCCGCCGAGCAAGCTTGCCAGTTCTTCGAGAATTGAAAAGTCTTCCCCATTCATTCCTCTGCCGCCGGAGACGACATAATCGGCCTCGGTCAAATCAACTTTGGCGGAAACTTCAATATTCTCCTCTAAAAGCTCAACCTTGACCTCTCCAACATTGACGGTGAAAGCAGCAACTTCAGCAGGAACCTCGCTTTCAACAATCGCCATCATATTGGGACGGATGGTAGCCATCTGCGGGGTGCCGGCTATATCTACCTCGGCAATTGCCCTGCCCCCATAAAGTGGGCGGGTAGCAACCAGTCGTCCATCATCTACTTTGAACGCGGTACATGCAGTTGCAAGCCCTACGCCCATTCGGGCTGCTACTCTAGCGCTCAATTCAATGCCAGTATTAGTCGCACCTGTTATCACCATGCTGGGTGGATATTCGGCCAGAATGTCACACAGGACATTGGCGTAGGCTTCCCCTCGAAAGGATTTGAGGGCCGGATCATCTGCGACAATGATCTTATCCGCACCATATTTAGCAAGCTCGGAAGCGGCGTCGGTAACGCCTGCCCCCATTACAACCGCGGTCAACGTTTCTCCTAACTCCGCCGCCAACCGCTTACCTTCACAAACAGCCTCGATGGAAATCTTACGAAAGCTGTTATTCCAATATTCAGCAATGACTACTACACCTTGTGCCATTTTCCTGT
>JAAETJ010000927.1 GCA_024228495.1 bacterium | reverse complement strand
CTGAAAATCACCTGATAGAAGGAAACTATTTTTCAAGAAGGGCAAAATGGGATTGAAATCTGAATTTTTCCCTCTGAGAACCACCTGAAACTGGGCGAAGATGTTTCCGTAAATCCTCATCCGGATGTACTATGCTGCTCTGATATTTGGAAAAAAGATTTGGCAGAAGTTTTCTAACCAGGCCAAGGCGGACGCGGACGCTATCCTCGATGCTGCTCAAGAAGGCGACATGGCTGCTATTCAGACCAGAGTGGAGAAGATCGAGAAACTTGTAACGATGTTGAAAAAACTTGTCAAATAATAATCTAAGTGAACAGTAATCAGTCATCAGTCATCAGTGAATACTGATTATTGATTACTAATAAACATGAAACTACAATCGATTCAAAAAAAGATTAGCCTTGGAGCGGGTGTCTGTGTGCTGATCACGGCATTAATTATCATAGCGTACGCCGTGATCTCCCTGCGCAACAATATGCAGGCTACAGCCATGAAAGAGGCTGTTGCCCTGGCGCACGGTTACGCTGCTGATATAGAATCTGAGATCGGGAATGCTCTTGACACAGCCCGTACGCTGGCCCAAACCCTGTCAGCGGTGAAGGATGATGATGTCCAACTCGATATTGACCGCGAGAGGGTGATAGATATTCTGCGCATCATTCTGGATACGAATCCGCAGTTTGTCGGGGTCTATACCTGTTGGGAACCTGATGGGTTCGATGAGATGGATATGGGTTACGCCGGAGAGCAAGGTCATGATGAGAGCGGGAGATTCGCTCCGTATTGGCAACAGAATGCTGAGGGCGCATTAGAGGTGGTTTCGCAGTTAATCTGCCCGATCCACAGTCCAGGCGGAACACCGGGTACATGGTATGAGGTTCCCAGGAAAACCCTGCAAGAATCTATTCTCGATCCTTTTACACATTCTGTCGAAGGCGCAGAGATGATCATCACGACCGTATCGGCGCCGATTATGGTCAACGAGCAATTCTATGGTGTCGTTGGGATTGATATACGGTTGGACTTCTTGCAGGTCATGGTTGACGCACTAGATATCTACGATACATCAGGGGAAATGATGGTGATCAGCCACAATGGCACACTGGCCGGGATAACGGGCCGGCCGGATATGGTCGGCAGTCATATAAAGGAGGTCCACGAGGCGGGCTATGAAGAGGATCTAGCCATTATTCAGCAGGGCGAGGAAAACCAAAGGTTCGAAGCCGGCAACCTGGAAATCTCTACCCCCCTCAAAATCGGCGCTGGGAAAACTCCCTGGTCTGTCAATATTCTTGTGCCGGAGGAGAAGATCACGGCGGCGGCGCAGACGATGATGTGGCAAATGATCGTGATCGGGATGATCTGTGTCGGTGTGGCCCTGACAGTGTTGTGGTTTATTGCCGGGGGGATTGCCAGACCATTGGTCAAAAGCGTTGATTTTGCCAGGGCCGTGGCCAGGGGCGACTTTAGCGCGACGATCGCTATAGATCAGAAAGACGAGGTCGGAATTCTGGTAAACACCTTGAAAGAAATGAGGAACAGAATACATGACGTGTTGGATGAGACCGATGGACTCATCCGGGCTGTTCAAGAAGGTCGGTTGGAGACCCGTGGCAACGGCGGGGTATTTAGCGGAGGCTGGCGTGAACTTATCGGTGGCATGAACAATGTGATGGAGGCTTTTGCTGCTCCGATTACCCTGATGTCAGTGTCGATTGACAGACTTTCGGAGGGGGATTTCACGCAAACAATTACTGGGGAGTACAGGGGTGATTTCAACACGATCAAACACACGTTGAATGCGATGACACAAACGCTGAATGAGGTCGTTATCAATGTCAAATCTGCGTCGGACAATGTCGCCTCAGGCAGTCAGGCCATGAGTACCAGTGCGGAGGAGATGTCGCAAGGGGCGGCCGAGCAGGCGTCGGCAGCAGAACAGGCCTCGTCTTCAATGGAAGAGATGGCCGCTAATATCCAGCAGAACACTGACAATGCCCAACAAACCGAAAAGATCGCCGTGCAAGCGGCCGAAGATGCCAGGGAAAGCGGACAGGCGGTCGTGGAAGCCGTCAGCGCGATGCAGAGAATTGCGAAAAAAATCGCCGTCATTGAAGATATTACCAGCCAGACGCGCATGCTCTCACTGAATGCGACCATCGAAGCGGCGAAAGCGCAGGAACATGGCAAAGGCTTTGCGGTCGTGGCCGCTGAAGTCCGCTCGCTGGCAGAACG
>JAAETJ010000926.1 GCA_024228495.1 bacterium | reverse complement strand
TCGAACGCAAGTCTTCAGGTTCAATATTATGAACATCGGTCTTTCCCGTGCAGCGGGCCATGATCGATGCCTCGGAGGTGATGGACCTCAAATACAGAGAAACAGCTTCAGTGCGTTCTTTTTCGTGGGTATCACCTTCAAAAGCAAAATCACTATTCTCAACCCGGCCACCCAGGGCGAACCCCAATGCTGCACCCAAAACAACGCCATTGGCACCCAGACCAATCAATTTCGCCAGATCGGTACCAGAGCGAATTCCGCCATAGTATAGAATTTCAATATCTTCTTCCCTGTTCATAGTCCTTAACAGGCGAAGGGTGTCACGGATGATAGAAAAGTCCGGTTTGCCGGTCAGTTCAGGCCAAGCGCCTTTGCCGGGGCATCCATTCAGTAAAAGAACATCAAATTGATGTTCTAGTGCGAATGGAATGGCTTTTTTCAAGTCATTTTTACCAACAGCCAGTCCGATACACTGGTCTTTCGATATGGAGGGGACCTCAAATTCCGCAAACTCTCCATTTTGAACGAATATCACTCCAGATGCATTATCCGAGATATCGCCATTGTCCAGATTGTCCAGATTGACCAGTTGTAACCAGGCAAGCTGATCGTTCAAAGGCTGGTGGCCGATATAAGCGC
>JAAETJ010000925.1 GCA_024228495.1 bacterium | reverse complement strand
GAGCGCACGGCCTGCTTCCAGCGTGGTGATCTTGGCGCGGGCCATGCGGTCGCCGTCGCCGTTGCTGTAGTTGAACGCGGCGGCCGTGAAGGTGTGGGCTGTATCCTCGTTGGTAACTACGGTGTTGTTGGCCCCCGTGGGGGCAATGTTGATGATTGCTAAATTATTACTGCATTTGGTTGTTCCATCTACAGTGCCATCATTGGGTGTGACGCAACTTTGCCAGGTCTCACCAGCAGTTGTTTCTTCAGAATCAATGATGTTTACATCGCCGTTAGACAGGTTTGCGATTTGTTCTGCTGATAATGAATGATTGAAGATTTGGATATCATCTATTGTTCCACTAAAATCTTCACCTGAATTAACACCTTTCAATCCTATACATAAATTTACTCCTGCTTGATCATTTATTATATTGCTTCCAGTAGATTGTGTACCTAAATGAAGACCATTTTTGTAAAATTCCATTTCCCCAGAATTAAAAACCCAAACTAGATGTGCCCACTCCCCAACTACTAAAGAAGCATCTTGAGTTGCACTACCTCCATCCCAAAAGCCCATGCTTGTATTATTAAGAAATACTGCCCATCCACCATTATGCTCTTTTTGAAAAATTGCTTGTACTCCACTCACAGAACTTGGCTTAACCCATGCAGACCAAGTAGCCTCGCTAGAACCACCAATTCCTGGATCTGCATCACCAAAATCTATCTTGTCATTAGTTCCATCAAACTCATAAGCACCCTTACCATCATGGCCACCCGTAGCATTCCAGGTCGGACCATCGACCGTTCCATTATTAGCTGAATCCGAATAGTCTTTTGTAGAGGAGCCGTCGCTGCCCCCCTCAAACGGCATATTCAAGACCTGAATCGGATTGGTGTCTTTGTACCAGTTAAAGATATTCTTAACAGCATCTCCGTCAGCGTCAAAAGTATTTTGAGGTGTCGAGGTTAAATCTTCATTTGTGGTGTCAGTGCCAAGCGCCGAGGTTAATATTGGGTCGTCGTGGGTCGGACCGTCGTTGGTGGCCGTGATGTTAATCGTCTGGCTGTTGGTGCCTTCTTCGCTCGATCCATCGCCAGTCAGGCCAGGGTCGGCGCCCGTATTGCCCGCGTCGTTAACCGTGACGGTAAAGGTGGTCGAGGCGCTCGGCGTATCAGAACTGTTGAGGTAGTTGATCGTCCCCGTACTGGAATCATCGAGCAGGCTGTTGATCTGGGCTATTGTACCCGAAACGACTACCGTGCCGGTGCCGTTACCGCTGTCGATTGTGGCACCAGAATCGCCGATCACGACGGTGATTGCGCCTTCGCCAGTTGTCAAGGTTGCGGTAGCTCCGCTGCCCGCTTCATCCACATCGCTGACACCAAAGCCAGTGCCTTCGATCGCCAGGGCAACCTGCTCGGTTGCCGCCAGGGCACTGCCCGGGGCGCTGACCACCGGCGCGTCGTT
>JAAETJ010000924.1 GCA_024228495.1 bacterium | reverse complement strand
GACCCGAGGCGCGATTCCTGAGCATCGGTGTCAGGTCAATCATTTCGGCGATCGTATTAACACGGCTGGCAACTTTATCCTCAGCAACTCCCCGATTTCGCAACGGAAACGCCAGATTGTCAAAAACACTCATCGTATCATATACAACCGGGAACTGGAAAACCTGCGCTATATGGCGGCGATCCGGCTGCAGTGAAGTTACATCTTCATCATTGAAAAGTACCTTGCCGTGACTTGGCGTCAGCAAACCCGATATGATGTTGAGCAATGTTGTTTTGCCGCAACCTGATGGGCCTAAAAGCGCGTATGCTCCGCCATCGTTCCATTCCAGTTCAAGGCGCTTTAATGCCCAATCATCAGTTGTGGTCGGATTGGTGAAATACGAATGACGCAGATCCACGAGATTAATTTTAGCCATTTGAAGTGCCCATTTCCTCTGGATTTGCCAATCGCTCATTACCATCGAAATAAAAAGCCTGTGACACGTCGGCATAAAGTTTAGCGGGTTCACCGCTGGCATAGGGATGTACACCGTGAGACTGAGATACCCAGGATTGGCCAAAAACATCGAAATGTATGATACTTTCTGAACCACTCAATTCCGCCACTTCGACAACTCCCTCAATGGCAATGGCGGATTCATCTTTCCTGACCGGCGTTACATGATGGGGGCGAATGGCAAAAGTGTATTGTCCATCAGGCATATT
>JAAETJ010000923.1 GCA_024228495.1 bacterium | reverse complement strand
CTTCAAGACGGCCAATTGCTAACGTTTCCTGGCTATTAAATGCCTGCTTGTAGACACGCTTTGCGGTAAGAGCTTCTTTGCTACCAAGCTCAATAGACGGTCCAACATTTTCAAGATCACTTGGTTGAATTAGTTTATTTGGAACGACATCCTGATCCTTAGTCGCAGGAGTTTTCTTTGCCCCATCACTAACACTAGTGTTTAGAATAGGTGTTTTCTCTATTACCTCAATACCATCCACACTCCCAAGACTATTCGTTAAAGCAAGCCCGGCTAGCGCTTCTCCCATTGGCGTTAGTTTACTCGGTTTCTCATATATCTCAACAAATGGGCTACCGTTTCCAGCAGCCTTTGCCAACGCTTGTGCCTGCGGGTTGGTTAAGTGACGGGTAGGCGGCTTTTTTTCATAGGTTCTGGGTGGCCGCGTCTTTGAAACCTCCCCCGGTATGGAAGTATCCGCTTCCAAGGGCGGTTTCGCCGTATCCGGCGCACAACCGGAACCCGACCCTGGCGCGCCGCCGCTGTTAATCAGCACCGGTATGCCGGAGATGGTCACACCGGCCGGTCCGACCAGGATAAATCCGCCTCCGGCTTTTAAGGTGATGCTCATGCCGGCCTCTATGACGACGTTCATACCCGCTTTGAGATGGATTTCGCTGCCGGCCTGCAGCGCATGTTTGCTGCCAACCTTTTCTTGCAGATCCATGTCGATATCGCGCGATAGCGTGCCGTTGATCTTTTCGTTTTTGTCGCCTT
>JAAETJ010000922.1 GCA_024228495.1 bacterium | reverse complement strand
TTGGTTGGGAGGGCGCCGCTATGAGCAAGCCCAGCCGTCGTGCAAATCGCCAGGGCATTTTAGAGCTAAGGAAGCAAAAAAGGAAGGCTGAAAAGAAGCTGCGTCAGGCCCAGCGTGGTCAGGGTGTGGTAATACCCCCTGGGGCGGCCATATCCAATGGCAAAAGCCGGTTAAAGGATGTCGCACAAGAAACGCAAGCCCGTCAGCAGGCGGTCAGCGAGCAAGTTCGCATCTTTCGCAATCAACTGCCGATATTATTAAAGCGTCTATCGCGGATTGAAGACCCGCGAAATGCGAAAAAAACCAAGTATCAGCTGACACTTTTGATGATTTACGGTATTTTGAGTTTTGTATTTCAGATGGCTTCTCGTCGCGAAGCCAATCGTGAAATGAGCTTGCCGATGTTTAAGCAGAATCTGAAGCTGCTGTTTCCCGAGTTGGATCACTTGCCCCACAGTGATACGTTGATGCGCCTGTTAGAAAGAATTAATGTGGCTCAAATCGAAAGTGCGCACCTGGATTTGG
>JAAETJ010000921.1 GCA_024228495.1 bacterium | reverse complement strand
TCTGCGCGGCGTGCTCTTCGAGACCCAGGTCCTTGACCATCGCCGCGGCGACCACGCAGCTCAGCGCGAAGAGAAAGCCGCTGAAGATGCCCGGAAAGTTTGCCAGGAATCCGAGACCGCCCGAGCGGTCCGGATGCAGCGGCATGAGCTGCAAGGCTTCGCTACAATGCCAACACACTGAAGCTGGAGACCAAACACTCGTTTCGGGTGTTTGCCCCATTACATTGAGCGATCAACTGTCTGTCATAGCCAACCGACCATTGCAGCCGAAGCGCAATCCCAACGCACAGCAAAAACCCTGTGACATTGGCCTGTTTGATGAAGTTTCGCGCAACCAGATCGATCTGCTTGATTATCTCGCCAAGCAACAATCACCGGTTAAATCCTGACCAACCACAACCCAAAAGGAGTAAATCTTATGGAATTGCGTCATATCAAACTGGAAAACCTCAAACCCGCAAATGTCAATGTACGTCATGGCAAACAAGCGCCGGATATTTCTGATATTCTGCCATCCATCAAAAAGCGTGGCATTCTGCAGCCATTGCTGGTTCGCCCCAACGACAAAGGTTATGAGGTCGTAGCGGGTCGAAGGCGATACTATGCCGCCAAAGCATTGCAGAATGACGGTGTGAAAATTGAACCAATCCCCTGCGCCATCATGGCCAAAGGTGATGATGCTACTGCGCTGGAAGCCTCACTTCTGGAAAATGTTGCCCGCCTGCCCATGGACCCGATACAGCAATATGATGCATTTGCCCGCCTGATCAAGCAGGGCGAAAGCATTGGCAGTATCGCCGAGACATTCGCCATTACCGAACTGGCAGTCAAACGCAGTCTTGCTCTGGCCGGTTTATTGCCAGCCATCAAGGCACTTTATGGAATGGGAGATATTGATGCGGAAACCCTGCGTATTCTCACGCTCGCCTCCAAAGTACAACAGAAAGAATGGCTGGCATTGGTTAATGACAAGTGCACCCATGCGCCAACAGGTTTCCAGTTAAAACGCTGGCTTTTTGGTGGTGAGAATATCAAAACCAGTCAGGCGCTGTTTGATCTTTCAGAGTTCAAAGGGGTGATCGTTACCGATCTGTTTGGTGATGACGATTATTTTGCCAATCCCGAAGAATTCTGGAAGCTTCAAATGCAGGTGATTGAGAAAAGGGTTCAGGCATACAAAGACGACGGTTGGGCTGGCGTCGAGGTGTTTGAACAGGGCTACTGTTTCTCTGGGTGGGAATATGAAAAAACAGTTAAGAAAGATGGCGGACGTGTTTATATCACAATCAACCAGCGCGGTGATGTTACCTTCCATGAAGGCTATATCACCCTCAAAGAAGCGCGATCACGAAAAGCAAAGGCCAATGGAAACGGTGAAACAAATACTGACAAGCTGCAAAAGCCGGAGATCACCAAGGCCATGCAAACCTATTTGGAGTTGCACCGTCATGCATTGGTTCGGGTGGAACTATTGTCCCACCCAAAGGTTGCGATTCGCCTGGCTGTTGCCCATATGATTGCCGGCTCATCGCTGTGGCAGATCAGGCCGGAGCCACAACGGGTGCCAAAGCCAGAGATTAAGGCATCGGTTCTTGCTTCAACCAGCCATCAGGCGTTTGAGAAGGAGCGGACCGCCATTCTCGACATGCTCGGTTTCAACAAGGACCGCACCGACCTTGTCCGCTGCAATGGCGACAGCTATCCGGCAGCGAAGTTATTTGCCAGATTGCTGACATTGTCAGAGGCACAGGTTATGCGAATTATAACATTTGCCATGACCGAAAGTCTCGAAGCTGGCTCCTGTCTGATCGAAGCCCTCGGCATTCATCTGGGCATTGATGCCACCGGAAAATGGCAGACCGATGATGTGTTCCTTGATCTGCTCAAAGACAAACAAACTATCAACGCGGTGCTGGCAGACATCGCCACCAAAAAGATAGCCCAAGCCAATGCCGCTACCACTGGCAAAGTGCAAAAGGGTATCATCAGAGATATTATCAAGGGCGAGAATGGCCGCAAAAAGCACAGCGGCTGGTTACCAAAATACATGCGATTCCCGTTCAAAGGTCACACCGAAGCCCCAATCGAAACCATCAGCATTGGAGCAAGTTGGTTACGCGTCAAAGCAGAGTTCAAAGGCAATGCGACAAGAAAATCAACCTGACAGGACCTGTCAATTTGCAATGTCAATCGCTTCGTGGCCAAGCGGTTACGGGGCGTTTTCAGGGAGAATATCACTCTTTAGCTACCGGATTTCATTTGCAGTGTGCGACCAATCATTTGTATTCAGCTAAAATCGGTAGTTGGGGCGATAATCGTTTCTGCCGGTAGCGCACCGTTTTCAACCCGGATACCGGAGATTTTTAATTCACTTTCTATTCTCATATCAGCTGTGACAAACCCGGATAGCAGCCAACATTCTTTTCAGATATTTGCGCAGACAACTTGCCTTCCTGCCTTTTCTTGCTGCGAGTTAAGACCCTTGCCGGTCTGGAACAATCCTCCGGTGAGCAGTTTTTTCCCCGATGCATAAAGAATGCATCTCCTCGCCGACACTTCGTGTTCAAAAAACAGCCCACCTGCTGATCCTGCACTTCGTTGCGGTCTCTTCATTTCCGGTCGTGTTTGCGGACGCAAAAGCTTTGCCTGTTCGGTCTTCGACACTCACTCCTGAAACACTTGTCATTCAAGATGCACCAGCCCTTTGAACGGTCTTTTGGTTTCGCTGCAAGGCAGGAAGAAAAGCTTTCTGCCACAACCAAATGAAAAGGATCAATATCATGGCTGCTATCGGACATGTCACCAAACTGAAAGACGGAAGCTACAAAGGCGAGCTGAAAACCCTCTCCATCCGCGCTGAAATCGTCATCGTGCCAAACGCGGACAAATCTTCAGATAAACAACCCGACTACAGGGTCTTAGCCGAAGCCATCGAAGTGGGTGCCGCCTGGGTTCGCAAATCCGCCAGCACCGGCAAGGAGTATGTCTCAATGTCAATCGCCGCACCGGAGTTTGGCCCCAGGAAGCTTTATGCCAATCTTGGCAAAGCCGCCGGTCAGGACGATAAAAACGTCTTTGCCCTCATCTGGAACCCGCGTGACTGAACTGCAAAGCCCTCACATCATCCGGTGTGAGGGCAATAATTTATCGCAAAAAGTTACCGGCCAGTACTCTATTGACACATAATGGCCAATCTATCGGCAAGGTTGTATGCAATCTTTTGGCTCGCGGCTGGGGAGTTTAATTGCTCAACGACCGGCGTCATGAACATAATTATGCCAGATAAGTCTACAATCGCCAAAATGAGTGATGCTGACTGGGCATGGGAATTTCTGCGCCGTAACCCGGACTACCAGCGTGACTACCGCTTAAGTCGTGCTCGTCTGGTGAATTTCGTAAAACACTCCTCAAAAGTCGACTACGTTCGCGTGCGCCGCCAATGTCCGCGTGGCGAAAAATGGGGTCTGATATTTATGTGTGATCCTGCCTTGACGCCCAGGCAAGCACATGTTGCGTGGGCTTCGGATACCATCAACTGGTTCATCGAAACTGAGACAAAGGTTGTTGTTTCATCAGATATCGACGTCGATCTTGATCTCAAAGTGGCTCGTTTTGATCGAGCTTTTGTGGTGGCTGGGACAATTCATCAGAACCTATACATTCGGATCAAGTCAAATTCAGCATGCTTTGGGATGACCGGCGATTCCATATTACTGAATCCCGTCAATATGCGATTCACTATTGATGGTATTGATCAAATTCGCAGCGCAGTATCTGCGCTGCAGGTAGCGCAGGCATCAGCCGGAACAGGCTCCAGGTTGCCAAAGAAATCTGTTCCCTACGTCACGCAATTACGGCGTTTGAAGTATCTGATCGCTGCAGAAAAGTCTATCGAAGGCAGGTTTCTAAGGGATATCGGTGCGGCAATATATGGCAGCAAACGGGCACGGACTGAATGGAAAAACCTCGATAGTCGTGCCTTCAAAGATGAAATTATCCGTGCCAAACGCAAAGGGTTACACCTTGTTAACGGAGGTTATCGCGATTTCCTCGATTGAGGTTTCTGGCATCGGTGTCGTAAATCACGGCTCTAAATCCGACACTCCCGCTCAACCCTGATCTCCTTCTATCCTGCTCTGGACATTAAAGTCCAAATGCGGAAACAGGAAGGAAGTCATAATGACTGATAACGAACGCACCAATCAAAAACCGGCATTTTTGAATGCCAAACAAGCCGCAGAATGGCTTGGATTGAAGCCCAATACCCTCGCCAAAATGCGTGTATATGGCAATGGTCCTGACTACAGAAAACACGGACAACGGGTTTTCTATTCATTGGAAGAACTGCAGGAATG
>JAAETJ010000920.1 GCA_024228495.1 bacterium | reverse complement strand
GGTTTTGGAAGTAATCGTCCCATTGCGGGTCGAATGGGTTGGCCGCTCCCTTGATCTTGATGTACCGTTGCCGTTTAACCTTTTCTGCTATTTTGATCAGGCTGTTGCCTGTAGCAGGATCGGTGAAGCGCCAGCCACTCCAATGATCACTAAGAAAGTAGCGTTTGGCGATCCAGCATCCGGTTTTGTCAGGGTGGCGGCGTCTGCACCATCGGTAGACTCTTCCCCATACGAAACTATCGACTTTGGTAAACGTCTCGGCACAGATGCTGTACCGATGGTAGTTTGCCCAGCCTCTGAGCACAGGGTTGAGTTTGTTGATGAGCTTATCCGGCGTAGCACCTTTGTTACTTTTACAAATGGCTCGAATCTTCTCCTTGATACTCTGGAAACTGGCCTTGCTGGGTGTGATCTGCAATTTTGCAGGTTTCCCGTTGGGCCGGGGATGTTTCCGGATGGTCTGTCCCAGAAAGTCAAAGCCTTTTGTGATCGGGGTGATCTTTGTCTTTTCTCTGGAGAGGCTGACCCCTCGTACGGTAAGAAACGCCTCCAGTTCGGGAATGAGTGCTTCAAGCACTTCCCGGTTGTTGGCGGTGACGATAAAATCATCCGCGTATCGAACGAAGTTGATGTTATGGCGTCGGCGGAAGCACTCCGACTTCCCCTTCACCCGTTGCTCCATGCCATCTAACGCAAGATTGCCGATCACCGGTGAAACCACCCCTCCTACAATGTTGCGAAAAAGTATCGTTTCCCCCTGGAAACATCCCCTCGTCCACGCGAAATACCACATTGACCTGCTCTTGGTCAATGTC
>JAAETJ010000919.1 GCA_024228495.1 bacterium | reverse complement strand
CACCGTGACGCTTTCTGCATTCGCTCCGACATCTACGGTGACGGAAACGCGGTCGCCATACTTGCCCAGGTTCATTTCCAAGACTTGCTTTGCGACCGCCAGTATCTGAGCTTTGCTCGTACTTGAAACCTGCAATTCTTCTCCGGCAGCCAACGTGGCGGCATCCACTGCGTTTTGCATTTTGTTTTTTTGGACAGTTACCAAGCCAAAATCGATCGCCATGCCGCCTGCAGCAAGCATCACTGGAGCCGCAATGCCGAAAACCATCGCGACCGAGCCGCGGACGTCTTTGGCGAATTTCTGAAGGGCGCGACGGTTCTGTTTCAGAACCTAGGGAACACCGAACTTAAACATATCCATCTCCGTACCATTCGACAAGCATTCACTTGTCTTAGCCAACGCACCTTCCCCAAGGCGTCGGGTGTTTCCCGGTAAGCTCAACGATGCCCTAGCCGGATAAAAAGTTTCTCCGCAATTTGTTGATAATTTTAAGAAAAATGGATTGTCTGGCGAAACCTATTGTCAACTGACATCACTGCCATGTGAGAAACGAGGGGTCTGAAACGGGTCAAGAATGGCCTTCTTGGGGCTCGCGCCAGGGCGGTGGAGCGACCGCGCTGAAGCGGATATTCGAGACCCAAATATTCGAAGTTTCTTTCGACTCCACTCAGACAGCGAGCCCCATCTCAGAGGTCGGCGACTGCGCCGGAGCAAAACCTCCGTTTGTCAGATACCAAGCCTCGAACTCCTCGGCTGGCAAGGGCCGGGCAAAGAGAAACCCCTGAATAATATTCACACCGAGCTCTGCGACATAGTCGAATTGCTCTGTGGTTTCGACGCCTTCCGCCACTGTTTTCAGATTCAGCGATTTCGCAAGCTTCACGGCAGCGCGTGCGCCAGCATCAGCGAAGCTGTGAGTGAGTGCCTTCGAAACGAAGGACCGGTCGATCTTCAGTTCTGAAAACGGAAGTGCTTCGAGCGTGTCCATGTTTGACCGGCCCGTGCCGAAATCATCGGCCGATGTGCAAAAGCCCTTCATTCTTAGACGAGCCACAACCTCCATGACTGCCAGATAATTCGAATGAAAACTTTCTTCTGTCACTTCAACAGTAACGCGATCGGGTTCCAATCCGAGGTCTCCTACAATCCCTGATAGTTTGTCCGGCAAATTGAGCTCACATAGCTCCGCTGGGTCAATATTTAGTGCCATATTGATGGCAATGCCTTGCCGGTCCCAATCTCTCAACTGCAGGAGAGACTT
>JAAETJ010000918.1 GCA_024228495.1 bacterium | reverse complement strand
GATGCTGTTCGGGAGTATGGAATTGACCCCATCGCACATCCGCAAGATGGGATTTATGACGCGATTGTCGTCGCCGTGGCTCACAGGGAATTCGAGGAAATGACCGCTGAAGGGATAAGGTCGTTTGGGAAAGAAAGCCACGTTTTGTATGATCTCAAATGCATGTTTCCTAAATCCGAAACTGACCTAAGGATATGAGATTGAGATGGTGTTGACGGCTTCCAAAAAGCGCGGGATTCTGGCGGTGATGGCGATGACCCGGTGCTTGTCCGGGCCATCTGCCGTGGCGGTCATCGCCATTTAGTTGGTATGTGCAGGATCTGCCATACGCCATCGATGTGACGTTAGCGTCCGGAGCGCCGTGTCCTTCCGGCAAGCGTGCTCAGCGTCAAGTACATTGCCCCATTAACGACAATTACACTTACCCATCGGGGTTGGGTGTAGTTGGGCCGTGTCCTTCCGGCAAGCGTGCTCAAAATCGGTATTTTAGACCTGTAAGGTCATCCTCGTTCGACTCACCGAGCGGAGATAACCATGCAAACACAAAAACGACCCCATTGGCGCGAAG
>JAAETJ010000917.1 GCA_024228495.1 bacterium | reverse complement strand
CGGATTTCCCCGCGCATTCGGTATCGTTCCCATCTGAAAGGCCATGGCTGTGGGCGGTCGTAGGAAACACCCAGACTCGCACTGTTCTCGTTTACTTCTACAAAATAGCCGTGGCGCTTACCGCGATCTGAGATATCTTTGACGACCGAAGTCCAGGTTGACTGCTCGTCTAACAAGAATGAGATATCGACATCGTCTTCCCAGGCCAGCAGGTTGCCATTTTCCCGTACAGCACCCAGAAGAGTTCCTCCTTCCAGCCAGTGGGCGGTCCCCATATCTGCGAGACAAGAAGAAACGAAGTAGGCGAGGTCTCTCATATGTTCCCGGCAACAGGGTGCCGTATTTAGGCCGAGCCGGTTGGTATAGAGATTAAAGGCGCAGGGCAGCGTGTTTTTACTGCATCCATACCATTGAACACCAGCAGCCGACAAATTCAATTCCCGGATACCATGCTGTTTGGCAAATCCCTCAATGTCGCCTTTTGCTTGTGTTTCAAGAACCAGCAAATCATGCACGGTGAGGGGATACAACTGTCGTCGGTTATTCCACCTGTGCCGCAGATACCATACCAGCTCAATTACAATGGCAGCAATCAGAACGCCATGATGTTTGGCCGATGGCAAGACGTAAGCTGCGACAATTGCGGGCACAAGCATCCAGAGTCCTGCGTGGTCTCCATGGTTTGCAAAAAATTCAACAACGGGGCGATTGCCCGGTTGGAAGTCGATAGCAGGTGAGGCAATAATCCCGAAAAGCACGATGATGAACCCAGTCAAAAAGATCATCAACTCAATATTGGCGCCTTCTGGCGATACCGACACAAAAACCACTGTAGCGACAGCTAGAGCACCAGTTGAGACCACCGTAGAGACACTCGGTAGTAGCCAGTTTCTCGGATATTTCAGAAGCTTTAGAAACGCCAGGTAGGTCGAAATATAGAGAATGGCTGCAATCACTGCGCCGATCGGCCCGGTGAACAGAAGGCCGTCCATGCTGTTCACTGTATTCGTTTCTCAGCCTGCTCTGGCATTTGCTTTCTGATCACTGCTTTGCCGAGCTTATCGATTGGCGACCGGATGCGCGGCAAAATTTCAGT
>JAAETJ010000916.1 GCA_024228495.1 bacterium | reverse complement strand
CTAAAAATTTGGCGCTGGGATCCGGGGAGTATGTCATAACCGTGTCGGTTAATGATATAACTGGAAACACTGGAATTTCATATAGACGCTTTAAAGTTAATTGATAAACTTGATGTGCTAAATATTGTGCAAAAGCTGATGATGGGTGTCTTATTGTTACGTCCCAAACTGATAAAGAGTTTTTAGCGCTGCCTATTTTAGGGTTTTTATCGCAAAAATTGCGAGCTGAAGCAGGGGGAATGCCTCCCTGATTCAGCCCGGGAAATTCACGGGGTTAAAACTCAATATCATCGAAGAATTCGATTTCCACTTGAGAGGACGAGTTGTTGCGTTCTTCAAGGAGGTAGTCAAGTAATTCAGACTCGTACTGTTTCCAGACGACGTCGGCCATCTCTTTGAAGTAGTCAACCAAGGCCAGAACGGTTTCAGGCGGTAAGTTCTCCGGTAACTGGAAGACTGGATCGGTTTTCATAATAATTCCTCAATGGCTTGCTCGATCAGGTCATCCGGCAGATGATTGAGTCCTTTGGGTACAGCTAACTGCAGGCTGGTTTTTAGAATGCGCCCAGCCTGTCGTGGCAATCCCTGTGAGGCCTGGCGTAGCACCTCAACAGCGGAGTCCGACAGCAGGGTATTCTGTGCACCGGCTTGCCTGAAGGCATGTTCGATCAGTTCGCCGAACCGTTCCCTTTCAATGATGGGTTTGAGTTGCAGGCGTACCTGGATTCGGCTGGCCAACGCCGCATAGGGTGCCCGCTCCAGTGTCCGCGCAAGGCCGGGGTGTCCGAGTAGCCAGACCACCATCAGGTCGCGGGAATCAAAAGCAAAGTTCAGAAAGGCCGGCAGGTCTCGAAAGAATTCCGGCGGAAGATTCTGCGCTTCATCGATAATCCATAACGGCACGATCCCTTTTCCATCGGCTAACTCCTCGATACGCGCTTTGATATCACGCCACAAGGCCGCACGTCGATAGGCGGGTTCCAGCCCGAAGGCCAGTGCCAGAGAACGATACAGATCAAGGCGGCCAAAGTCCGTCTCGGCCAGATAGATCACCTGGTAACGGTGAGGGTTGAGGCAACGGGTCAGTTGGCGCAGAGCGGCTGTCTTGCCGATACCGGCTTCACCGGTTAACAGTCCCACACCCGGACTCTTCAGCAGCCACTGGAAGCGTTCATCAAGGCGGATCAGGCTGCCATCATCCCACAGATCGGTATTCTGCTTGCTCAGCGGAAAGTGTTTCAGACCAAAGTGTTGTAACACCATTACTGTTCCTCCCGGTTGTGTCCATGGTATTGACGATAGGCCATTTCCACTTCATTCTCTGCCTCGGCAGGCGGTATAAAGGAGGCCTTTTCGGGTTGAGGTTTACGCCGTTTGCGGTTCACATTCGATACCGCATCCAGCGCTGTGGCCGCGCCCAGTGATTTGCCCTGATCATCTTCCACGCCGATGACTTGTTGGCTGTGCGGGTCAACCACTAACACGACCTGCTTGTCGGCGTGCTCGTAGGGGATTTCGAAACGATTTCCCTGATAAGAGACCGTGCCGTCCTTACGCGCTTTTCGTGCGACACGATGGTAGAACAGTTCATCAATTTGTCCTGCCAGAACACCCAGAGTGCGTATTTTCGCCAAATCCCGTTGATAGCGTTGCAGTGGCGTGTCGCCATTGAGACCCTGACCACGATGAGGTGTGCGATGATAAATGGTTTCCACCCAGGCCCACAGGCGCGCATTGAGATCACTCAGGTCACTCAGACGGGAGTGATCCAGTTCAGTGAGAAACTGATCCCGGAAGGTCCGGTGCCATCTTTCCAGTTTGCCCTTGCCTTCGGGTGCATAGGGACGGCAGTAGATCAGGTGAATACCCAGACGCAGACAGACTGCCTGCAGGGTTTTGGCGCGATAAGCCGATCCATTGTCGATTACCAGCTTTTTGGGTAAGCCGCGCTTGAGCACCGCCTGTTTCAGGACGCCCTCAATATCAAGTGCTGTTTCCCCCAGGCAAAAAGCGGAATGTGTGATCAACCGTGAAGCATCATCCATCAAGGAAACTAGATAGACTTTACGCAGCCGACCATTCACCGGCACCGCCGGACCGTGCATCACATCGCCATACCAGATATCACCGGCAAACTCGGCCAGATAGGCGCGATGTTCCTCCACCTCACTGGCCGCACCACTGGGGCGCGACAAACCATGCGCCTGCAACAAGCGGTGCACAGAAGCACGCTTCAATTCCCCTTTGACCACCTGACCCCGGCGCTCCAGTAAACGAATGACACGATCAATGGATCGACGTGGGTTCTCACGCTTTGTGGCGAGTATGGCTTCCTGATGTTCAAGGGGCATTTTCGATTGCCCCAGGTCTGAACGGGACTTGGGCGTGAGCGCCTCAATGCCACCCCGGCGCCAGGCATAGTACCAGGCTTCAATGGTCTTCTCGCTTAAATGGTTGTTGCGTGAACCGGGGATGTTATAGCGGTGCGAAGCCAGCATCTTGATCGTGGACTTGAGATCACCGCGCAGCAACTGATCACGACTGATCAGCGGCCCGAGTACCGTGCTACGGAACAGGGCGACGGGATGAATGACTTTCATTGAGTTCTCCTAAGGTTTTAAAAAGGAGAGACAGGAGAACTCAACCAGCCAATCATTTCCATGGGCAAGGTCTGTGGGATGATGCTATCTCTTGTTTCGTCGCATCCCACAACCGCTTTACATCAACACATCATGGTACAGGGATGCCTTCATGATCCAGCCACCCCATGGCCTGTGCCAGACTCATGACAGAAAAACACCGCGACCAAAAGCCTTTCAACTCCACGCTGCGACCCAGATCCGGAAAACGACTGCGAAGAGACATTGCGTGTTGGTCAAAACAGCTTTCCAATCGTTGCCACCACCGCCCGACAGTGCGGTAATAAGGCCATGTCTGCCGTGCTACCTGATGGATCGATTGTCCGGCCATCAGAAATTCAATAACTTTCTGCTGGGTTTTCCACCCATAGTGACGTCTGGGAGATAGGCAACCTGGCAGGCGTGAACAACTGCGACGGCATCCCGGACAGAAGAAACGAATAATAAATAACACCCCGAACAACAAAGACTGTCCCTCTCCTTTGGGTGTACTGCGTTCATAATGGCCATGATGGTGGAGACCTGCCTTGCCGCAATGTGGACAACAAGCCGGACGGTAGACATCTGGATTATCAAGAACCAGTTGTTGATGTTGCTCTACGGTAGAAATTTCTGGCAATATACGAGCCATAGGTCGGTCTCCTCCTGTTGTGTGATTTCGTTTGCACGTACCACAATAACATAGGGATGACCGGCCTTTTTTCTGGCTTTCTATCCCAATATCTACAAGGGGGTGAACTTATATTGATCCAGATGGATCATGGGATCTGTTAATGGGGAAAGCCTATATCAGCTTTAAACATAACACGGTGATAAAAGATGCTTTGTCGGACAATAAGAATAAACAGGCATTAGACATATCTTCAACTTCTCCGACTCTTG
>JAAETJ010000915.1 GCA_024228495.1 bacterium | reverse complement strand
TAGTAAAAAATCAAGCATGTTGGGCCTGCCCCATTACCTGTACGCGCATTACCAAAACAAAGAGTGGTAAAGAAGGGGAAGGGCCAGAGTTTGAATCGGCGTGGGCATTTGGAGCGCAGTGTGGCGTTGATGATCTGGACACAATAACCGAATCCAACTTCCTCTGCAACGACATGGGATTAGACACCATTTCGATGGGCAACACGATTGGCTGTGCGATGGAATTGGCCGAAAAAGGGTTGATTGACAGCGATCTTGGCTTTGGACAGGCCGATAAACTGCTGGGCTTGATTCGAGACACAGCTTATCGCAATGGCATTGGCGATGAGATGGCAGAAGGTAGCTATCGCATGGCAAACAACTATGGCGCACCAGAACTTTCGATGAGCGTCAAGAAGCTAGAACTGCCCGCTTATGATCCGCGCGGCATGCAGGGTCAAGGGCTGGTCTATGCCACCGGCAATCGGGGGGCGTGTCACGAAACGGGCAATATGTTAGGCCCTGAAGTGCTGTCATTACCACGCCTGATTGACCGATTTGCCACACAAGGTAAGGCGGGCATTGTGTCGGTTCACCAGAATTCGGCGGCGGTGATTGATAGCCTGGTTTATTGTAAGTTTGCGAATATGGCAGTGGCGGAG
>JAAETJ010000914.1 GCA_024228495.1 bacterium | reverse complement strand
TTCCGTCGGGACCGCGATGTAGCAACGCACTTATGCCCGGTCCCACATCTGGGACTTTTTCAAAAGGCGTCAGGGCAAGGCAGGCAACTATGCCGCACATCTTCGACTCTCCAAGGCATTTATACTCACTAAATAATAACTCTATTTTCAGACCTCAACACCATGTTGACACCATGGGAATGTAAGTCATTGATTCTTCATTCGAGCCGAGGAATTCCGACGATAATTGGACACCGTGAAGCGCCCCAGAGCGCCAAAATACCCCGTGTCTGTAGAAGAGATGTGCATAATTCTTGTCTGAATCGCCCTTCTTAATGAGTCCACAT
Organism: bacterium; assembly: GCA_024228495.1. Taxonomy (GTDB): domain Bacteria; phylum Pseudomonadota; class Alphaproteobacteria; order Rhizobiales; family JAKIUO01; genus JAKIUO01. Next base: position 2,442 of record JAAETJ010000914.1, on the reverse strand, counting down.
TCCGGTGCCAACCACCACCGGTCAACCGACTAACCGCCGCCCATTCATTTGCCTCTTGCCTCATCCTATGCCCCATAGGCGGTTCCGGAACCCATTAAAACCGAGATAATTGGACAATCGAATGCAGAAACCCGCTTAATAAGAAGTTGTAACTTGAATATACGTAAATATTAGTGTAAGTTTTCTTCCTATCCTCTCCATTTGGCTGGCGCACAGAATGATTCCAGGTGATCTATTTTCCGAACCGGAAGGTCGAAAGCAAAAATACTCTTTGGGGGATGGTTTTGTATTGGAGTTTTCCGATCAGGAGAAGAAGCATTGCCATCTGCTTCACTACGACCAGCCGATCAAAATCGTAGATCTGTCCGACAAGCTTGCCAAAAAGCTTCTGATAATCGAAGCGGTCCAGCTCGGAGTCATACAATCGCGCTTGGCGGAGGCCTTGGGAATCTCCCGGCAAACCATTCATAACTATCTGGAAATCCACAAGCGTTTCGGAACCGAAGGATTGGTCCACAACTATAATCCCGGGGAGAGTAACGATCGGGAGAAGCAGCGGAAATTGCATGCCTCCGAGCGGGCTCAGGGCAACAAGGCCGAGCAGGTCGCGGCGATTCGTGCGGAGCAAAGAGCGGCCGAGAAGGCACAACAGGAGTCGCTTCAGGCCAGCCTGAACTTCTCGTTCGGGGAGAACGACCGCTCTCGGCAAGTACCCGCCGAGCAGCAACCTTTTTCACAAAACCATGACTGGGAGGCGACCCGTTACGCAGGCATTTTTCTGTACTGGATTTCACTGATTACGCACTGGAACTGGTTGCATCTGATCCTGGGGCATTTTGGCAAGGCCTGGCGGATCTTTGCGGTTTTCCTGCTGATGAGTGGGCGAAATATCCGTTCTATAGAGCAGATCAAGCATGTACGCAAACGGGAAGCGGGTCGGGTATTGGGGTTGGGGCGCGTACCCTCCAAAACCATCCTTTGGGAATGGTTCTATGAGGCAGCGCGTTCCGGCCTGGCCCGTACCTTGTTGAACGATTATTTTCGTCATCAGATCCGTTGTGGTTTGATTTGTTCGTGGATCTGGTTTACCGACGGCCATCTGCTACCCTACACGGGCAAGGAGAAGGTCCATTACAGCTACAACACCCAGCGGCGCATGCCGGTACCGGGCCGAACCAGCCAAGTGACTTGTGATGCGAGCGGACGGATCGTCGACTTTGTCATCGAAGAGGGCAAGGGGGAGATGAAACAGCAGATTCTTGAAGTGGTCGAGCAGTGGTTGCCGGAACTCCCGGCACGCCCCATCGCCGTGTTCGATCGGGAAGGCTATGACAGCGGCTATTTCTCCAAGCTGGTTAAGGCCGGGCAACCCTTTGTCACCTGGGATAAAAACGTGGACACAAAGCGCCTGGGAGCCATTCCGGACGAGCGTTTCACGATCCGGTTCGAGTTTAACGGCAAGCGCTACAGTGTGCTGGAGGCCGAAAAGACCTTCCGCTATGCCGAGAATGAAGAACAGCCCGAACACATCTTCACCCTGCGTCATCTGATTATCTGGAACCACAGCAGCCATCGACGTACCGCCGGGCTGGCCCATGACGGTTCCATCGTCTTGAGCACGGAGGAGGCCACACGCGCGATACTCAGCCGCTGGGGCGCTTCGGAGAACACCTTCAAACATATTCGGGATCGCCACCCCCTGCATTATCACCCTGGCTTCAAGTTGGTCGATAGTGCGCGCCAGGAGATCGGTAATCCGGAGATCAAGGACAAGAGTAATCTACTCGCACGGCTTGGCAAAAAACTGGACAGACTCTTGCGAAAGTTGCTCAAGACGCCGGAAAGTAAGAAAAAAGATGGCTCTCCAAGACGCAATAGCCGTCGGCAACGCATGGAAGATGAGATTCAACAGCAGCAGGCGCTAATCGAGCAGATCCGAAAAGAGAAGCAGGCGTTACCGGAAAAGATCGATGTCTCAAAGCTGACGGATTATCGATCCTTCAAGCAGATCGATAACGAGGGCAAGTACCTGTTCGATGCGGTTACCACAGCCGTATGGAACGTCCGCAAACAGATGACCGATTGGTTACGCGAGTGTTATGAGTGTGAAAACGATCTGGTTGATCTGTTTTACGCCATTACCGACTGCCATGGATGGATACGTTGTACTGACGCTGAGGTCCGGGTGCGGCTGGAACCGCTTCAACAAGCCAAGCGGCGTGCGGCGCAGGAGTACCTCTGCCGTAAGTTAAGCAGTTTCGGAGCGCAAACCCCTATGGGTAAGCGACTGTTGGTTGAGGTCGGCGAGAGCCCCATGAAGTAGGATAGTGTCCAAAAATGAGGCTGATTTTTCGCGAAAATGGAGAGGTCTGTACTCGAGACCTGTATCTTTTTTGACTTTCGCTCCGTCTACGGAGAGCTTTCCTTAGAGCCTCTTGAGCG
>JAAETJ010000913.1 GCA_024228495.1 bacterium | reverse complement strand
ATGACGTTTGCAAATCTGCTCCAGATTTTTCAGCAATCGTATCAATCACCGTGCGATAAAGTTCATTGGTGCCTGGATCATTAAATTGAGAGGCGATGGTGCCGTAAACAGGCAACTCTTCCACATCGGCCTCCCACATCCTGTGATTGCGCTGGTACTGCTTCTTCACATCGCGCAGCGCATCGAGCGCCCCCCGCTTGTCAAACTTATTAATCGCAATCAGGTCTGCATAGTCGAGCATGTCTATCTTCTCAAGCTGCGTCGCTGCACCATACTCCGGCGTCATCACGTACAGCGACGTATCCGAAAAATCGATAATCTCCGTATCAGATTGACCAATGCCCGACGTTTCCAAAACAATCAGGTCAAATTGTGCCGCCTTCAGAATGTTGAGCACCTCAGGAATATGCCGCGACAATGCCAAATTCGACTGCCGCGTTGCCAACGAACGCATGTAAACACGCTCATTGTTCACCGCATTCATGCGAATGCGATCCCCAAGCAATGCGCCTCCCGTCTTGCGCTTAGATGGATCGACAGAAACAACGGCAATATGCTTGTCATCAAAATCAAGCAAAAAGCGGCGCACCAGCTCATCAACCAACGACGATTTACCGGCACCACCTGTGCCAGTGATGCCCAGCACAGGTGGATGCGCCAACCCATCAAGCCGCTGATGCACCTCTTCCATAATAGGTTCCACTAAATCTGGCTCGTTTTCCACCGCCGAAATCAGCCGCGCCAACGCACGGTGTGTCACCCACTGCTTCACCTGTGGCAGCAGCACCACGCCACCACGCTGTCCATTCGATGTCATCATGGAGCCATATGCCTCATGGATAGCCGTGCGCCATTTGTCCACATCGAGCTTACCGGTAGGGAAATCGGCTTGCTGCAGCAAGTTGTTAATCATCCCTTGCAGCCCCATTTCGCGCCCATCGTCGGGGGAGTAGATGCGAGCAATGCCGTACTTGTGCAGCTCTTCTTGTTCGGATGGCAGGATGGTGCCGCCGCCGCCACCAAAAATTTTGATGTGACTGCACTCTTTTTCGGCCAGCAAGTCGTACATGTATTTGAAGAATTCGACATGCCCACCCTGGTAGCTGGTAATGGCAATGGCTTGCGCGTCTTCTTGCACGGCCGTATTCACAATCTCCTGCACGCTGCGGTTATGTCCCAGGTGAATCACCTCTCCACCCGACGCCTGCAAAATGCGGCGCATGATGTTGATCGCGGCATCGTGACCATCAAAGAGGGAAGCGGCCGTGACAAGGCGGATTTTATTTGTCGGTTTATAGGGGGAAACTTGTGTCATTCGGTTCATT
>JAAETJ010000912.1 GCA_024228495.1 bacterium | reverse complement strand
ATTTTGGCGTTGCCGACTATGCTGCCAGTTGTCGGGCACGCACCACCAATATCGGTGGACTGAACCCAGACTACCCCGGCGATCAGTGGCATCACGGTCTTTCACGTATGCTCGTGGCATGCCGCGCCTATGGTTTGCGTCCCGTAGACGGCCCGTTTGGTGATTTCAACGATGCCGATGGTTATTTGTTGGGTGCACGCCGCGCTGCAGCCATGGGTTACGAGGGTAAGTGGGCTATACATCCTTCACAAATTGAACTCGCCAATGAAGTATTTTCTCCGGCAGATGCAGAAGTAGAGCATGCCAGACGCATACTTGAGGCGCTTAAAGAAGCCGCTGCACAAGGCAAGGGCGCAGCAGCGTTGGACGGTCGTATGATAGATGAAGCCTCGGCAAAGATGGCAGAAAATGTGGTCAGCATGGATGCCGCTATAAAAGCGAAAGGCTAACTACTAGTCTGTTTCTAGTTGCGGCTGATACTGATCTGGCCAATGCTGCTTAACCACAGGACTGTCGGCGGCCAGGGCGTGACAGCTATTGATAAAAGGTGATTTAAATCCATCACGTGTTTTTTCAGCAACCGTTTTTTGTTTCATGCGCTCACTGGCCATTGTCTGTATCGCTGTGGTGGCGACCGGGCCGAGTAACTCAGTCAAGTGCGTGCAGCCTAGATTATTACCCATCGCCGTTTTAGAT
>JAAETJ010000911.1 GCA_024228495.1 bacterium | reverse complement strand
TTCGAGCATCCCCAATGCTCGGCCAGATAGCCCAGCTTATTCCCGACATCCTCGGGCAGGCACAGGTCGATCCGGATCCGCCGCCCAGTTTGCACCTGGCGGCGGTAGCGGCGCTGGCGTTCGGCACTGGACAAGGGCATGGCCTATTCTCTCGGTTGGAAAACCCAGCGTTACCGGATAACGAGATCGGTGGGTAAGCGATAACGGTTGAGGGCGGGGGGTCGCTAGGGTCCTGTGGGCGCTTCTAAGCCCCGTACAGGCGTTTTTACGGCTGAGGGCCAACATCCCCCTTCGGTCCTCCTAAAAACGCCTCTGTGGGGCTCCTGCGGGGATTGGTGCCCCTCCTTGGGGGGGGGTACACCCATGAAGTCTTAAAAACGCCTTTGTGGGGCTCCTGCGGGGATTGACGCACCTCCCTATCCGTTTTTGTTCCTTGTCAAGCAACTGTGGTCTTTCAGTTGGCACTGAGCGGGCCAGTAAAACTCCTGTCCTGTCCGTTCTTCCCTGCTAAACCGATTCCAGAACCTATCACGCACGGAGGGACCCGTGCAGTCCTCAAACGGGAATCAGTTGGCACTGTGCTGAAAGTCTAGGGATGGACGGTGAACCGTAAATGCGACCGCGAAGCGGGAGCGTATTTGTGATTAGTCACACAAAAGATTGGTGAGCGTAGCGAACTCCTTTTTGTTTTCACAAAGGCGATCCGCGAAGCGGGAGCGTATTTGTGATCAGTCACACAAAAGATTGGTGAGCGTAGCGAACTCCTTTTTGTTTTTTTTTGGTGCAGAGCGTAGGCAAAAAAACATGATGATATAACAAACTTTTGTTTGTCTTGCGGGTGCGCGCATCGCGCGCGTGGATTATAAAATATTAAAGATATATTAGCGGATTTGGCAAGGCGCGCTAAATTATTAAAAAACAAGGAAAAACCCTGTTTTTTCTGGCCTGCGTAGGTCGAACTACGTGCCTATTTCTTGCGGGGTTTGGCTTTGCGCAGGTGTTTTTTCTGGCTGTTGCACGGTGTGCGTTTGATACCCACAAGATCACCGACAATCACCCGAATCTTTCCGCTCAACTCAACGAGAACCGTCATTTCGATGGCCGTAAGGCCCGAAAATCAGCGGTTTTTAGGGGGGTGCGGTTGATCCTGGCCGATCCGGCCAGGGCGGAAACAGGAAAGCTTAGGCGTCGCCCTGGGGATCGTCGGCCAGCTCCAGCCGCCGTTCAATTCTGTCAATACGGCTTTTCAGCGTGTCCATTTCATCCGTGTGCGTGGTCAGACTGAGATGAAACCCGGCCATATGATGCTCAATCGCCGCCAGCCGTTCATTGGCCTGACGCTGCCCGTCTTCCAGGCGTGACTGCCCGGCCTGAAGCTTCTTCAGGATTTCCAGCATGATGTTGTCGGTATCGTTGGCCATATCCTCACACTATCACAGATTTATGAAATTTCTACAAAAATTGGTATAGTGTGACCATCGGGAGCGGTAAGCCTACGGTGCAGTGTAACCCTAAAATGTGCTGCTTTCCGTCTCCCGATTTTATTTTCCATACAGAACCTTATCACTTAATCTTCCAGTCGGTCCCGCATAGCTAAATAAACCAGTACGGGAAGTGTTATTCCCTACAAAACGTTATACGGTAACGGGGTTTTAAAACGGGATTTCCCGCTCTTCATCGGTCCAGCAAAACGGGCCG
>JAAETJ010000910.1 GCA_024228495.1 bacterium | reverse complement strand
TGTTTCTCTTGGAACATCCGGCGTGCTGTTTGCCGCCAATGATGCCTATCTGCCCAATCCTGACAGCGCAGTACATGCCTTTTGCCATGCTTTACCTGACCGCTGGCACCAGATGGGCGTAATATTGTCAGCCACCGATGCACTTAACTGGTTCGCCGGCATTGCCGGTTGCAGCGCGGGAGAACTGAGTGACAAACTGGGTTTAAATCTCAAGGCACCCAATGGTGTTACATTTCTGCCTTACCTTTCAGGCGAACGCACGCCGCACAACGACGCCTCCATCCGGGGAGTTTTTTCTTTTATTTGTCACGCCAATGATCAAAGCGACCTCACCCAGGCGGTGATGGAAGGTGTCGGATTTGCGTTTCGCGATTGCCAGAAAGCGTTGCAAACCGCCGGTACGACAATTGACAGGGCAACGGCCGTTGGCGGCGGTGCCAATTCACGATACTGGCTAAAGGCGATTGCCACGATCCTGAATATTCCAATTGATATACCAGAAGACGGTGATTTTGGCGCCGCTTTTGGTGCAGCAAGACTTGGTATGCTGGCGGCCGAAAACCTGGAGCCTTCAACAGTTTGTACGATGCCGAAAATTGCCGACACCGTTGAACCTGAAAAAAACCTCACTGCGGCCTTTGATCAGGCCTATGAAAAATACACCCGCCTTTACCCGACGATGAAAGGGCTTTGATGATGGCAACCGGATTTTTTGGCGATATTGAAAATATTCCCTTTGAGGGCCC
>JAAETJ010000909.1 GCA_024228495.1 bacterium | reverse complement strand
GGGAAGCTTTCGGACCCGCTGCTCGAGCAGATTGGCGATGTATTCGCAAGAAAAGGCCTGGAAGGTAAAAGCATCCTTGATAGCCCTTTGCACGGCTTGATCGCCGTAGATTTCGCTCAAGGCAACAATTTGCCGGATGTGGTGAAGTGGGTTCATACGGCGGGTTTCAAGTTGCCGGTAGTAAGCGTCGGCCTTATCGGACAGGGATACAAAGCGCATGAAAATTTTCTGATCCCTGGCTTTTCTGCGTTGGGCCAAAAGCGCTTTGGGATGATCGGGCAGTTCAATATCCTGTCGTCTATCGTAGGTTCGCACATGCCGGGCAATCAGTTTTTCTCGATGATAGATACAGATCCGATCCGGATATGCCTTTAAGGTGAGCAGGGCACCGGCATATTCGGCAGGCACGCTGTATCGGTTGCCGTCCACTGCCACACGGAACTGCCTGGATGCCCTGACTTGATCGATGGTGGCAATGTCGTAAGCGTGTGGCGGCAGTTTTATCATCGCTTGGCGTTCGCGCTGGAATCTGTCTACAGGCCGTTTACCGGTTTCGCCGTGAAGCCGAACGTTTGCCACGGTGTTCAGCCAATGGATGGCCGCCGGGTTGAGCACCTTAAAATCCAGGATATCAAGACCGGCCAGAAAGTTCTTTTTCACATAGCCCACACCGCTTTCCACACGTCCCTTTTCGTTTCCCTTTCCAACGGCGCAGGGCACAATGGTGAACCCGTGGTGGTTGGCAAAATCAAGATATTTGGGATTGAAGACGGGATCTTTGCCGACAATGCGTTTGAGCACGGCTGATTTCAGATTGTCGACCATGATCTTGCCGGGAACCGCACCAAACCATTCAAAGGCATTTTGATGACAGCCCAAAAAATGTTCCATGGTCTGGCTGACGGTAAACTCCACGTACATCATTCGACTGTAGCAAAGCACCATGACGAAAAAGCTCAGTCTTCGTCTGGTTTCGCCCACGGCGACAGATCCATAGGATCCCCAATCGACCTGCGCACATTCACCTGGGGCAAACGACAGCTTTAAAAATGCTTTGATCTTTGGCGGCCTGACCTTTCGCACATATTCTTTGACAATGCTATAGCCACCGTCAAAGTCGTCTTCCCTGATTCGCTGGAAGATTTGAACCGCCGAGTAAGGATGGGTTTCCAACATACGTACGATTTGACCTTTGAACGGATCGAGCTTGCTGGTACGGCGGGGCGAGTTTCTGGGCTGGTACTGCTTTTTCTCAATCCATTTTTCAACCGTGCGATAATCAAGATTGAGTTCTGTTGCGATCTGGCTGCATTTTAGGCCGTGCTGATCTTTGTAGACTTTTATTTTCACAAAGGTTTCATAATTGATCATGATGTGCCCTCCCTGGCCATTTTGAGGATGTCGCCCAAAGAGAGCGCATTGTCCATGTTTGAGCGTGGTGCTTGTTTTTCACGTTGCGCACGGTCTAAAGACAATACCTGGTAAAGCGGTTTTTGCCATGCGATCAGCCCAATGCGAATCAAGTTGGCTCTGGCCTTGTTCAGAGTGCTCTGATCCATCGATAAGCGCTTGATGATTGATTTGTCGCCATAATAGCTCAGCCCCTTTACATCACCGACTGTGACCAGAAAAAGATACAGGGCGGCTGCCGCGTTACTGCAATTTTCAATGTGCCGATCCCGGACCAGGCGGTGATCGATCCAACTGAAGTGCCTGGGGACCTTGCGGATGCGTTCGTCAACGATGGGAACCTTGGATACCATAGTGACCTCCTTTGCTGTGGGTTAAATTGGTGACAATATCCTGCCCCAATTTTTGCAGACGCTGGAGGGTGATTACCATGTTATCTTGCAACGCATTGCCGGTAAAATTGGCGATTAATCCAAGTAAAACGGGAGGTTGTGCGATTAAGAAATCTTGCAACGCATCGTTTGCAAAATCGACATTATTGGTATTGTTTTCAATTGGTTGGCGATTTAAGGGATCTTGTAACGCATCTTTGGCGGTTTTACGCTTGCCGCGCCAGTAGCCCGGGTTGTCCTCGCGCCATAGCTGAACGCGCTTGACGTTTTTGGGTCCAGAAAAGTATCCTTGGTTCTCAGGTTTTGCCAGCCAACGCCTCTGGCTTGCCGCTTTGCTGGCTTTACGGCATTCGGGTTTGCAGCAATATTTCTGGCGCTTTGCATTGCGTGATTC
>JAAETJ010000908.1 GCA_024228495.1 bacterium | reverse complement strand
TCAGATCGGTAGCGACCGGATCAACTTGAATAACTTGAGTTTATTCGAAAGGCAATTGTCAAGACTCAAGGGACGCTTTACTGCAAGAGGATTCGTCCATTTGCAGCATTGCAATATCGGCCAAAACCAGCAGTTGCTGCTCGAGTTGTCACGCATCTGGGGCGTACCGGTCTACGCCGGGACGGGCAATCACAACCCCGTCTATCGGTTCAATTTCGGCGAATATGTCAGGTGCACGCCACTTCCCGCCGTGTGCACTACGAACGTCCGCCGCCCAGGTGCACCTTCCCCGTCTACCACCAAACCACGCTACTTGGGCAACGGAGCCTTTCTGGGTCGAGACGGCATCATCCGACAGGGTGCTGGGGGTGGAAAAAGATTGGGGTCAGACCTTGAAAGCAGAATATTCTTGACAAGCCGGAGTTTTAGATTGATAATGTACGGCTATGGCACGACCTTGGAGAATACAATATGAAGGCGCAATTTATCACGTTATGTCAAGAGGTATAGGCAGAGGGAAGATTTTCCTTACAAATGATGATAAAAAGATTGGAAAAGATTGGGGTCAGACCTTGAAAGCAGAATATGCTTGACAAGCCGGAGTTTTAGATTGATAATGTACGGCTATGGCACGACCTTGGAGAATACAATATGAAGGCGCAATTTATCACGTTATGTCAAGAGGTGTAGGCAGAG
>JAAETJ010000907.1 GCA_024228495.1 bacterium | reverse complement strand
TAACGGTCGCGGCAGCCAGGAAGGGATTTTTGCCGAGCTCAAATCTCAGAATGCGCTGAGCTATGTGCCCACACGCACCTGGCGCGGTAACCAGGTCTATCTGTTATCTGCCGTGCTGGCGCATAACCTTTCACGGGAACTGCAAATGATCACGCGGGCTCCTTCACGTACGACACAGGAGAAACGGCCTGCGCTGTGGGATTTTGAACAATTGAATACCTTACGGCGGCGGATTATTCAGCGTGCCGGCCGATTGATCCGCCCTCAAGGCTGGTTGACACTTTCTATGAGCACCAACCAGTCTGTGCAAAACGAGTTGTTGCATTACCTGGATGAGATTGAGAAGGCAGCGTAGTCAGTTTCTGGGCAGATTTTATGCAACGCTAGGGTAAAGCTGTTATCGCCGACGGGAGGGACCATGGCTAAGGGATGGATTCGAGCTTATCAAGAGGAGGCGGATGCACTGGGTTTCAGCGACGCGGACTACCAGGTACGCAACGATCGCGCTGAATTCCGCCGCGATTTCACCACTGACATGCATGTTTCGGCGTCCGGCAATAGCAACGTGAGACACACATTACGTTGGGGTGATGAAGTCGAACTACCCAGCGGTATCGCAAGCACGAATTGGACGCGCGTCATCGTCAATGGTGAAACAGGCTTCGTACATACTGTACACCTCGTTGAAGTTGCATTCGTCAATCACCTCGTCGATCAAGAGGCATATACGGCACCGTTGACATACTTCAATCGAGGCCGAAACCATACCGTCACACTCATTTGGGGGGATTGTGTGCAGATCATGGAACGTGGTGACAATGTTTGCCGGGTGCGCGCACGCGGATTCACGGGCGATGTTGCCACCGAACGTTTGACGGAAGAAGCGCTTATGTCGGTCTACTTCATCGACGTTGGTCAGGGAGATGGTATTCTCGTTAACACTCCTGATGGGAGGCACCTGTTGATTGATGGCGGTTTGGAACGCTCCAAGCAACACACCGGCAAAAACGCAGCAGACTTTGTCGACTGGAAGTTTTACAAAGACTACGGCGATTTTCGAATCCGACTCGACAGCCTGATGGCCTCCCATTCGGACAACGACCACTACGGTGGCCTGCACGATCTGGTGCGCCACAATTCACAACGCAACAACTTTCTGGCCGATCGTGAACTGGATTGTCTTGGGGTAGACATTACTACCTTCCATCACCCCGGGCTGTCACGATGGGAAAACCGCAGCGGTGCTAATCCCACCCATCACGATGGCCTGGGTCCCCGGGAACTTGATACGGATTTCAACTATTTCGTTCGCCTGCTCGAGGATCGTGCCGACGCCGAAACATCCATCATTAACAACGCTACCACGGAGCTGTCTGGACCCTGGAAGTATTTCGTGCGTGATGTGTTGGCCAATGACGCCAATACCGAGGTCGTGCGTGTCGGTCTGGATCGCGATGCACTACAAACCGGCGCCGAGTTACCGGACCTCTGGTCGGTAGATGGGTACGCCGTTAAAGTGCTGGGGCCTGTGACCGTCGATCGCGGAGGCCTACCCAGCCTGCCGGATCTGGGTCCCAAGTCTTATAATACCAACGGCCACTCGATATGCCTGCGCCTGGATATCGGCAATGCCAGTATCATGCTGACTGGCGACCTCAATAAGCCAAGCATGGATTGGCTGAACGCCTGTTATGGTGACCGCATGGGCGCCTGGTTATGCGACGTCGCCAAGGCCTGCCATCACGGCAGTCACAAAATCTCCTATCGTTTTCTGGAAGCAATGCGGCCAGCTGCAACTGTAATCTCGTCTGGCGACGCCGAAGGGCATGCTCACCCGAGACCTGAAATTGTTGCTGCGAGCGCCATTTCCGGCCGAGTTGAGATTGACCGGGACAATGATGTGCTGCTGACCCCATTGGTATACAGCACCGAAATCGAACGCAGCATCAGTCTTGGTACCGTTCACCGGCTGGACTACTCCGGGGTTACGACTGAAGACGACAACGTCACCCACAGTGGCAGTCTGCTCGGCCGTCACTATCGGGCGATCAATCAAAAAGCGCTGCTGTCACCCACTGAAACCGACGAAATCGAAGCTTTGCCCGAGGCTCAACAAAGTAACCGGAGCAGAGCCATCAAGAAAGCCAACCGAAGCCTGTTCCGAGAGCAGGAGCAAGCCATTCTCGATCGCACGATGCAACTCAAAGTTGGCGCAACGATACCCCAGGGACCTCTCGGGGCAAAATTCAAATGGCTACCTTTCTGGCGAGCCAGGGTCATGGAAAAGAACCACTATGGCCTGGTGAATGTGCGCACGGATGGGGAGACAATCATGTGCGCGACGATGGATGAAACTCAAGAGGATTGGATCGTACACACATTTCCGGCACGTACCCGTTAAAGTATAAAAGGGGGGCGGTCACAAATGGTTTTCATTTGCATTTATCCCTATTGCTTTTCCTGGCATGACAACTCCTTTGTCAAATGAGTTGAGCGAAATCCTGGTAAACTAACTTGGCATTCTAGCTAATGCGAATGCTTCTTATTTGTCACCGACCCCTTTTATTTAAATGCGCAACTTCAATAAACCGACTTTTTTCCGCGAGTTGTTCTATAGGAAAACCGCGATACAGTAACTCACCCTGATCACCATCGAGATAGGTTAATTCGCTTTGGCAACTGGCCGTAGATAGAAAACCTGGATCATACGTGAAATAACCCATCTCGCGAAAAAACGCCTGATATCTGCAGCTTTCGGTCCACGCGTTGATGTTTTCACAGGCAGTTCAATTCGATGACCTGTTTCATTATCAATATCGGTAAGTGTGTGTTCACTCATACTGCGATCTCCTACAAACACGGTTGCAAGGTTGATACGTCATGCGACGAAATCGAGCTGTATAGAATAAGCCGACATCATCTTAGCGACCAGTAAGACTTATACTATATTTTGTACCGTGCAATATATTAATTCACAGGTTTATCTCATAACCTGTCTTTCCTTATAACTGTGTTTTTACCCATAAAAAAGACCTTTTAGGCCTGTTTTTGAGCCTTTTTCAGGCTTATTTTGTATGTTATTCAATGACTTACCTTGGCCCGACCCCGGGAGAGCAACCGGGAGAGCAACTGGCTTCTTTGACCGACAGCAAAGCGGCATACCTTTCTGACAAGGAAGCCAACGATTGATCTCCAACTGCGCCATTCTATTGTATCCACAGAATTACGACACAGCTCAGCTCTGTTTTGCGCCAGTTTCGAGTGTATTTACTTTGATATTAATAGACTTACGTTGGTCCAACCCTGTGACATGAATCAAGTTGGATAAACATTTGCAAGCAACTGGATATCACCCAGTTCCAGCTTGCCATTTGCGACTTCAGAGGCATCATCAAGACTGGCAACAGCCGTCAGCACCACGATAAGAATACCTAGTTGTAAATCATTAGCGAAAACACGTTGTCCGTCGAGTAATACATAGGGCACAGGGATCACTTCGAGACCATGCGCACGCTGTAAAGCATCCAACACAAATACAGGTGATTGATGGAATTCCACACCCATATGCGCTCGGTGTGCTAATTCCAGAAAATCTGTTGAAAGCATCGCTGGTTCAGATTCTTCTACTTCAAAAAGCACGCTTAATGAAGATTCCTGGTGATCTGGGTGAACAAAAATCAATGTATCCAGATTTAAGTTACCTTGAAATTCTACCTTGATTGGTTTACCAGAATTTTTTCTTAGCCACGGTTTCGCTTTTACAAAATCATTAACAGACTGCGCAAAATGCCAGACCAGCGAATCTTGAAGCACATTATGCATTGGTGATCCCGATAAATGTTCATAGGCCATCATTGTCAGCTCATGAGATCGCCCCTGATCAAACGCTTCGACTTTAATACCAAATTTTTTTGCACTCTCTGAAAGCGCTTCCTCGCAGACAAGGTCATCAACTGGGAAGTGTTCGGTAATTAACGATAAGCCCTGCTCATCACTGGCAGCAGGAAAGGCCCATGCATCATCTTTACCTGGGTAAACGTAATACATAAAAAAATCACCCTCTTCACGATCAACTGGGCCAAGCCTGAAAATAAAATGCTTATTCATAAACCGATCAACTATTATTTATTGATTTCAATTCAGGCCTCGATCTACCTGCTCTATTATTCTAACCACATCTTCCATTAACTTATCAACCGAGGTATAGGCTTTACCACCCACCACTTGATATACCAGTTGAACCGTGCGATTTATTACCTCGTTTGCCTGCCTTCTTGCTTCTGCGCCGCTCCTTTCTCGGGTAGGCGTACCTCCCGTCATACCAATCGCTCTATCACGACCGCTGGTGAATCCTTTCATCGTTTGTGGCACCAGACCTCCGGTACTTCGTCGTGCTCGTTGCTCTCGTCTAATAGCACTTCGACTGGCCGTCGCTCTGTCACTACCTGTTCTTGAACGGTTTCTTTCTCGGCTAGCCGCAGCAGCACGTCTGGCACCTGTATGACTCTGTTCAGAAGCACTACTCCCAAAAGCTTGCTCGGGTGTCAGTGTCCCACCCTGTAAACCTGCCACACCTAATCGCGCTGTTACTTCGGCAATACCACCGCCCGCTCTTGACTGCGCAACATCCGCACCAAAAGAAATGGCGGCCAGATCGGCAACTCCAGCATTAGGAACAGCTTCGCCACTTAGCGCCGCTGACATCTGCTGACCAACCTGTTGGGAAGATAATCCAGACTGTTGTACCCCGGACCCCAAATCGCCAAATGTCTCACCGCCAACACCTGACGCGCCCTGTCTTGTTCCGTGAATAACATTACCTTCACCAGACCCACTGCGTATTCTTCGCTGATGACCGGCAAAATCAACATCTTCATGAGAGCCCCTTTCACGACTCCCCACAGACTCAGATTGATCACCTATTTCTGGTTGAGGCCGACGTGGATGTTGACGATATCGCCTTTCAGCAAGATCTCGAATTCTTCTAAATATCTCCCTTCTATTTTGACGATACCATCGATTAGTAACACGCGTTGGGCTATTTGCGGCTTCAAGCGTGGCATTGGCAAAGTCAGCCCGTAAACGTCGTATACGAAATCGCACACGCCAAAGCGCCAGTCTGGTACGCAACAGAATCTTGGGAACGCCGCGTCTCAACATAGACTGAACACGCGGTGTTACAAAAGCAACGGCCCTACGTAAACGTTCAGCACGTCTTCTTTGCCTTTCCTGTTGCCGCCGCCTCCGACGATCAGCCGCACTCTCACCCCTGCGATTTCTTTCCTGACCACGATTCCTATCCCGTTGCGCCCGGCGACGTCGACTCGCAGAACGATCGCGTCGTGCCTGACTACGCGCGCTGCGCCTTGAATTGTTACTGCTACCATCACGACCACCATCACGCTGACGCTGATTTCGATCACGCTCACGTCGTCGCCCTCGGCGTTGTCGACGTCGTGCCATAAAGGCTCGAAAACGCGTGGTGATTCGATTTATTATTCGTCCAAACGGCCTCGCTATAGCCCCCACTACCCGACGTATTAATCGATCAACTCCGAGAAAAGTGAGTATGGCATCAACACCGGCCATAATACCGTGCGCCAGTGCCTGGGCAAAAGAAACTGCGGCACCCGCAGCCGGTTCTGCAACTTTCATAACGAACTGGAAGAATGCCTGTGCGGCTGAAAACAAGGACTGCACCAGTGCCCAGGCGCCGCGAATACCATCGATGACGGCCATGATTGCACCGACACCGGGTATCAACTTCGCCGCCAGTGTTGTCGCCAGCCAGATCATCGCGGCCACGCCAATCGATGGCAACAATGCCGGCAGATTTTCTGTAAACAACGAGATTAAATTGGTCGTTAATGCCGTGAGCATTTCCACCCAGTTGGGTGGAAAATTTATGAGCAATTGCAGCACGGGTAATTTATTGAACAGCCATTGTTTGAAGGCTTCCTGCAACTGTTCCCAGAGGTGGTTCTGCACACCA
The DNA here is from genome assembly GCA_024228495.1 of bacterium. Taxonomy (GTDB): domain Bacteria; phylum Pseudomonadota; class Alphaproteobacteria; order Rhizobiales; family JAKIUO01; genus JAKIUO01. The sequence goes on along the minus strand of JAAETJ010000907.1, from coordinate 26,745 downwards.
TCCTTTGCCTGGCTCAACGCCGACCCCAGAAAGGCACCGATCCCCATGCGCGTGATACGCGCCATTAGCTGCATAAACCTGCCAAGGGCATCGGCCAGCGCCTGGATCGCATTGGCGATCTTGTCAACCAGACCGGCATTTTCCGCACGAATCTCATTCAATGCCTGATCCATCGCATCAATGGCACGCTGGCGCTCGTTATCCAGCGCTCTTTTTGCGGCTTCTGCCGCCTGATCAATTCGCTGTTCCATTTGCTGGAACTGACCTTCGACCTGTTGCAGTGCCGCTCTGGCATCGTCATCCATGCTTGCTTCGTTGTCGCTAACCAGTGTGGCGATATCCAGTTTTGCCTGGGCCAGTGTGTCTTTACATTCCTGAATCGCGGTATCGATGTCAGTCTTGATATCACCAATCATGGTATCGATGTCAGCGATATACTGGTTACGGTGACGCTCGTAAAGCGCCTTGACTTCAGGTACTGAATTGATCGAACGCAGCCAGTCGCGTCCGCGTCGATATAAACCTGCCGCACCGGAATAACGTCTGCGTTTTAATGCGTCAAGGTCAGAACGTACTCCGGAAGAGAATGCTTCTAGTCGCGCACTCTGTCTTTCGCGAAAACTGTTCACTGAAGTTTCAGTTAACGAACTAAGCTTGGTATTAACTTCTGTGGAAGCCGCCTGGTAAATGCCGTTAATACGATCAGCTATTGTACCGCGACCGGTTTCATCTCCTGTACGTGTAGTTTCCTCTTCTGTACTTACTACTGTTTGTCCACCTTGACGACTCTGTGTCATGGTTGAATCGCCGGTCGATTCGGCATTACCCAGTTCAGCAGCGGCGCCATCTCTGGCACTGGATTCTGTGCTCCTGGCCCGGTCAGCAGCGCCATCAACTTTGTCATTCAACGATGTCTTATCATCACCGATGGCCTTCAGCGGACCTTCATCGGATTTCGCGAGTGTTTCATCATCGACATCGTGTTCTGCCAATGCACCATCGGCTTCTTCTTTAAATTCTGAGGCATCAACCGCGCCCTCATTCACAGGCGGCGGGACAGCGGCCGCCAGATCTGGTGCAGCACTTTCTGCGGCCGGCATGGCTTCGGGTTGCGGCACGGCTGGTGTTGAGGCCGGTCCTTCCGGGGGAGAATCAACTGCAGATAGCGTGTCGTTTACCGCAGCTGTCTGACCCTGAACATCGGAAGCAATTGCCGCCGACATAGCATTTCGCTGACCGGCACCGCCAGGTCCCGACATATCTTCAAGATCTTCAATAGAGGAAGGTGCGTTCTGCGCAACCACATTACGCATGTTGCTTCTGATTGCCGCTTCATCACCGGCAGGCACCTCGGTTTGCTCCATATCATCTGCATGTTGCTGCTGCCCGCGCGAAGCGGCTTCGTTCGGTGGCGGTGCCGCCGCCGCTCGTGCACCGCCAATGCGCACAGCGCCACCTTCGTGCACCGAAACTGCCTCGGAGCGTTGTTGCAATCGTTGTGAAGCTGCCCGTGCAGCGCCCGCACCGCGGTCGCCGGTCACGCGACCAAATTTACCTTTTGCCTTTTTCTTATTATCGGCAAGCTCTTCTTTGGCGTCTTTTTTATCTTCTTCCTGCTTAGTTTCTTTTTCATCGCTGGCTTTTTTTTCTTTTTTCTTTTCGGCGCCAGCTTTACCTTTGGTCTGTTTTGTTTCCGCCTTGGTCTGTCCGCCAGCCGCTGCACCCGCGACCATGACCGTCGCAGGACTATCACCAGCTTCTGCCACTGCAGTCTGTGCTTCATCGGGCGATTTCGATTTAGCTGGTTCACTCCCCGCAGGAGCCGATTTGCGAGCGGCTGAATCCGTTAATTTTCCACCCGCAGGACTTAGCGTCGAAGTCATAACCGGGGTAAGAACAGGCGCTGGCCCGGCTTTAGTGGCACCAATGCCACTAACAGGTGCTGAAACTACGGGTGATTTTGCAGCGGCTCCAAGCCTGGCACGTCGCATGATGCGACCCCGTGTCGATGCACCCGAGAGCGATAACTGTGCAGGTTTACCTGACATGACACGATCAGCGGCAGCATCTGCGGCGCGTTCGGCAGCGTCTGTTGTTGAAGAAATAACGGTGCTTTTAGTTTGGGCAACCGCACCACCGCCGGATCGCTGTTGTAAAACATGCGCAAGTTCGTGGGCAATGAGATGATCACCGCTTTTAGTGCCGGGGCGATATTTATTGGGTGCAAAAGCAATATCGCGTCCGTTGGCAAACGCTTCTGCTGATAGTTTACCTGTTGCAGAACTGGCTGCTGCGCCAGTATGGACACGCACATTAGAGAAATCAGCGCTGAAGGATTTTTCCATGCGCTGGCGTGTTGATGCCGGCAGACTACTACCGCCAATCAGGCTACTTTGAATGCGACTCAGTTCGGGATGACCTGTTGATGAGTCGGGTGCTGGGATCACAGGCGCTTTAACGTGCGAAGCAGGTGAGGCGGGCTGATTGGTCCTGGCCAGGGTTTTCATTTTACTACGGGTAACAACCTACCATCGAACTGATGTCCCTGTAACTTCGCGAGGGATAAACAATCAAGCATCACGTCAACGAAGTATCGAGGCAAGCACTTAAATGTGAACAACAGGGGAAGGTTTAAAGTGGGGGAGAGAATGTTTTCTCTCCCCCTCGGTGACATGATCACCTCGGCAAGCGCCGACCAGATGCGACTAGTATAACCCAGGCGGGTTAGTAGTACCAAGAAATCCAATTTAAATTGAAATATTTTCTGCATTTCCAGAACCACTATATGCGTTATCACTAATATTCCAGCTACTGCCAATGAATGAACCGTGACCGGTATTGAAAGCATTCACCCGCACTCCCGTGGTCACACCCAGATTGATGTTATCCCGGACATGTAGCAGGGGACCATAGCGCCCCCATAAGCGAATGCCGTCAGTCGGTGGTAGCGCAACATCCCAGTCACGGCGTTCGGGCTGAATCATCTCAATTCGATTTTCTCTCACAGAAATTGACAGAGCATGACCAACAAATACACCATGGCGTTTCCGTGCAAACAAGGGTACGCGAAGATTCAACAGATTATTTTTAATAACCACATCTGTCGCGAAAAGATTATTACTGCGGTCGTCCTCCCTGTTACTTGCGACAACGTTGATACCCTGTCGAAAACCCGTCACTCGATTACCTGTCACGGTAACAAATGATTTCGGCTCATTACCAATTAAATCGTTCACGTTCATACTGGTACGACGTCCCTGTTTCGGTCCTCGACGCAATGCGACAACGATACCCTGCGAGCCAAATGTAAAAGGCGCTGATTCAACGATGGCATTTCTTAAACTTGTAAATCTGGCAGTCGTCTCGGCCTGAGCAGGAATGGTTGCAGAGGTGCTTATTCCGAACATTTCTCGTGCCAGACCCGCTTTCAAACGACGAATATTGGCGATAATCCATTCTGGCGGCGTTGTAGGACCTGTCTCGATGGGATTCGCTTCAATAATGTTCTCCCAAATCCTGTCATCGAATCCAGGGTGTGTTGAAAAAAGCACAGGCTGTCTACCCCACTCATTCAGGCCGCTATAGATTCGCGGTCGCCCCCATCGATCTGCTGAAACTTCAACAATCGGAGAACCAACAAACTCATTCGTATCGAATTCGTCAGGGTTCACAAAAACATTATCTATTAAAACATTACCAATAGATGCAGCGAGAGCATCATTAGTGTCTCCAAGCCTCGTCACGATATCAAAAGGTAGCGTTTGATCTTCAATATGATTGTCTTCGACCCTGGCATCTTGCGCATCCAGAATAAGCACACCAATTTCGTCCTGGCTGGTGCGAATGCTGTTATTACGTACATGTACCCGTCGAACAACCCCGGTTCTACTTGCTTCAATACGAATAGCGGATGCTCCATGATCAACACGCGCATGAGAACGTATTGATATACCATCGACAATCACTTCAGCACAATTGCTAAAGCTAAGAATGGCACCGTTCGTCGAAGCACCTTCTACTGTTTCAAGTGAAAAATCTCTGAGAATTACGCTATCACAATCTGTAAAATTAAAAATCATCCTGGGCGTATCACTAGACAATAAAGTGCCACGACCGATTCCACTAATTATCAAATCACCCTTGTTTGCAATACTCACCGTCTGATTGATGATGCGCCGACCTGCACCAAGGCAGACCTTTGCATCACCATCATCCGGAATACTATCGAAAACATTTTGTAGATCATTCTCGGGCCGAACCACGATCTCGCCACAACCAGCCTTGATGATAGTGGGTTCAAGTTCGAACAGTTCATCGATGGCTTCCTGAACTGTGTCAGCTTCGAGCCCGGTTTTGCTGTTATCGTAATCAACGTTATCTGCATGAATATTGCAAAGTTTTGGGAAACGACTGTCGAGCCAGGCCTGCAGTAACACCGCCTCGTTATCTGCCTGGCGCTGCAAGACTGCAAGTGGTGCATACAGGCGTTCCGGCCCATGAGGAGCGGCAATCCAGGGACCATTGGCATTGGCATCACCCACACGCGCCTCATACTGCCACCAGTCAGCCGGTTCAAATGATCCCGAGACTTCCACTTCAATTCCGTCTTCGATATTAAACATTTCTACACCCAGGCCATTACGTATGAAAGCATTAGACCAACGTCGCAGTTTTAATCCGGCGGTGGCATAGCGAGTGATGTCGAGTGCCGGGATGGCCGCCTGGGTACGCGGATCCTCGAAGGTGAATTCTCGTTGTTGTCCCGAGGCGATGGTACCCGCCTCAACCAGTCTCACCAGGTCGCCAACCATCAGCTGAGGCCGGACTAAACCCATATCCAAAGCAGCCTCAGTCGAATCAGATAACTCGATGGCATCACTGAGAATTTCAACCAGGTCACCATCACGTATTTCGTAGTGTGCCGAAACCGTCAATGAACCAGTATTCAGGGTCAATACTGGAAACAACTCAGAGCCATTTTCCCTCGACCACTTGATGACGGTTAGTAAGTCGCTGGCCTGGTGAACCTCAAATCGGTATAGCCTGTTTTCAAGACCGGTATACCCACCCGGTGTGGGAAGGTCGCAGGGATCGGCAGAAGCTACACCCGGTGGTGTCGATACCACCAGTCCACCGCCAGGCAATTGTACGCCATGATCAAAAACAGCGCGCACTTCATCTACCGTCAGTGCGGTATACGGTGCCAGTTTTATTTGCGCAACGGCTTCTGTTCGTGTTGTGGTATCGTGTTCTCCGCCGAGCGCTTCTTCCAGTATGCCCTGATCATCAACCGCAGTGAAATGGCGTTCGCGTATTTCGAGATAAGCCGCAAACCGGTCGCCATTAGCGGCACCGGCAAATAATGAATTAATATTTTCTGGAAGAGGAAATGACACATCCGGCCATATACCGCCCTCGGTTTTTGATGTCAGCCCATCGATTTCATAAGTACCTGCAGCGGCATTAATTACTGGCGCCGTTGCTGTCTCTTCACGGGTTTCAATCATCGCCACCCAGTAAGGCTCTGTGGCATCGATGCTAAAACTCAACACATCCCCGGACGTGGTCACTTCAACCACGTTATAGTCCGGCGAGCCCGGCACGGCAAAAGCCTGACCATTGACTGTTGCAGAAGCCGGATTCTCCGCACTTACCCAAAGTCGAATTACGGTGGGTGCACTTAATGAATGACGCAATGCCACATCAACTGTCCCTGCACCCCCTGTTGTACTAAGCAATAGGCCCGGTAATTGGTCGAGATATTTATGTGAATAATCACGTACCGCTGTTGCATCACCCGTGGTTATGAATTCCACGCCAAGTCTTGGATCAAACAGTGTGAGTAATTGACCCGGCGTAATAAAATATCCAAGATCACTGGATCCTGCATCGCAGCCAAGTAGATCTACTGTTTCCCGAATTAGCTTGTCGGTGTTATCAACCAGCGCTGCAACATCAGAGTCGAGCAGTGCTCGCCCCTGTTGCAGTAAAACACGCCGATAAGATTTTGCCCGCTTGGTATCAGGATTGTATCCCCTACTGAAATCTCCTTTCATGATCAGTCCCTCTCTAGGTATCTATTCGTATCAGGCCAGTCGTCAGCCCTGCTGGGGTGTGCTCACGCAGGCGCTGCCTGACAGCTCTAATTAATTCATTGAGGCTCGCCTTGTTAAAGGCACCCATTTCTCCGCCATCCGATGCCCCTGTTAAAATGCGCGAATCGGCAATTTCCATGAGCCGAAGATGTGCCGGATCATGACGGTCAAAGGTGGCAAACTCGACAGGCAGGCCTGTCAAAACACGGTGTTTTCGTGGCAGCTGACTATTACTGCTTATTCGACTATATCTGACACAACCTTCGAAACGTTCACCTGCAGTAAGGTCATGTTGGAAAATGGCGTCAGAAATATCGACACGTTCCAGGATAGCCGGACCAATGACGGTTGCACGATCCATTTGCAATGTTGCCATCGGGGCATCTATCGCCACCAGTAAACCATCAGAACCTGCATCCAGCACACTGTCAGTGATAATAATTTCGCCGGCGTCCGCGGTGCTAATACCTGCCAGCACACTGTAGTCAATCTGCAAACGCTCTCTCCCGGTCTGCTCACTGAAATCAATTACCAGTTGTAATTCCTGGCGCAGCACTGAACATAAACGAATCGCAATAGTCTGTGCTGGCGGCAAGATCACACTGGCGATAACCGAAGTCAGCGCAATCCCCGTGAAGCTCAAATGGTCATACCTGGCCAGTCCCGGTGTTGATGAGGCAATGTCGATGATCGGGCGCTCTGATGGAGCAGACAAAAGTATCAAGCTATCAGGTCCTGCAGGCCAGGACAGCGCTTCATTCGCATAAAAGGCGCTGTCTTCAATTTTCACTACTTCTTCTGCCTGGGGATCCGCCGCAATCGCATCAAAAGCCGCCTGTAAAGTTCGATGAATGGTGTGTCCCAGAAAAACGGGATCAGTATCTTTACTCATTCGTCCAGAAGCAGATACGATACGCGTGGGCACTAACGGTTCTTCATTTAAATAACGATGATGATCGATTGGCAGCGCACCCATACGCATCGTGTAACCCGTCTGCCAGTCAACCGAGACGGCTGGCGGTTGCGGTGTGGGTCCACTCGGATGGCTTTGCGGAATATCTGTCGAGGCAATGGCGAACAGGCCAAATGATGGATCAATATCGAGCCGTCCAGGCGGCGTCGGATCGAGCTTGTCGATCAGGGTTTCTGAACGCCAGGGACATAATCGTCTTCGGGCAATAATACGACGACGCATTGTCAGGAAATCGCGTAGTGGCACAGCATTACCCAGTGCCCGACGCCGAAGGATGTTGGAACCTGCAAGAAACGTGGAACCGTCTCGACCCACCTGAATTGCTTCACTGTAGGCACGAATCGGTAAACGACCACGAATCCAGGGATGTGCCGGGTCTGTCAGGTCTGCCTGTAACTCCGGCATATGAATCAACACGGCACGACCATCAAAACCCGTAAAAGATATTTCACCGGGCGTTAGTATTGCGCCTTCAATTGAAGATTCAAAACGTGCCGCAAGTGCCACATCAGGTCTGCCCTCAGCCAGCACCTCGGCAAGATCGGCGAAACGTTCACCAAGCTGAATTGGGTTGCCTCCCGAACTGACGGTGCCATTTTGAGCCACGACCTGCCAGCGTGCATCCGATGGCGGTGATTCATCCGCCGGGTCACTACCATGCCAGGTGAGTCTCAACATGGGGGCAAACTGCTGTCCGAGTGCAAAATAGGTCAGCGCAAAAACAATCGCAGATGTCGCGGTATTCGGTAGAACTGTTGTACCTGAGGGACGTAATGCCGTTAAGCCATGCAAAGGTACCGGTGCTGCGCCGGGCGCGGCAACTGCCGGTGAAAACGGCGCAAGATCAATGCTACTCGGCGCCGGAGGCCAGACCACGCCGACCGGCTCACTGGCCACCACTCTGGATGGAATCTGCTGAACAGTGTCAACCACTTCCAGTGGTATATCGATACCGGTACCCGCGGTCGAAGCATCGTGCAGGGATCCATCAGCAGCAACATAAAACCATCGTTCATCGGTTATCCTGCCCTCGGGAATTCGTACATAAACTGCACCCCGCAGATAACCCTGTTCAGCAAGTACGGCATCTTCGGCTGCACGTTGTGCAACAACGCGGCCACCCATTATGGCTAATACCGTGCTCGGAAAAATACGAGACACAGCAACCCCAGCAGGACTGATTCTTAACATAGGAATAGTATTTGCGGGCATGGCACCCGCAGAACCAAGTGACGTGGTGGCGCCAGAGGGTTCGATATTTAACCCTGTGCGTCGAATGGCAGTTGTCGAATCCGGCAAGTTACCCACTACCGAAACAGCCATAAGTTCGACATCGATAGCGCCACTGGCATCACGGCCATCGAAATCTATTAATCTGATCGAGGCGCCCGGCGTCAGTACCGCAACAGCAATCACTGACTGTCGTGCACTGAGTTGTACTTCTTCGGCCGAAGCCGCTGCTGGAAGATTAGTGATTTTTACACTAAATCGACCACTACGACCAAACCAGTCTTCTGGTGTTTCGGCAAAAATCATTTCGGGTATTCGATCCGACTTCAGTTCATCGTCACCACCGGCAGATCGGCAACGTAGTGGCCGCCACTCGTTGATTGCGTTAAATGCATAACGTAAATCAGCATCGCCATCAGGAAGCTGATGTGCACTTGCACTTTGTAGAGGAAAAAACTGCGATGTAAATAACCAGTGCGACAGGTGCTTCGGATGGATACGTCCACTGGTTGCAGAAATCGGCCGGGTATCACAACTTTTTACAATATCTTCCAGCGGCCCATCGATCCTCTCTGCCACAGATGCTTGATGTAAATCAGGCGTGACACGATTCATCCGTATTAGATTTAAATCCTGTGTTAGCTGTATATGCTTCCAGCCCTCCTGCGTCGATACCAATCTATCTGATAATTCCCGGGCAAGCGCCTGCAGCATTACCGGGGTTCCTTTCCGGCGTCGGCGTTGAACGGCGCCACGAATATCGCGTCGGTTGGCATCGGCATCTCTAAACACCAGTGACAGACCAATACTTTCCGCCAGCAGTGGCAAAACATCATCACCAGCACTATCAATAAAAAAATCATCGTAAAGCTCTTCGACACTTTGACGAACAACCGCCAACGGGACAGCGAGAATTCGAGTGAAGTTTTCTAGCTCGGCTTCCCGCGCAGGCAAACTCATTTTTGCCTTTGCATCTTTCACCTTGTAGTGTGCCGGCAAATTCTCATAAAGTAATTTCGCCGTGCGTCGTAATACTTCCGGATCATAAGGGTAAGTCACGTCAGCTACCTCCCTCTTCAAGTGCAACCACCAGTAAAGACCCTGGATCTACAACTTCAATCTCGCAATTTTGTGACAATAAACGCAACCACTGAAAACTGGCCGCATGAATAATATCCTTTACATCAACAACTCCAGTGTGATCAAAAACTTCAGCCTGTACAGCGGCCACTGCCTCTAAATCCAGTAGATGTGAATAAACCCCACTAAGACTTTGCGGCTGGCTAAATTCACGCGCTGCGAAAGTAAACAGACCGGGAGCAAACTCTAGCTCTCCGAATAATGCATCCTGCGTTATTAAACGTACGCTATCTTCCAGCCAGGTAGCAACGCGTTCAACCCGAAAGTGACATGTTACATCAACAGGCTGAGGCAACCTGAGTATGAGTGGCGTACTGTTATCCCTACGTGCTTCGAGAAAACCTCTCAGCGCTTCTGTGTCCGCTATCGCTTCACCCTGGGCATCTGCAGCGACCAATTCTACCCCGCCGCCACTAATCCAGCGGGCAGAACTTCGCGCTACGCCATCAAACAGCAGAGCAAGATCAGCATGATCCTGAACAGACACAGCTCGATCAAAAGTAACGATTGGTTGTACTGCCTGCCGGCGCACATCTTCTGCCACTGCCGGGTCAGTCCCCCCACTTACTGAAAGTGGATTGCGAACCGAGTCTAAAATAGGCGATGCCTTTTTTATTCGGCTAACGCGCCCTGTCTCGGCATCACCTATTACACCAAGGCCGACACGGTAACTCGCTTCTATATTTCGTTTACCCGCAGGCGGTATCGCGGCTTTGCCTTCACCACCGCAATGGATGGACACCTGTTGATCAGCATCACGTTCATATCGTAAAACACGAGCATCAGAATCGACACCATAAAAATCTTCCTTTAATTCCCAGAGCACGCCATTCACACGGACTTCCAGTTCTATCTCTGCACCAATGGCACCATTAATATTAGTGACGGGTGATTTCTTGATATCGAATACCTGGTAAGGACTGGCTCCATCCGAACTACCAATGGCTTCCGTCCTGCTTTCACCATGCGAAACTGACGCGACATTAGCCAGTATATTCGTCATACCTTTTGCAAAATCACCAATGACAGCACCCTCTTCCATTTGCAATGTCATTCGCCAGCGACTTTCCGTGGCGGTTGGTTCAAGTATTTTTGTGATCATCGCTGACGCTGCCAGCTCAGTCGTGGTTGACTCTAAAATAACACGGCGTCCCGGTCGCATTAGAGAAAGGTCTGTTGAAAAACAAACCTCACTAGTCATTGCCTGCGGGTTAGGTTGCGTCGGTGCAACCCCCAGCACCTTTCCCCAGTCACCCAATACGGTGACATCAAGAGGATACTCCTCCCAGTCTTCTTCACTACCGGTGACCAGGTCGGTGAGCACCATTCCAGTAGTTCGCCCACCCGCACTCGATTCAACCAATTCGGTCGTTGCCGTCGAAATTACAAATCCGTCAATCGAATTACCTGTCACCGTTGGTGTAGAAACACGTACGCCTCGCTTAAACAGAACTGAACGCTCTGTCGAACTGCTTAGAGCGTATGGCGTTGCATCCATTCCCTGCATCAAGGCGAGATAACTACCGTTATCAGGTAAATCTATTGCAGACTCCAGATACAATTCTGAACCGGCCGTTGATGGCGCTGGTAAAATTTCATAACCGGTACTGGGTGACAAATCAGTAGTAGCGGGCGGGGTATACGCCATGGGATTTGAAACTTCTGCGAGTGGATAAGTTCGGCTATCGGCATCCCAGCCGAATATTCTCGTCTCTAGTCGCGGCTGAACCAGCAGACGATAAGGGGAAACCGACGAGTAGGCCGGCCAGCTACCTGTGGCGACATCGCTATTCGTCATTCGTCGCAATCGGACCATAGGTTCTTCAGCATCTTCCAGGCTATCAACGACGGTAACCACCGCGAACTTGCCCTGACCCTCAAGTAAGGCGACTTCACCTAATTCCAGATCATGACGCTCACTCAACGGCAAATCAATAATGTCATGGCCATCGAAAACAATGGGGGTGGCTATGTTCGCATCTGCCACTTGCATCTTGTTCCATTCGGCGTCGACATGAACATCATCCAGCGTTTCGTAAGTTTGTGATTTCAGTTCACCTCGTGGCGATGAAGCTAACGCCAGCCCCTTATCAACTGTGCCGGACAAACCTTCCTTAACAACAAACGCGGCCAGCCCTTTGGCCGCGACACCGGGATCCGGCTTATACGACAAACGTCGCGCGTGTCGAAACAAACTTCTTGGTGAACTAGCGGTTGGTAGAAACGCTTCTGCCGCATACAGACTCTGGTGCTCACCCAGTATGTGTGCAAACAGAGCAGGAATCTCAACCAGGGTACGCGCCAGGCTTCGAACTTTGGTGGGAATTTCAGTGCCGTGTTCATCACGCGCTAGTTGCTCTGTAATATTAACCAGCTCGGCAAAACTATCTCCAAAGTATCGCTGTTGCCCAACGCCGGATTTAGCCAATGCTCTTGGACTACCGGTTCGACGATAGACAGGTGGGCGACTCATACGATACCTCCAGAAAGCTCGGCGGGCGGACTGGCCACAGAAAATGCACCGGGAGGTATTGACGGATCGATACCCTGTATACGAATCGTGAGCCGACCTTTTTCTGGTTTCGCTTCATCGGCCGAGAACTGTGCAACTTCCGTCGGCCCCAGTTCAATCGCCTGACGTGTTGCTAATCCATTGCTGTCACGCAGCGGGCGGAATTGCAGCGCCTTAACTGCACTGATAGCAGGTTGTCGCTGCACGGCCGCCAGTACATCAGACAACATGATGTCGGATCCAAAGTCGAGGTTGCTGCGATGAAAAAATCCGTCTGTATTTTCAGGTTTTGCACTCAGTGCATCTCGGACAGCCTGGCGCGTTTCAGCAACGCCTGCTTCAGCTGTCGGGCAAACCAGTAATGCAATATCGAGAGGTACATAATCCGGTGCCTGGACTATATGTTCGCGACCCGCCATACGCAGTTGGTCAATCACCCGGTAAACTTCAACCGCCAGTTCTTCACTTAGTTCATCTGTATCTTCAGGAGCAACAAGTATGCCAATAGTATTAAACAGGCCGCCAATCAACTTCGCGGCTGCCTGCGAAACCCCGGCCACTGTTAATGCGGCAGCGGCATAATCCTGTAAGGTTACTGCACGTTCAAGCGGTGGGTGAGTAATACTTTCTGGTATCGCGAGCCGTGCTGCATCCAGAGAAACCGGTCGCTCTCCACCGACACCCGCAGTAACATTGACTACCGCACGTATCGCTAGGTCGGATATGGCATTATTAACGGTTATGTCAAAAGGATGAGTACCAACACCATTTAACGCGAACGGCGAAACATTGCCTGTCGCCGGATCACCGACCAAATATTCCACTTCTATTTTCGTTGTCGCACTATCCGGTAGTGCCGGTCCGTTCGCCGCCTGCACTGCGGCCCCTCGCTCACTGTCACCAAACAAACACCAGACGGAACTATCTTCTTCACGTTCAGTTGTGAAATGTTGATCAAAACCTGCCGATCCCCAAAGGTGTGTCTCCCAGCTCCAGGGCTGACCATCGATATTGATTGAGAGTTGTGGCCGATCTGATTTTGCATCATGTAATATATTTTCTTCCGGGGTTCGAAGCGCCCTGATTAAAGGCCCGGTACCGCTACTCTCTTCGGCAAACACACAGTCACGCCTGCCGCCGGAGAGCGGAACATCACCTGTTCCCGGGCTATTGCTCGCACGTTTTCGAGTACCATGAACAGCATCCACCAGATTTGCCGTGATGAGAAATGGTAATTCGGCAGGATCTACCCAGGGTGAAAAATCTGTGAGGGTCGGCTGATCCCAGACCACTTCCGTGACACGCCGGAGTACTGTCGTCGAAACATTCACCGGATCATCGGTCCAGCCCGGCGCTTCGTATTCGTTAACAGAAATCAGCGTAGCAACGTGTGACTGACTACCCTGAATCAACCCAATGCGTTGGCCAGGTGAGAGCTGTAAATCCCAGCCAAGCAAAAGCATTCGTGTAGCACCGCTGGCGGTGATCGCATCCGATGCTCCAGGCCATGCAGCAACCCGCAGTAGGCCTGCATCGGCAATGTCTTCCAGACCAGCATTCCAGTCAGGATCAAGAAATACTGCATCAGTCGTCTCGAAACCAATAGTCTGTTCGCCACCCTCTTCAAGCCGGACGATGGGACATTGGACCGGTAAATAACCGGCGGCACCAACATCTATCGCCACCACGGTATTTGCTGATCCACCCTGTGCAATTTCCACGCCCAGCAATGAACCATGCCGCTTCACCGCAAGACGTTCACGTGCGGTGTCGATAAAAGCTTCCTGTACTACCCTGTCCTGATGCAGGGACAACATATCGGCATGATGCGCCAGTAACTCCACCAGCATGCGTTCTGCGCTGGCGGTTGATAAATCCGACCAGTTTGCATCGGTCGCCAGTGCCCAGTCTGAACCAACACGCATAAAACCGGTGAAATCTTTCGCAGTAAGATCAATCGCTGGTTCTGCCAGACCAGCCGTTGTGTCCATAACGGGACCAACGCGACAATCGCCTGCCGGACAGTCGATAAAGAAATCAAAACTGGCTTCAGAAAAAAAAGGGTGCAACGGATCCACTCCGCCACTATTCAAGATTACAGAGTGAGTACCTCGAGCACCTCGCGTGGGAAACAGAATGCGTATCTCGTCAGCAATAAACTGTACATCAAAGCCGTTCAGCTGACCGTCAGGTGTTGTGATCTGTACATCGCCCGCGGAAATACCATTTGCAGCACGGGCCAGTGTGGCAACTAATTCGACTTCAAAACCTGCAGAAGGCACTGTGGCAAAGCGAAGGCTACGCAGTCCCTGCCACGCCGCCAGATCAATTTCGGCTTCCTCCCACGTCACACCTGACCCTGTCTTACTGGTCATATAACGATCTCCAGTCGATTCGGCGATCGATCTTCACGACGTAAGTAATCAATTAGGACAACCAGTACACCATCCGCATCATCGAATTTGACCAGAATATCTTCCAAAATAATTTCTTCGCCAACATCACGCGACAGCGATTCTCGAATACGATATTCAATCGCCGAACTGGCCAGCGGTGAAATATTATCAAACGCAGAACGATTCAAACCAGCACCGAACCTTGGCCGGTTAACCCGCTCACCTGGAATGGTAAATAGCACGGCAATGATTTTGTCGTATAAATGCTGATCTGCATCCAGTGTTTCCGTGATACCTTCACGACGAGCCTCACCCCCGGATAAGGCGAGTGCAGGCCCCAGCGCAAAAGGTGATGCTATGTAACGATTAGCCATGCAAGTTCTCCTTTTAAAAGACCGGTGAAGCAAATGGTGGTATCGGGAATGAAACAATGCTACTTAACGCCATGAGATGTAACGCAGTTGCGATCGTTTGTGCCCGTGCTGACTGCGGCTGTTCAAGGTTAGCAAAACTACTAGCTATCATGGGACCTGCTGCCGCTGCGGGTGGTGCTGCTATGCCTACACCAAAAGACTGGCCTGCAACATAAGCCATAAACGCCTGCGCTATTTGTATCCCGGAAAGCTGTGCATCCTTTGCATCCAGTGCAGGTATTAACTGCGCCATTAACTGTGATTTTCGTACCATGGCCGTACTACAGGGAAAGCTGGCAGCCTGTGCCTGTGCAAACCAGTTGGCAATAACGCTTGCTAATTTGTCAGCGGATTGCTGAACATTATCCGCAAATGGACCATCACCACCAGGGAGCCATTGATTTTCCAGATTCGTTGCAAGTACTGTAGGAACTAACATAAATTTTGCCCTGCCCTGGTCTATTCCGTCTTTGAAACGCTGGATAGATGTGATGCAGCCATCGGCTTAACTGGCGCGCCCGAGGGACCTACTCCGGTAGGATGTATATGACTGTTAAACAGTTGTTTAAAGGCATCCCCCAGCACCAGTTTTTCACTGGCATCAGCGCCAAGTTTTATCTTATCTGCCGTAATTATGACTTCGCCTTTTGCATTCAATCGCAGCTCTGTACCCGAGGCCTCGGCAACAACAACAATACCACCTTCATCATCGAGTGAAATCACGTGACCTGACGACGTTCTTAATACATATTGTCCAGGTGCGGCAGCGCCATCGGCTGCTTCCGGGGTTTCAGCACCGGTTTCTGAAGCCAGATCATCCTGACCGCCGGAACTATCAGGTGCACCCCAGAAAGCTCCTGCCCAGATTGGTCGTCCTGGATCCCCTGCGGCAAATTCAATCCACACGGTGTCGCCAATATCGGGCAACACGTAGAACCCGCGATTCTTTCCACCACCAAAGAGAGCGCAGGGTAACGCCCAACCAGACTCCTGGTTTTCACCAAATACTTCCGGCACCTTCGCCCGCAATCGACCAATCAATTTCGGGTCATCGACATCAACCACTACGCCTTCATACTTACCATACCAGCGGCTTGACACCAGGTCTTCAAACATTCGTGCCAGTTCATTGAAGGTCATGTTGCAGGCTCCTCTTCCGCTGACTGACCAAACGCTTCATTACCGCTGCGTCCCAATGCATTTGATACCGCCACGAAACTTTGTGTCAATGTACCTTCTTTTTGTACTGTCCGGACAGAGTGAACGTAATAAACACCCGTCAATCGATCTCCAACGCCTTTTATCAGAACGTTTCTATGGGCACGGAGAAGACCTCGATAAAGAGTCGGGTCAAGTTCACCGCGTGCTTCGATCACCATATGATCCTCTGCTGACAGGCCCGCTGCTGTCGCATTAATTGCAGAATCATCCGGAACCGGTGAACGAACAAATCGTTGCACTGCTTCGGCACCTGCTCTAATCAACCCTTGCTCTGATTCTTCAACGTAAAGTGACTCACCAGTGACTTCTGCCTCCGAATTCGTATCAGCTCTTACTATCTGTTTGCTTACTGGATTAATCCCAGCAGCGATACGACGTATGGGCTGGTCATGAGCTATCTGAAAATCTATCCAGTTAAGATTATTATTGTCACGAATGATGATGAGATCAGCCTGTGGTTCATCATCAAGCTTCGCCGCGCCAAATCGACACCGAGGTGAACCACTCGCCGAATCCGGTTCAAAATAAACAACATAACCATTGCGACGTGCAAGACGAAGTAAAAAATCCCAGTCAGTATCGCGTTGAATTAGTAAACGGTCATCCTCAGTCCAGCGCACACCACTATCGTCTGCCTCTATATCAATTCCATATCGACCTAGAATTATTTCTGCTGCTTCGGAATCCGATGAATCTGGGTAACTGGTCACCCGCTCTTCTGCATCTAGTACCATGGCCGCATCAAATGCCAAAACATCAAGATAGGCGTTTGATTCAATACCTTCAAAGTGTGGTCGCAGATAGGCAAGATATCCCGTAAACACTCTTTGTGGAGTACCGCCCGGTGAAGACAGTTCTAGTGAAAGCTCCATGCCGGCTTCAAACACGTCATCATCGAGTACGGCAAAACTTCCTTCGGCTTTTTGTGCCAGAGTGAATCGAAGTCGCATTGTCGACTTCGCATTATCAGCTTCGCGTAACTCAAGTTCGGCCAGGCGACTTTGTACCGGATTCGGCAGGCGCTCTCCGTCGATGTAAATTGCAAACCGTCCACTTGCCATTGCAGAACTCCCTACTTATCCGGTGGTATGGTTAATCGTGCACCCGTCTGTATTGCGTCAAACGGATCCATTTCAGGTGCGGCATCAGCAATTTTCCAGAACTTTAATGAATCACGATGATAGCGATAAGCAAGAAGATCGAGCCTGTCTCCGTCAGTCGCCATTAACTTCAATACCCCCTGACGTACTGGACGCGGTTCGATGTCAATCAAATCAACTCTGGACCCATCAAGACGCAGCCATTGCAATGTAGGTGTCCTGGCGTATCGACTTCGGATATTTATTGGCATTTCGAAACTCCCTATTCTGGTAAATTAACGTTAGAGCCCTGATCTGCAGTCGTATCAAGGTAAATTTTTGCCATCTTGCGACGATTACTCGCGGTAAACTCCAGTGAAGATGAGACACGCGTGTTATCTCTTGCATCTGATTCAGACAGACTCTCCAGTGAAATCTCTACCTCGGCTCGAATCGGATAAAGCTGGGCGTTGAACATGGTCTCGTTCACGGTAATACCGGTAATCTTTATCGGCATAACGCGTCGTTCACCCCAGATGAACAGCACCGTCGGTCGTCGCGGTCGAGCCTGCACCGGCTCTGATCCGTCTGACGCCTGATCGGCTTCACTCTCTGCAGGATGCAGCAGGTCTTCCAGCGCTGAGACTTCAGGCAACACACCATATTCTGTCGGGATACCCGAAGAAGCTTCCTCACGATCTGCAAGATCAAAACGCAATAATACCGTTAAGGCTTCTTTTAATGAACCACTATCTGCATCGGATCCTTGTTCATCCGAATCCGAACCACCACCCTGAGATTGCGCTATCGTCTGTCCTCCTGAACCCTGAGCCTGTTCGACTGATAACTGTCGAGACAGCACTTCAGGATTAAAACGAAAAGGAATAAAACGCGACATGGTCTGTGTGTCATCCGGCTCAAAAACCGCAAAGGCACCACGTTGCAGATTGATGGTGTCAGTCATGACCTTAGCTTCGAAGAAAGTTGTGAACTGAGCTGTTGATATAGTGCGTCAGCCACTCGTTCAGCGCCTCGTTGCCCGACCCAGGCATCAGCTGATATATCCGAGATCTGTAAAGACGTCAGCACCAGCGCCAGTGCCTCGGGATCACGTGCAAATGGCGAAGCGCGTAATCTCTCTGATAATAACCTCAGCGCACTACGTAATGTCATATCGATACGGCTTTCATCTACCAGTCCGCCGCTGACATCAGCGGTAAGTTCACCAATGCTGATCGAGAGTTCTGACATTATGTCTTCCTCGGTTGACATTCAGTCGGCAAATATTGCGCCAGCGGTCCAAAATCTTTTACACCCCGAGGCAAACCACTTTTCTGTAATTCGCGATAAAGTGCGAGCGTCAACTGTTCACTACCTACCGCGGTATCTGCTTCCGCAGCCAGATGTGCTGCAGCGACCGCCGCGTTACGAATATTACCCCCCGACAAACGAAAACGTTCAGAGAGAAGGTCGATATCTAGATCCGCTGCACACCATTCTGTATCCGGTAGATTGCGCTGCCAGAGTGCACGTCGTGCTGAAAGACCTGGCATGGGAAACTCGAGCAAAAAACGTATACGGCGCAAAAAGGCCTGATCGAGATTGCTGCGAAGGTTTGTCGCCAGCGCCATAACACCATCAAAGGTTTCCATGCGCTGTAATAAATAACCCACTTCAATATTGGCGTATCGATCATGGGCATCTTTGACTTCTGATCGTTTACCAAAAACCGCATCGGCCTCATCAAAAAACAACATGCCGTGTCCCGCTTCGGCTTCATCGAAAATCTGCGCCAGGGCTTTTTCGGTTTCACCGATGTATTTTGAAACCACCTGGCTTAGATCGATGCGATACAGATTCAACCCCAGGGCACTGGCCAGGCCACGTGCCGCAAAAGTTTTACCGCTGCCCGGCGGTCCTGAAAATAGTAATGATAAACCTCGACCTTCTGCTGCATCATTACGCAAGCCCATTCGACCAAACACCTGATGTGTATTTCGACGCCAAGCAACGGCGTCGTTAAGTGTTCGTTTAATCATCGCTGGTGCAACAAGGTCATCGAGGGTCACTTCAGACGTCACCAAATTGACGTTATGACCCATTCGGCGACCACCTTCTGATCGAACTGCCTGCGCAATCATTGCAGCATCCGGTACATGCTTAGCCGAACTATTTCCCGATTTAGTCATCGCTGCTATTAATTCCGCTTCTCGTAAAGCTGTGCGCAATTCCAGTATGGTTAAAGAAAAACGTTGTTCAAGACTGCTACGGTCATCGGCAGATAACCGTACCGATAACCAGACTTTCTCAGCCTGTTGGCGAGAAAATGCAGGTGCATCAATAGCGTGAAACCCAGGGTACGGAATGCTGGAAGGCGCGATCACCACAAACCGACAGTCCATGTCCCTGGCACGCCAGAGCCAGGCGGGTGCCGTTCCGGAAAACCCAAATAAATCGATAATGAGTAACTCAGGAAAGCGCGCAATACTTCCGGGCTCTATATCCACACCTTCATGCGGTGTCGAGAATGCTGCATCCAGTTTCATGACAGCTGCAATATCCAATGCGAACTGACGTGATGTCCGACGTGAAGTTGATCTAATCCATACTGAATTTTTTTCTGCCATCAATCGCATCACAGCGCGCGCTTCGGTTTCAAAAACTATCGTCTGCGGAATTTCTTCGATTTCTAACGCCATCGAATTACTGTAAGCCGACGGAATGCCCGTAAACAATAATGAACATTCTTTTTCTATCAGCCTCAATCCATAATGACTGAGTGGTCTGGTAACGTTGCTGGATTCGACTGTTTCAATCAGACCCAGCAAATGCAGACGTCCACCGCCCATGGCTATCTGTATTGCCGACTGATAACCACTATCCAGACAGGCCACGGCTATGCGCGCAAAACTTGTCGGCGTCGGTAAATACAGGCGTTCATCTTCGGCGATAATACTGAATGCTGCGGCTGCCTCAATATATAACTCAGATGCAGCAACACAACATAACAACCAGTAATCCAGTGACGTCATGTCATCGGATAAAAGATCCTGCTCTCTCGATTTCACCTGTTGCTTAATCAACTTCCATGATGCCGAAGCCGCGTAGGCCTCTTCATTATTCCAGTCAAGGTCAGAGGTATTCAGCAGATCTTCGGGTGTACGTACTGTGCACTCTGCGGCCAGTAATGCCGCTTCGCGCATCAGGTGAACGCCTGGATCACTGGCAAGACAACTCATGGCACAAACTCCACAATAACGAACGGCGTAAAACGATTATCGGCTATTCGTAAGCTCAGTCGATGACGACCTCGACGCGCCCCTTCCGCAGTCAGCGTTGCTGCATTTAATGTCAGCGTGGTATCGGTCACTGCATCTGCCACCACATTAATAACCTCGGTGGGATCCTGGATTCCCCTATCCGGCCACAACACTACCCTTTGCGTTGCAGTCAGACCCTGCCCGGTCAGATTCAGCCCTGCGGCTATTGAGACTGTTGCAATGGGTGCATCAACACCGGTATCGGAGGCGTCGAGAATGGTTACCGGAAAATTATTCGAACCACTGCGAGCTGATCGTATTACAATATCGACATCACCCGCTTCGGCGGCGGCAGGATAGGTAACAAAGACACGCCCGAACTCATCAGCACGGGCAATCTCATCCACCGCGACGGGTACATCAACAAAACGAAACACCTCATCACCAATACGTAAGGATTCGGCATTGGCAGCATCTAACGTATCAATGCTGATTCGACCGCCGGCACGGAACTGTAGAGGTGCAACGGCATTTATTACCGGCGCGGATGTTGGTTCCGGACCTCCAAGCCGTACTCCGCCAGGATGAACGATGTCTGGGCCGGGTCCGGGAGTTAGCAAGCTCTGTAACTGGATCGGTCCGACTTCAAACAACGCCCAGGGTCGGTGCCGAAGTTGCAGGGGTGAAAAAACTTTTTCCATTAAATCAGCGGCTGTCGGCACCAATGTAATTGTTAGCAAGCCTTCACCTGGAGTAGGATCAATCTCCGGCGTCAATGGATCATCTGGCAGTGGTAAATCTATCGGGCCAACATCAAATATTCGAATCGCATCACCCAGTCGATTATAGGCCTGCTGTGGTTCGCCAGAATCAGTAACACCATAAGTAGTAACCAGATAGAAGCCCGATAAACTAACTGGTGGAGGTATAGATAAACCGGCATCATCGTCGATCCATGGATCATTGCGATGAGTAGGTTGCGGCGTTACCCATAGCAGCGTGATACGAATCGATTCATTTGCTGCTGCAGGATTTTCGAGAGGGGGCCCTGCGACCACGTCATCAAGTGCAGGATTCAGATTACGGCGCAAATAACCTGCCATTGCAAAACCCACATCGTGAAGATTTTCTGCACGCGCCATGTCTCAGTCATCCAGCCCATGTGGCAACGGTATCGAATGGTTTTGGGCAGCACTGCGTCGTATTTTTTTTGCCTTCACTTCAGTTGATCGAGTAAAAACCACCTTACCTATCTCAATCGTGATCGACGCGGATTCCGGTGCGATTTCATTTTGTAATTGACTCTCGTCAGCAATAGATTCCGACTGCATCACAGGCTGTAGTTGCGGTGGTTTTTTATGCTCTGTGTCTTTTCCGAACAAGATGTTGTTATGTTTCTTCACCATATCGTCGATGTCGGTCTTCGACGGAAGCAGACTTTCCTGTTGCCTATGCAAAGATATTTCTTCTATTTCTTTTTCTTCGGGCTCGTCAAACGTAGAATCATTCACAACCGGAGAAAATAACTGCGTACTATCTGGCGCCGGGGTTACGGGAATCCCCCGCTGTTTTTCTGCCTGCGCAGGACCCACTAACTCCTGTTTATATGGAGGGCTTTCAGGTTCTATATGGTCACTACTCTCCGTACTAGTTTTCTGTTTGAGTGGTTTAATTTCCTGCGTACTGCGAATCATGTTTTCAGGCTGTAACTGAGGTGCTGGCGCGGTACCATTTTCTTCCGTCGATCGATTTATTTCAGGATGCTCGTTACTTATAACGCCTTTAGGTGACAGCGGTGGCGTATTTGAAGCTTCATGTTTTCCATCAACCACAACAGACTCGGGTGCAGAAGAAACCGGTGCAGCTATACGTGTAACTTTCCTGACTTCAGTAGGTCGTCGTAATGATTCAGACTGAGCCTTTTTATCGGATATATTTTTTCCATCGTTAGTTGCAGAGATTATTTTATTATCTGGCCGTGGTAATGATTGATCTGATTTTGTCTCCATCGTGGTTGCATCGAATGACGAAGGATCACCAGGATTATCCTCCTTGATTTCGAGCTTACTCGCTGGATTACGATCGATATCTGAAACAAAATCTGGCGATTCTGATGACAACGGCTCTCCGTTGTGATTGTCGACAACAGTTGATTCTTCGAATAATTTCGACCCAGGTTTACGACCACCTGCCTGGCGCAACGGCTGTTCAGGCGAAGAAATATCTTTCGTCGGAGACTGAATAATACGGTTTAAGCGCTCGGTTATCATGTTTCTTTTCCGATTGAACGACTAACTCCTTTAATCGCGGTGCTGGCATCAATGCGTAGTAAGTAGGCCGTACGTCGAGAAATGCCGAGCGTTAATATTTCCGCTTCTGACCAGTGATATGATTGTGCAATCGTATGAACATGATCCAACATCTGTTCAGCATTACGCAATAGCTCAACCGTCACAAAATCAGTAACGTCAAAGTGAGTTTGAATATCTGCGTCACAGGCTGTGCAGTTAGTACCTAACTGTAAATCAAGATCCTTGGCCGCTGCATCGAGTGCGTTGATTAATTGCTGGTTGTTTTCACCACGCAACATTTCAGTTCCCCATCCCTCGGGCTTACCGGTAGCCAACTCCATCAACAGAGCAAGGCGACTTGTTTTATCGGGAGGATTTTCAGCCTCTAGTTTCTTCAGGTCGCCTATCCTTAAAGGACGCAAAGTAACGCTTTCATTATTGTTGAGTACGACTGGCTGCAGGGATTCAATGGTAGTATCTACTGGTAAATCCGATATACGAAACACCAGTGAAACGCCTTCGCCGCATTTATTACATTGACATTCCGCAGTAATAACATCGCCCAGTGCCTGCTGGCGAAAATAAAGTAGCTTTCGCTCCCACTCATCAAGGGTCAGCGCTTCTATTGCAGCCAGGGATGCATCTGATTCATGATCAGAACTCAATCTTGACAACAGACTTATCATGCTGGCAATCGGATTTACTTTTGCACCATCTGCGAGCATAAGTTCATCAACCCCAGTCAATTCACGCATTAGATGCCTCCCGTGTTCAGGTTAAACTCTATGGCCTACCCGATATCCTCCATTAAAATCCTGTATATGCTTATCGAAAACTGCCTTGTCAGGCTTCTGCTGGTTCAGCTACTGCTTCATCTGGAAACGCGTTCTCGATTTCAATTTTCAGTGTTTGTATAGCGACAGCATTTGCATTCGCATCCATTTCAGATAGCAATTGAAATTCACTCACCCATGCACGAATCAAATTAAATGCCATCACCGGTACTCCCTGCATATTGAGCACTTCTACGCGGACTGTTTTTCGATAATTAAGAGGTGAGTTTGCCGCCTCACCGATTGGATTATTAACCTGGTTTGCCCAGTTAATAAATTTTCTATCATGCGTAAGTCCTGCTTCAAATGTAATTGGTTCGAATTTGGTGCGACCGGGTAACTTTCGAACTATCCCGGCATCACCAGCTGCGCGCCATTCAACGGCTTCAGTGGCTTTTTTTATCGCAGACATTTTTGACAGGGCTGCGACAGGTTCACCTTCCCAGTAAATTCTGAATCGAAAGTTTTTATACGGGTCAATTCGGTGGGCGTTAACATTAAACATAGGCATAATAAAATCCTCTTGATCTTACGAAACAGTCTTCTGCGAGAGACTGACCAATACAAATTCTGCCGGTCGTAAAGGTGCAAACCCAACAAGCACATTAACGACACCCGCTATCTGATCATCTTCCGTCGTGGTATCCGAATCACACTTGACGAAATAGGCATCACGGGAAGTTTCTCCGGCAAAGGCGCCATTTCTGAACTGCGTCTCCATAAAGGATCCAATGGTTTCACGTAAGGCTGCCCACAGTGGTTCATCATTAGCTTCGAACACTGCCCACTGAATGCTATTGTAAATACTCTTACGCAGGAACATGGCAGTGCGGCGAACATTGATATAACGCCATTCTGTGGTCGGTCTCAAGGTTCGCGCACCCCAGACAACTCGGCCTGCACCTGGAACGGGGCGCAATGCATTGAGCCCGTGTGGGTTCATGCGATCCTGATCCTGATCAATGATATGAAAATCCAGGCCTACGACACCCGAAAGTGTAGCCGTAACACCTGCAGCGGCTTTCCAGACACCACGTCGTGAATCAATACGTCCATAAAGTCCCGCAATATGCCCAGCTGCTGGAATTGTTAACGTAGGATTACGACCAAGGCCCACCGGATCACTCACAACTATATTAGGCCAGTAAAGTGCAATGAAATCAGATGCGGTGATGTTGTTGCGCGCTTCATTAACAGCATCTCCTACCGAATCGGTTGCAGGTGTCGAGCGTGGTGGATCTGCAACAAGAAATAGATCGCTTTGTGGACGATTAACTGCATAGCTCAACACAGCATTGATCACATCATTATGATCAGTCGCGGCAGTAGCATTCAACATTAAATCAGAGGCACAGACGATTAGCGCCGCATCGTCGACGACATCAAGCGCAGCAAGTGCGTTAGCATAATTCGCATCATCCAGTGCGCCATCTCCGCCCACACCCACGGTGTCGTCCATGGCCACACCCGGTGCCGCTATATTATTTGGACGTATGTCCGGATCGCCAGCACGCCAACGTATATAAGCACTTCGCCGGATCTGGTCGACCAGATATTTTTCATCAGCAGGGTCATCAGACAGGCCTTCAAAACGTTCTACTTCCGATGCTGCTGTTTCACCCGGTGCCTGGTAATGAACAATCAGGTTAAAGCGTGCTGCATCACCATCAGCAGCATCAGTAATGATAATTCGAATATCATTTGCCCAGACACCTGGCGCTACAGCATCAATGCGTGAAGTGTCGGTGCCGTCGGTTACGTCCAGAGAAGCGGCCGCAGGAACCCCATTGACCAGTCTCAAAATATAGGCACTGGGTCCTCCGTTATCGAAGAAACCCTGCACTGCAAATGGCATATATAGGCGAGCTCTCCCCGATGTTGCAGTCGCATCCACACGATGATAACCGCCAAACAATCGCTGGAATTGCGTGGCGCTATTAATACGGGTCGGCCCTACTGGCCCTCGTTCTGTTTCACCAACAAAAATAGTGACTGCTGTAGGAGCAGACTCAATAGCCCTGGCACCTCCCGGTGCTTCTCTAACATAAACTCCTGGTGTAAGCGGCGTAGTCATGTTCTTCCTCCGTAAAGATTAAAAAGGATTCAGTGTGAATAATTAACCGTATGAACTTATTAAATGAGGATATCAACAGGAGCACCATGGCATTGTGGTTTTGGGAAAAAATAAGTTTTGTTAACTAACGTGAAAAAAATATCGGCGACAAATTATCCGCTGATAGCACAAGTAACAAAATATTCGTAACGGGCCTGCAAAGATAATTCGAACATGTTGTGCAGAACGCACAAGGATGCACATCTGAATCAAACCATGTATCAAGAAACAACATGTCGAACACTCCTTTTCGAACAAACATCTAGAGCAAAAGCATCTAAATATTTATTATGACTGTATTATTTAAAGCTTCAGTCCTGCCATAAGTACTTCCAGATAGCTGACTGAGTTTAACTTCCAATTTACTTTTTGGCAATACTGCCCAAGCCCAAGCCCAAATCCCCAGATAGAAGTTCGCCTGCGCCTCAAGGACCTCTACCCCCCCCTTTTCGAGCCTGACCGCAGGCTGCGGCTACAAATATGGGAGGGAGGTTTAGTCAAAAACCGTTCCTCAGTCCATATACAGCGCACAAATGGCGTTTTTGGACGGACCTATCCTGTAGAAGTCGTCTATTCAATTGCAAATGTATTCAAATAGGTGGTGGTTCAAACTCCTTCAGTGCCATTAGCACTTGTTCCAGCAGTGTTCGGTGTTTTTCCTTGAGTTTTACAAACAGTTGTCGTCCAGTTTTGACCACTTTCGCCGCCATGGCATACAGGCGCCAGCGCAGGGTCACTGCGCGATGTTGAGAGGGATACAGCGGCAGGTTTTGGTGGTGTCTATATTCCTGAAGCCCTGTCCAGAAAATACCCAAATGCCAGGAATGAATTACGTTGGCAGTATCTGTTTCCGGCCAGTCGTCTTGCTCAAGATCCACGCTCAGATGTCGTCCGTCGCCATCATATCCACCAAGCGTCTATACAAAGAGCTATTAAGCGGGCGGCAGAAGAGGTGGGGATAACCAAACGTGTAACCAGGCATACCATGCGGCCCTCCTTCGCAACCCATCTTCTAGAGTCTGGGGCAGATATACGCACGGTACAGGAACTTTTGGGCCATTCTGACGTATCGACCACCATGATCTATACCCATATTGTTGGCAGAGGTGGACAAGGCGTGAGAAGCCCTCTGGATGGGTTGCAACGAGTTCCACAACCATAGATGACGATAATATCGATGTCATTCAGG
>JAAETJ010000906.1 GCA_024228495.1 bacterium | reverse complement strand
TACATTGCTGCTCGCTGAAGCGTATTATCAAAAACAGAAAACCGTCAGCGCACAATTGTTTATGGGCTGTGATCTGATTAAATGAAAAAATTGCAGCAAGTTGCACATCGTGCACAATGACACCGGCCAATTGCCATCACTATGATGAAACCCAGGCGCGCCACAGCCAACTGCGCCGCTAAGCGAAAAGCTGGTGTGCCAAAGACACGGCGGTTTACGATTGAAAGGACCCGGCTTTGCCGGGCCCTTTCCTGTTTGATTTAAAAACCGCTCACGACCATGACTGTAATCTTGTCACCCAAAAGGGAGATGCTATGGAACTTAGCGCTGATATGTTGCCTATCTGCCGGATCAATAAGCTTGAAATCCAACAACCTGAAAAACTTTGGCTGATCGAGTCCATATGGGCCCAGGATGCCGTTGGAATCATCGGTGGCGCTCCCAAATGCTGCAAATCATGGTTCGGCCTGGATATGGCGGTCAGCGTCGCCTCCGGTACCCATTGCCTGGGTCGTTTTGCGGTAAAACAACCCGGGCCGGTGCTGGTTTTTCTAGCTGAAGATGCCTTGCCCGCCGTCCGTGCACGTATCCAGGCCCTTTGTACTCAACGTAATTTGGATATTGAACATCTCGATCTGTATGTGATTACCGCCTCAACACTGCGACTGGACCTTGTTGCTGATCAGCAGCGCTTAAATGCCACCTTGGCTTATTTACACCCACGGTTTTTACTGCTTGATCCCCTGGTTCGTCTGCACCGGTTGGATGAAAACAGCGCAGCGGACATCTCAAAATTGCTCGGCTTTATTCGTGGCATGCAGCGCACCTATCATTCGGCGATCGCCCTGGTACATCATGCCAGTAAAAAACAGCGGGCTCAACCCGGCCAAGCTCTAAGAGGCAGCTCCGATCT
>JAAETJ010000905.1 GCA_024228495.1 bacterium | reverse complement strand
CAACATGGATTCAGCCAGGCTCTTTTGTTTGAGGTTTTTCCATGCCATTGGATAATAAGCTCTCTGATTGAATTGTGAAGATCATAGTTTTCTTCAATGGGTTACCAGACTCGATAGGTGATTGAATCAGCGTGTCGGTTCGTGCAAAGGTCTCCCTGTGATTGTTGCGCCGCTGGCGTTTTCAGACCACCCCTTTTCTACTGCGGCGCAATGTGGTCAAAGGGTATATTAGTGTGGATAAGCTTGTGGTAAACTGCCTCCTCCTTAGTAGGCAGTAGGTTTCCAACAGCCTATCATACATTCCTGGATTTCATATGCAAAACTTGCGGCGCTGGTTCCAAAGCCACGTGTAAACCTGACAAGGTTTCATGTGGGTGTTCGCGCCCAATGACAAACATCACGCGCTGGTAACGCCTGGCAGGCAAGGGCAGGAAGATCAGGGCGAGCGAGAATACCCAGAATAAATCACCCGAAGAACGTCGAGGTTCAATGAACTGGGCGCAACGCTTAAAATTAGCCCAAAAACAGCAAATCTTAAAACACCAACTAAACTCACTGTTTAACCAACAGCATAGGTTAACGATAAGCCAAGTATGCCACAACTCAAATGGTGAGCCCAAATCCCCAGATAGAAGGTCGCCAACCATCCAAGGACACCTAAATCCTCTTTTTTAGCCCTTCTTTTCGCTCGTTACACCGGGAATTTACCGATATAACAGAGAGGTTTGGTCAAAATCCATTCCTCTGTTCGTCATCATCGTTTAAAGGGCTATTTTTGACGGACTTATCCTGTATCAGTCACCTTTTTTGTCAGGCATTTTATCAAATAGGCGGTGGCTCAAACTCCTTCAGTGCCATCAGCACTTGTTTTAGTAATTCTCGATGAACTTCTTGCATCTTTACAAAAAGCTGCCGCAGTTTCAAGGCGTGAATACGTTGTTGCAGGTCATTATGGGTCGGTTTGTGTGTCATCGGGCGTCTCCTGTACCGAGGTTAAGTCATCGTAGTGAGCCAGGTTGGCTGTGCGTACAACGAAGCGGTTCATCGTTGGGGGTAAGGCAATGGGTATCGGTGGCGGGATCTGCTGCTCGTCGCGGCGGCGCGCCAGCACTTGTTCAACAGCACTGGCATGGGGCAACTCTTTTGATAAGGCTTCATGGATGGCGTGTTGCATTTCAGGGACACTGTAGCGCTCGAGTAACGTCAACAAGGCACTGACCAGAGGCGCTAATGGCAAAGCCTGGCGTGCGGCAAGCTCGATCAAAGGTGTCGCTTCGGGTAGCGCTATGGCGAGTCGGTCATAGCGACTGTGGTGTCGCCCCTGCTGTTTGTAGATGATTAGCTGCTCGATGTGCTGCGGATCTTCTATTTGTTCACCTTTGCCAAAACAGCGTGGATGTTGGGCAACACAGTGCTCTGCATCGAATAGGCGAACCTGGGTCAGACTTGCCACTACGGTTAAGGTGCTTCTTACGTGTTTAGGAGGCACTGTATAGTCATTGAGATCGAAACGTGCGTAAGGCGTTTTCCCAATACGTACTGCTAACCGCTCGTCGGTATTGAAGGGGTTCTCGGGTAATGCGATGAGCTTGGGCTGTTCTAGCTCAAAGGCTTGGTTGACGGTCAAATCCCGCCCTTGTGGGCATCGTCGACCACGCGTCAGTAATGATAATCCACACAGCGAAAGCTTGTTCAAGACGGCAAAATATCAGCCTGATTTTCCTCGACGCTTTGACAATCTCGGGCATGCTAATAATTGGTGTGAGGAATTTGTCCAATGGTACAACTTCTCTCATTACCACAGCAATCTTGGAGGCTATACACCGCATCAAGTATTCAGCGGAGAATCGAAGTCACTACATGCTAAGCGTGAACAGGTATTGCAAGCTGCTTACAAGTGTCACCCCGAGCGATTTGTGAGAGGCCAGTCCAAGCCAGCAAACCCTGCCAAAGTAGTCACTATAAATCCTTGTATCAACGATGATGGAAATCTTGACCTATCAGCAGATGTCAACTTTCCAACTTTGAACAGAGTAAAAAGTAACTTAACTGCTGCATAGCTTGTATCAAACAGGTTGACACATTCCGCAGGCGCCCACGTATGGCGCCCATCAATTTCGCCATGGCTTAGCCACCGAGATGTTGCGCCAAGGCGCTTCGCTTGGCGAAATTGGTGATGTATTGGGTCATCGTAATATTCAGACCACAACAATCTATGCCAAGGTCGATATTGATACATTGCGTATGCTGGCATCACCGTGGCCAGGAGGTGTGTGATGAACACCCTTCGCCAAAGCGTTGATGAGTATCTAAACATGCGCCGTAGCTTGGGATTCAAGATGCACGGCCCCGGTAACGTATTACCCGATTTCGTCACCTTTATGGAGCAGCACGATGCGCCATACATTACTCAGGCGTTGGCACTTTGCTGGGCACAACAACCCGCAAATGTTCAACCGGCGACATGGGCGAAGCGTTTGAGCTATGTACGAGTATATGCCCGATACCGTGTTTCGAGCGACCCGCGCACGCAGATCCAGCCACCGGGCTTGCTACCCTTTAAACCAAAGCGGGCGCGACCGTATCCGTACACCGATAAAGAAATCAATAGTCTGCTGTGCGCCGCACTCAACATACCACTATACTACAAGAGCTGTGCACTGCTGCCTTGGGTCTACTATTGCGCGATTGGGCTGCTGAGCGTCACTGGCTTACGTCTGGGCGAGGTGACACATCTTCAGCTTCAAGACGTCGATCTTGCGTGGGTATGTTCTTAGTTCAGGTTGAAGTATAATAGGCGTTAAATATCAAAGAGATATGTGATTATGGCAAATGCCCACCTAGAAGCAATGTGGAAAGACTTTCCGCGGAATGCGATTGAATTTGAAGAGCGATTTTCCAATGAAAAAGCGTGCCGAGATTATT
>JAAETJ010000904.1 GCA_024228495.1 bacterium | reverse complement strand
CGGTAGCAAAAACTGCCACAGAAGCACCCTTACGGCTGGAAATGCGCCTGTAAAAAGCTCCGAGTGCTGTTTTGGAGTTGCGCACTGCTAATGCCGCCATGCGAAGCGCGCTAGCCACACGCGAGGTGGTGGTGCCTTTTAATTTGCTGGGTACTTTTTTGCCAGCGCTAATAGACAAATTTGGTGCGAGCCTTAAATAGGAAACAAAGTGACCTTCATCTGGAAACGCACTAAAATCAAAACCCAGTTCACTGATGACCACAGCCGCGGTATCTACTCCAATGCCGTCGATGGTTGTCATATCAAAACCAGTGAGCTGATACAAAGCCTGACGCATAGGTTCTTGCCCTTTTTTGGCAATGTTGTTGGCTTTGGATTTTGAGGCTGGAGGTGGTACCGATTCATTGTCGTCAACACAAGGCTGCAGCGTCTTGATATAGGCAAAGATCTCAGCGTCGTATTCGGTCACTATTTGGCAAAATTGATCGTACATCTTCAAAGTCTGACGAAGGTTGAAAAGATGCTCCGGGCGCCAGTTGCCGGTCAGTTCCTCGGCAATCTGTTTTTCGGATTTTTGGCAACGCCGATCACGCATTTGGGCCAAGGTTCGTGGATCACGCTCGCCGTCGACAATGGCGCGAATAATCGCCATACCGGTAACACCGGTGATGTCAGAGACGGCATGATGCACACAGATGTTCATCTGATCCAGACTCTTTTGCATGCGCCGAACCCAGTCCGAGCGTTGGTCGATCATTGTGTTGCGTTCACGCAATAAAGCGCGCAGACGACAGATGTCGTCTGAAGGTCGGAACGAGCCACGCAGCAATCCGCAGGCGTGAAGTAGTTGAAGCCACTGACAATCGAGCATATCGGTCTTTCGGCCTGGAACATGGCGGACTTGACGAGCATTGGCTAAAATAACTTCAAAGCCACGGCTATCGAGGACCTCAAACAGCGGAATCCAATATACACCGGTGCTCTCCATGGCCACGGTTTTCACTGCTTGCTCTTTGAGCCAGTCGGCAAGGCGCAACAGCTCGGGTGTGGTTGTGCCGAAACGTTGCACATTAGGCGTATTGTCCTGTAGTGGTGGACCAGCAACCCAGTGTTCCCGCGAGCCCAGATCGATACCGGCTGCGTCGGGTTGGATGGTCTTTAGTGAGCGAACGGGCTTTTTGTGTTTTTTACCTTTGATATTTCGGGCCATAGCTACCTGTCTCCTTTTTGGGCGATGTGGTCGCGGTAGCCCGGGATGGCTCCTATTATTGATTCTTAT
>JAAETJ010000903.1 GCA_024228495.1 bacterium | reverse complement strand
TGCGCCGTGATGAGAAGGCCGGTTATCAAGCCCACATAAAGAGCTTGGAAGAACGGGTTAATCGATTGGATAAACTCGTAGGTCAAGTGCCCGATAAACTGATCGAAGAGGCCAAACAAGCACTCATCGAGGGTAAACCTGCTAAAGCAGACGCTCTTTTCAAACAAGTCGAAGAACAAACCGATCCACACATTATGGCGGCGGCAGAAGTCGCCTATCAACGCGGTAAACTAGCCGAAGATGCCATTAGTTACAGCGAGGCGTTTAGTCACTACAAAAGAGCGGCACAGCTCAATCCAGATGATACAGCCTATTTAAATACGGCAGGCCAGATGGCCCGTACTCTGGCCGATCATGACAAAGCGATTGAGTACTTTGAATTGGCGTTGGCCAGTGATCTGAAGACCTTTGGTGAAGATCATCCCAATGTGGCGGTTGATCGCAATAACCTGGGTTTAGCTTGGAAGTCCTTGGGGGAGTATGACAAAGCGATTGAGTACTTTGAATTGGCATTAGCCAGTGATCTGAAGACCTATGGTGAAGATCATCCCAAAGTGGCGATTCGCCGCAATAACCTGGGTGAAGTTTGGAGGGCATTGGGGCAGTACGAAAAGGCGATTGGGTTGTATGAGCAGGCATTGG
>JAAETJ010000902.1 GCA_024228495.1 bacterium | reverse complement strand
GCTGTTATCGTGCACTAACCGGTCATCAGGGCATTATTCCAAAGCCAGGACTTTCCGCAACACGTCTTTATTCAAAAAATAATGACCGTTTACAGTACAACGGCAGTCGTAGGGTAGTTTATAAATTAGGCTCCTCAGCGATATCTGTGGGTAAAAGGTCCTTATTTTAGCGGTGGTGGCCGGACTCCGTATGGACAGAGTCTTTTCCAAAATGGTATGAGTCTGAACTTGGTTTCGGATTTCCAAAGAGGAATGAGTCTGAAGACAGATAAAGGGATCGATTATCAGAGGCATGATAATCGATATGAACGAAGCGAAGATCAAGACGCTGGAACAGGTGCGAGAGTTTCTCGCGGGGACGACCCCGGTCAAATTCACAGGATGTGGCGAAGATGGGTATCGCTACCGACACATTGGCGAGGTGCTGGAGCGGTTTGGCTACCCACGACTCCCCAAACCGGACAAAGGACTGATTCTGCGCTATCTGGAACGCACCACGGGGTACTCGCGCCAGCAACTCACGCGGCTGGTCAAACGCTGGCGATCAGGCAACAAGTTGGTCAAGGCCTACCGCGCACCCTCGCATG
Source organism: bacterium (assembly GCA_024228495.1). GTDB lineage: Bacteria > Pseudomonadota > Alphaproteobacteria > Rhizobiales > JAKIUO01 > JAKIUO01. The sequence goes on along the minus strand of JAAETJ010000902.1, from coordinate 2,711 downwards.
GCCTGCCGCGCAAATTCACAGACGCCGACATCGCCCTGCTCGCCGAGACGGACGTCCTGCACAACACCCTGTCCGGACCGTCAACCCGACACCTGATGCGCCGGGCGCTGGAGCACTATGGCGACACTCGCTACGCGCGCTTGGCCACCATTTCGGTAGGCCATCTGTACAACCTGCGCAAGAAGAACGGTTACCTCACCCGCCGGCGGGCCTTCACCAAGACACGGCCCACGAGGATTACCATCGGCGAACGCCGGGCTCCTGTACCGGACAACCGCCCAGGCTTCATCCGCATCGACAGCGTACATCAGGGCGATCAGGATGGCACCAAAGGCGTCTATCATATCAACGCCGTCGATTGCGTCACCCAGTGGGAACTGGTCGCCACCTGCGAAAAAATCAGCGAAGCCTATCTGCTGCCCGTCATCCAGGCACTACTCAACGGCTTTCCGTTCCGGATTCTGGGCTTTCATGCCGACAACGGCTCGGAGTACATCAACCATCGGGTGGCCAACATGCTCGATAAACTGGCTATCGAATTCACCAAATCCCGGCCGCGCCACTCCAACGACAACGGCCTGGTGGAGACCAAGAACGGTGCGATCATCCGCAAACATCTGGGCTACACCCACATTCCGCAATATCTCGCCACCAAGGTCAATGCATTATGCGCCGCATACCTGAACCCCTATCTCAACTTCCATCGTCCCTGCTTGTTTGCCGAGGATTATCTCGACAAAAAGGGCAAGATACGCAAACGCTATCCGCTCGATCTGGTCATGACACCGCTTGAAAGGCTGGTGTCCCTGCCAAACGCGACCGGCTTCTTGAAACCCGGTGTGACGCTCGACGCCTTACGGGAAGAAGCCCGCTCCATGAGCGACAACGAAGCGGCGGAACGTCTAAACAAGGCGCGCAATAAGCTCTTTCTTTCCATCCAAAACCGATCCCGTCATGTCGCATGACTCAACTTCGACGAAAACCGGCCTGTGGATTTGTGGACAGTCGGCTACGCCGATTCCCGCCTTTGCGCTATGCGCAATCCTGTGGATGGCCCATGGAAAACGCGGTGCGTTTCCCAACACCCATCCACAGGCCGGCGGCTGACCACAAGCTCCACAGGCCCCATAATCGATTATGATTCCGACTATTCACAACCAAACGTTCAGACTCATACCTCTATTGGAATTGACTGACAGTCCGTGGATTTCACCCCGCACTCCACCGGGAAAGGTCGGAGGAATCGGATGGTTTTTCAATAACAGGTTTTAATAGAGGGGGAAAGAGTCAAGGAGGAGTGCATCTGCTGCCCGGATTTGGTAAAGATGAGTTTGCGACCTATCAAAACCAAACCAAAAGAACAGCAGATGCAGTTGAAGACTATCCTAAATCGGTGTCACAAATTCAAGTCCTTTGTATACGATCAAGTTAGATTTGTGAGTAGCCATGGTGAAAAGCACATCGAAGTTGAAGTGGTTCCACGCCGCAACAGCAAAGCCGTCTGTAGTTGCTGTGATCGGTCGGCACCGCTTTACGACCGATTGAACAAACGCCACTTCGAATTTATCCCGCTGTGGGGCTATCGGGTATTTCTGGTTTACCGGATGCGGCGAGTGAATTGCACCCATTGTGGGGTTAAGGTGGAACAAGTGCCTTGGGCAAGAGGCAAACGGGAACTCACCGACACCTATCAACAATTTCTGGCGCACTGGGCGAAGAAACTATCCTGGAAAGAAGTGGCGGTAAGTTTTCGAACCAGCTGGAAGAAAGTCTTCCAGGCAGTAGAATATATAGTGGAATGGGGACTGGAGCACCGGGAACTTTGTGGCGTTACTGCCATTGGTGTGGATGAAATTGCCTGGCGCAAGGGGCACAATTATCTGACTATGGTCTACCAGATCGATGCCGGGAATACCCGTCTGTTGTGGGTTGGGAAGGATCGAACCGTTAAGACGCTGTTGCGTTTCTTCCGTTTTTTCGGGAAGGAGCGGAACCTGGAACTGAAATATGTTTGCTCAGATATGTGGAGGCCTTACATCAAGGTCATCAAAAAGAAAGCTGGGCAGGCTTTGCATATTCTGGATCGGTTTCATATTGTTGCCAAGCTGAACAAGGCCATTGACCAGGTCAGAGCCGGTGAGCATCGGCAAATGCTAGAGGGTGGTTACGAACCGGTGCTCACGAACTCTAGATGGTGCCTGCTTAAGCGCCGGGAGAATATGACTGAAAAGCAGGAAGCAAAATTAAGCGATCTTCTTCAGTATAATCTGAAGTCGATACGTGCGTACCTGCTCAAAGAAGACTTCAGTGGGTTCTGGGAATACGTCTCTACGGCTTGGGCGGAGAAATTTCTGGATCGTTGGTGTACTCGGGTCATGCGCTCTAGAATAGAACCTATGAAAAAGGTAGCCAAGACAATTCGCAAACACAAACCGCTCATATTGAACTGGTTCAAGGCGAAAAAAGCTTTTTCCAGTGGTGTTGTAGAGGGTTTGAACAACAAAGCGAAAGTCACTACGAGAAATTCATACGGCTTTCGCACCTATCGAGGCGCCGAAATCGCCCTATATCATGCGCTTGGGAATCTACCCACGCCTCCAATGACCCACAGATTTTGCTGAGGAGGCAAAATAAAATTATAAAGACCCCCGAATTAAGTCCGTTGTGGCATTAGCACCCGCACCCCCTGTTAGCAGCGATTTTTTAGCGGC
>JAAETJ010000901.1 GCA_024228495.1 bacterium | reverse complement strand
TAATAATATTGATGCTCTCAAGGCATTGGTTTTAGATAAGTCTGCCGAAGTGGTTGAAAAAGAAGCGGTGGCGGCACACTACAAAGCTAAGCTTGAATCGCTGGAAGAGCAGATACGGCTGATGCGCCATAAGCAGTTTGGTGCCAGCAGTGAGAAAAACCTTAATCCCCAGGAAAACCTTTTTAATGAGTCTGAACTTGAAGCGCTGAATGCCGACAGTGAAGGCGATACATCTGTTGAAGAAAAGGCGGAACCAGGCAAGTCGGCCCGAAAACGAACAAGTGGTCGCAAGCCACTACCGGCTAAGCTACCCCGCATCCGGGTGGAGCATGACCTGAACGAAGCGGATAAGGTCTGTGACTGTGGTTGCCAGATGACACAGATCGGCGAAGAGTGCAGTGAGCAGCTAGAGATCATTCCAGCCAAGGTGCAGGTCATCCAGAATATCCGCTTCAAATATGCCTGCAAGCATTGCGAAGCCGGCATCAAGACAACGCCACTGCCCCCTCAACCGATCCCAAAGAGTAATGCGACCCCAGGTCTCCTCGCCTACATCGCCACCGCCAAGTTCATGGATGCCTTACCTTTACATCGACAAGAGAAGATATTCAATCGCCTGGGCATTCACCTACCCAGGGCTACATTGGCACGATGGGTTATCCAGAGCGGCACACTCGTCCAACCGCTGATCAATCTCATACAAGATCATATCAATGGTTATGATATTCAGCATATGGATGAGACACGAATCCAAGTACTTAAAGAAGATGGGCGAGCCGCCACATCACAATCTCAGATGTGGGTGCAGCGGGGTGGTCCTCCGGATAAAACAGTGATTT
>JAAETJ010000900.1 GCA_024228495.1 bacterium | reverse complement strand
GACATTGGTAAAGATCTTTTAGAGCCTTGCCATTCTGAGCTGCGGGGATTTTTTCGCCGAACCAAGACCCGTCCAAAACTGCGCAGCTTGGTTAGAGAGCTGGGGCGAAAGATTGGTGAACAAATTGATAAGTCACGCAAAGCAGTTCAGCAGTGGCAATCGATGGCCGAGGCCCATCATAGAATTCCGGAGGGTCGAAACGGCTTGGCAGTCGTTCGTACCATGGCCCAGTGGACACTGGATTATAAGGCTGACTCAACAGGCCTGGACTTTCCCTTCGACCGGCCATATCTTGATTTTTACAACCGGTGCAGCATCGGCCTACGAGCCATTGAGGCCTTCCTACGTATTGCTCCCGATGATCGCGAAGTAGTTGGTGTCATGAAGCGTTTTCATCGAATCCTTGGCGCAGTATCCGGTCAAGTGCCTGGCCTTCAGATTGTCCAACGGATACGTCGGCGTGCCGCACTGTTCGATGAACTGCGCAACCAGCTGAGATTAGCTTCCAAGCTGCCAGAGCAGGAATCTGAGGAAGATCTCAATATCATGCGTACAGATTTTGACAAATGGATCGCCGAGCTAGAAAAACGCCGTCCAAAACGGGGACCATCTGAAGATATCCGCAATGCTATTGATACAATCCTCACGCATGTCGACACCCATGGAAATAATCTTTGGGGACACGCTATTGTCTTGCCCGAATATGCTGGTGGCGGCATACGGCTTGTAGCG
>JAAETJ010000899.1 GCA_024228495.1 bacterium | reverse complement strand
CGTGAACGGCAGATGCTAACCACCCTTGAGATCACCCAAAAATATATGCAACGGCTCATTTTAAAATGCAACGATACCCGATTTAAAACCAACACATTTTATGCTCAGGCAAATCTTTTATCCGGCGGCATCTTGAGACAATTGGACGCTTTTGGCCAAGCGATACGGCAATTTTATGATCGAAGCCGACAAACGTAAAGCGATTTATCTTCTGCACAAAGAAGGCATGGGCGTGCGAGAAATTTCTCGTAGAATGAACATCAGTACCAATACGGTCACCACCATTATCGCTCAGGCCGGTGAGCTGCCGCAGACCACCCGATCCGATAAGATTGACATCGACACGGAACTGGTCAGCCGGGTTTACCATCAGTGCGACGGTCGGGTTCAGCGGACTCACGAGATGCTCAGCGAAGAGCATGGTATTACCATCGGCTATTCCACATTGAGTCGAATCATCCGCGAGCTTGGTTTTGGAAAAAGACGCAAAAAGCGCTGTCATCGTGTAGCTGACGAACCCGGCTCGGAGATGCAGCATGATACGTCGCCATATCGTGTCAAATTTGCAGACAAACCGGTTCTGGTCCAAGGCAGTCTTTTATATTTTCGCTTCTGCAAGGTGCGGTATTTAAAATTTTACCGCTCATTTGACCGATTCAAAATGAAATGTTTTTTTCATGAAGCACTGACCTTTTGGGGCTACGCGGCCTTTGATTGCATCATTGACAACACCAATTTAGCCCGTCTTGCCGGCACGGGAAAAAACGCGGTGATAAACCCTGAGATGGCCCAATTTGCAAAACAATACGGCTTTGAATTTGTCTGCCATGAAAAGGGGCACGCAAACCGCAAAGCGGGCAATGAAAGGGGTTTTTACACGGTTGAAACCAATTTTTTTGCCGGCCGTGAATTTGCCAGTCTTGAAGATATGAACCGTCAGGCTTTTGAGTGGGCAACGGTTCGAATGGCCAACAGACCCACTACGAAAACGCGCTTGATCCCTGCGCAGGTCTTTGAATATG
>JAAETJ010000898.1 GCA_024228495.1 bacterium | reverse complement strand
TTTTGGGGCCTACCAGAAAACGCCGGATTTCGCCGCTGACCGGGTCAGCTGCCAGCATCTGATTATTACCCATGCCGACATAGTGTCCCTTGTTGGAAGTTTTGCCATCGGTCTGTATCCACAAGGTGCCAGTTTGATCGAACTTCAATCCGTCGGGGGAATTGAACATATTGCCCGGATTGATATTGGCCGATCCTTTACGCGCATCGGTGTGAACGGTGGGATTGCCAGCCAGCACAAATAGTTCCCAGTCAAAGCCGTTCTTGGTGTGATCACCACCATCTGATCGCCAACGAACGATCTGACCATATTTGTTTTTGCGTCTTGGATTAGGGCCGCCTACCGGCATGTCATCGCCGCCCCGATTGGTTTTCTTACCGCGATGCTTGTTGTTGGTCAGTGTGCAATAGACCTCAGATGTCGCCTGATTTACGGCGATTGATTCCGGGCGGTCCATTGTAGTGGCCTCAACCTGTGAAGCGGCTTGCCTTGTATGAATACAAATCTCGGCTTGTGTTGCCATGCCAGTGGTTTCAGGTGTCAGAATCAGCCATTCGCCGCGCAAATCATCATGAAATTTGGCGGCATAAAGCTGGCCACTTTCAAGCAAATCGCGATTGTCAGCACCCTCAACATATTTGCGCTCACTAATAAACCGATAGAGAAATTCACCGCGCTCATCATCTCCCATATAAACCACGACGCGCCCATCCTTGTTGATCACCAGCTCGGCATTTTCATGCTTGAAGCGGCCAAGAGCAGTATGTTTTTTGGGCGTTGATTTTGGGTCAAAGGGATCGATTTCCACCACATAGCCAACCCTGTTGGGCTCATGTGGATTTTCAGTGAGATCAAAGCGCTCATCGATTGAGGCCCAGTTATAACCCCAGTCCTTGTTGCCAATGCCATAGCGCTTCAATTCATCCGAGATGTCCTCGTCGTCATCGCTTTGTGTAAAATACCCATCAAAATTTTCTTCGCAGGTCAGATAGGTGCTCCACGGCGTGTGGCCATTGGCGCAATTGGCCCAGGTGCCAAGCGTTTGAGTGCCCGTTGGATCAGCCGAGGTTTTCATCAAATCAGACCCGGCGGCGGGGCCAGTGATCTGCATGGGGGTCGTTGGCGTGATGCGCCGATTAAACGGGCTATCTTTTACAATCCTCCACTTGCCGTGCTTTTGAGAAATCTCGCAGATGGTAACGCCGTGAGCTGCTATGCCCTTGCGCACATCATCGGGTGTTTTAGGTCGATCATCGTCACGATTGCCAAACAGCGTCGGGCGGTTGGCATATTCATTATTTGATGCGAGGATTGAGCGACCCTCATAAGTGAATAAATACATGCCATCATTATTGTCACCAACAGCCATTTCCTGACTATCACCCGTGCCACCTGTGTGCTCATCAAAAGGGGAAGCGTTGGACCACAACTCGTCGCCCCATGACATGACCACATCCCAGCTGTATCCGGGGGGGACGGTGACGCTATCGCGGCTATTGGCGGCCACTGCTTGAAATGACAAAAACTTACGTGCAAGGGAACGAGCTTGAGGAACAGGCAGTCCGCCGCTGACGATGGCCGCCATGCCCAATGCCGCGCCACCACGAACAAAGGAGCGGCGCGATAAAACGCGTTCGATAATCTGGTTGATTTCAACGTCTGGCTTCCCGGAGGATGCCCGATGCTGCTTTTTGCGCGGACTGTTTTGATGTGGTTGGAGAGCCTTGGTTATCTTCTTCATATCATCCACCCTGGTTCACCTCTAGCCCTCGTCAACAAAAGCTCTGTTTACCCACCGCGTTTGCGTCGGCGCCTTTTTTTTTTGCGCTTCCTGGCTTTGCTCCGGACAACACGGCGACGGGGACGACAGGCGACGGGGCGCATATTAGCGGGTTCCGCCTTATGATTATCGCCCATGGGAAAGCCAGCTAGAAACAGCTCTTTCTTTTCACCGCCAAGCAACATCTTCCAGTCGAAATGCTCAAAACCATAACTCAGTAATGCCTTGGTCCGCTCGGCCCGCTGCCCTGGATTTTTTGCCCCCAACACAACCGCGATGAGACGGCGACCATCTCTGGTGGCACTCGCGACAATGTTAAAGCCTGACGCGCAGACAAAGCCCGTCTTCATTCCGTCCGTACCTTCAAAGGTACGCAATAGAGAATTATAAGAACGCAGCTTGCGCCTGCCGATCTTCATTGAAGCTCTAGAAAAACGGGCGCGATGTTCAGGGAAATCTTTCCATAGAGCCTGGGTCAAGAGCGCCAGATCACGCGCTGTCGAAACATGTTTGATGTGGTGTAAGCCATTTGGATTGACAAAATTGGTGTTGTTCATGCCAAGTGATTTAGCCTTGGCGTTCATGCGAGCCGAAAAGCCCTCAACCGAGCCACCGATTTTTTCCGCCAACATCACTGCCACATCATTGGCCGATTTGATAATCAGGGATTGCAGGGCAAGTTCTACAGACATGCCGATACCTACGGGATAACCGATCTTGCTAGGCGGCTCCAAAATGGAGCGCTCGGATTGCAAAACCGCATCTGTGAGCTTCATTTTGCCGTTCTTGATAGCGTCAAAAACCAAATAGGCCGTCATTAATTTTGTCGTGGAAGCGGGATGCCAGGGCAAATCCTGATCTTCCGCATAAAAGATCTTGCCGCTTTGTGCATCCATCAACAGCGTCGGGCCAGCATTTGCCTGGCCAAATATAAAAGTCACCAAAACGGCAACCATACTCAAAAAACTGATTATATACTTCAAAATGGACAATCCGACTTTCAAATTCCAATGATGTCACCGGCAATGGAAAATTCAAACCCTATCGATAAATTTCAGGACCCGATTGCCCAATTTGGAGTTCGCTCCCGGTAACGCTCGAAACGTATCACAGCATGGCCACGGTTACACCATCAAATCACCTTTGATCGCATAAATCATTTAGGTATGTGATCGCACCGCATCAATCCTCAAGTGTATTAGTTCCGACTTGATCTGACATTGATGTTTGAGCATTACGATTTCATCGTACAGTCCGCCCTACCCTCGATAACAGACATTCAAACGTCCGTTTCAGGTGCGGCGCACACTTCTGATTGGTCACAGGCGCTGCTGTGAATTTGGCACTTGATACCCAGGAATAGTTCCATACTTGGCTTGATAAAAAGCAGTTTACTTCTGGGATTGGTTTCGGCGCTGCATTCAATACTACTCTACTTTTTTCACAATAACAGTTATAAGGGGACCTGACAATTATTCGGTTCTATTCTGTTTGTGCACGAGCGATCAATGTTTTCCACAATCCCGAAATTTCTCCTGGCAACTCTTTCGGCGGGGCTACTCCTTTTCTCGACATTAGCGGCCCAGGTCCTTGATAAAAATGTCGGCTCCTACTGTTTAACTGGAGTGCGAGAAGTCGGCTCTTGTATTCAGCTGATCGGGGACGGACGTTTTAAATATTTCCTCGCTTACGGCGCTTATGATGAGGAATCAGAGGGAGAATGGCGCGCCGGGGGGGCGGAAATTATTCTGAAAAGTAAGGCTTATGCCCAGAAACCGCAGTTTCGTTTTAAAGAACGCCGCGCTGCTAAAGGGGATACCTATGAAATCATCGTCGTAAATAAGGTTGGCGGCGGTATTGCAGGCATAGACGTGCGCGCGAACTGCGGAACCAAAACAAGTGAAGGTTATACGCAATATTATGGCTTTGCGACAAGTTGCACGAATTCGCTGCAGAAGATTGAACTTGGTGTTGCAATGGTGGGGCTGGGTTATCAGCCCTTGAAGCTTCCAAAATCATCTGGTGACGGCAAAGCTTACGTATTTGAGTTCGATCCGGGAGATCTAGGAAAGAAAACGTTTGACGGTGTCCGCTTACAGCGTGAGGGACGCGATGTCCTGGTTTTAAAATACCGGGACACGCTGGTAAAAGACCTCGAAGGAAAACTCTTCAGATATCAGCGCCAATAATCGATTTCGCACTCGCTTGGAACTCCAACCATTTGTAAGAGAACCCTCATATCTGTTTCTTTGACATCCATCAAAGTTTTGTTTGCGAATGTTTCGAAAAGGGCAATCATCTTTCCTGCCTGCATACAGATTTTACGGGAATATCTTCACTTTCTGAACGGAGTACTTTATAATCGATTCTAGCATCACGCGGCGCATGAAATGAGCTAGGGAAACAACTTCCAGAGATCGCATTTGCTCATTAACCAAACCTGCATGTGATCAAAAAACAATTTCAAAATGGAGAACACGGTAATGTTCTTTACAAAGAAGTCCATATTTTTGAGTGTTTTTATTATATTGCTGCTGAATAGTCAGACAGCATACACCCTGAATTGCGAGGACTATGCTCGCGAAGCGGTCAAACAAGCTGAACACAATTACTCATTAAAATGCGGATATAAGGGTGACCGATGGCACTACAACAAGGCCAGTCATAAGGTATGGTGCGCCTTCAACACTCCCAAAGTACGGTCAGCTCATTACAACTACCGAAAGCGCAAGATTGAAGAGTGCAAGATTAAAGTGGTCCCGGGCAAAATCAAAATTGTACCAAATCCAAAACAAAAAGGATCCAACAAAAAACCAAACCAGGGTACACGCAGCAAAAATCATGGACTCTGGTGCAACAACTGGGCTTATGATCAGGTTGCAGTAGAAAAATATTACGCCGATCGTGGTTGCCAGATAGCGGGTACCCAAACACGGCAAGCGCATTATAAATATTGCTATGCGTCCTCCAAAAGACGAGCCGAGCAACGCACGAAATTGGCACGCCAGCGCGGCAATACCTGTATCGTCAGAAAGAAAAAGGCGCTAAGATCAAAACCAGGAAGATCTAAATCTGGATCGCGACAATCAAATCAGGGCTCAACGCAAAAGCCCTCGGGTGCAGTCGCTGACATCTGCGCGAGTTATACGCGTGAAGCATATGCAACCACACGTGAAGCGTTGCGAGTTTGCAAAAACCGACTGAGCGTACCAACAAGCAAAGCGGCAATACGCAATGAATGTCTGCACGCCAGTAAGCCAGGGATTAATTTGCTGAAGCAGTTCAAAAGGGCCCGCTTAGGACTGTTATCAAACCTGGTCAATACATGTGAACGGAAATAGGCGTTGGCTTCGGTGTCAATAAATAACCCCTAATTGATAAGCCTCCAGCTTTTGCTTTGTCATCAACGTCATTTCAGGCTTGTTGTTTTTCAGGCAATGGGCGACGAGGCATGAGATGATATGGACGAGTGCATTTGTCGATGAGCGATGGCGTGAATGCTCCAGCCCCATATCGCTCTTGAGCACCCCAAAGACGGCTCCCACAAGAAATAGCTTGCGTATCAGTGGCTTATTGCAAAGTGGCAGTAGATAATACTTCATGTTTTTGCGAATACCTGGAAAAACATGAAGTCCTTTTTTCCAAAATTTTTGGAATTTTTCCTTTGGGGAACCTCTAGTCCTGTATTCGGAAAACGAGTATGGATATCACCCATCGCTTGCAGCAAGGCCGTTTGCGGTCTGCAAATCTGTTCTTATGGGGCGTTGGTGCGAATTTGATTACCTGCTAGAAACAAATGGAAGGATTAGAACGTTTGCTAGCGTTGACAGTGCTGTAATAGCAAAAACAAGACGATGTGAAGCAAGAATGCTACAAAAATCCAAGTTCCTATGTGGTGCCTAGCGGTTACTTGGAGGCCAGTAAGGGGCCAGCATAATTGACTAACCCCTGTTTTATTGGTGCCCCTGGCCCGACTCGAACGGGCACTCCCTTGCGAGAAACAGATTTTGAATCTGTCGCGTCTACCAGTTCCGCCACAGGGGCAATGGGTAAGCGTCGATCTTCGGGGGGTTACCCGGACCACTTCACCATTGCTCCAAAGTGTCATATCGTGCGCAGCCCTGATGAGCAAGTACAGAATGAGCGAACAAGAACTTTTCCGCACCACGGGAAAATTCCTTCACAGATTAGCGGCATTGCGCTAGTAGGGACAGCTAATAGAAATGAACAAATCGGTGCAGCCGAATTTAGGGAAAAACATGTTTCGACGTCTTTATGAATGGATGATGAAAATGGCTGAGCACCCCAAAGCCGTGTGGGCCATGTCTGCAGTGTCATTTGCCGAGAGCTCATTCTTCCCTCTGCCCCCTGACATGATGCTCATTCCCATGGTCCTGGCCAAGCGTGCCAAAGCCTTTGTCTATGCGTCTTATGCCACTATTTCTTCGGTGCTTGGCGGCATGCTTGGCTATGCGATTGGTTATTTCTTGTTTGATATGGTCGGCCAGCCAGTACTCAATTTTTACGGCTATGGCGAAAAATTCAATTCCTTTGCAGCGCAATATAATGAATGGGGCGCCTGGATTGTCCTGATGGCGGGCATCACACCTTTTCCCTACAAGGTCATAACCATTGCCAGCGGCGTCACGGGGCTGTCTTTCCCTGTCTTTCTTGTCGCCAGCATGGTCGCCCGCTCGATCCGTTTTTTTGCGGTCAGCGCCATGCTCTACTGGTTCGGTCCGCAAATCCGCTCCTTTATCGAGCGCTATTTCGGCCTCGTGACCATCATCTTTTTTGTCCTGCTATTTAGCGGTTTCATATTGATCAAATTTTTGGCCTGACCTGCTGATCACTGAAATTTGTAGTCGTCCTGCCATTTATTTCTACGCTCGAATGGCGTATCAGAACACAAAACTGATTTGTAACATCCAAGGATCCAGCCTCCATGCTCACCAACCTGCATGCTAAATTCAACGAGAACCCCCTGGGTGCCAGCGCCACCTTGTTGTTTTTACTATCTGCCGCCGTCGTTTTGTCGGCTCTGGGCTTTGAACATATTGGTGGCTATAAACCCTGCCCGCTCTGCCTTATTGAGCGCTATGCGTGGTATTTTACGCTAATCGCCTCGGTTTTTGTCTTTATGGGCTCCAAATCAAAATCTGACGGGGGGTATCTGGCTCTTTTGCTTATGGGCGTCATCGGTGTTTGGTTTTTGTACAATGCCTATCTTGCTGGTTTTCATGCAGGTGTCGAATGGAAATGGTGGGCTGGCCCCACATCTTGCACTGGTGATCAGCTGGACAAGCTTGGTGGCGGCGCTGGCGGTCTGCTGGATGCCCTTACCAAGACCAAGGTGATCCGCTGTGATATCGCCGAATTCCGCCTGTTTGGCCTATCTTTTTCCGGATATAATTTTCTATTGTCGCTGCTGGCCGGGGTGATTGCCCTTGGCACGTGGCTCATGGTCGCTTTGCGCATGAAGAACAGCTGCCCACGCTGATTAATCCAGTGCCTGTTGATAAACGGAGTGCCTGCCGGGCGGCTCGTGGACAACCACAATCAAATCACAATTCGTACCCATTTTCACCATTCCACGCTGACTAACTTATCTCAGGCAACGAGATGTTATCGAAACGATCGATAACCAACCGGCATCTGGAAGGAAAAACCGATATGAATATTGAGAACCAGGTCAATCCCGCACAATGGACGGAAGCTGTTGGTCGCGCCCACAATTACTGCACGGCAATTGACCGTCGTGGTGGGACTCCAACCGACGCCGTGCGCGCATATGGTCTTTTCAAACTTGATACTGATCCCGCTGATTGGGGGAAGGCTGAGATGATTATCGCTCTGGCCATGTGTACACCGACAAGGCTCGCCAACTAGATAGGAGCGTATCGGTAGTTAGTTGCGTATTGAGTTTGTGTATTTGTTTCGTTGAGTAGAGTAGAGTAGAGTAGAGCAGTTTTAATCAGTGGTCGCGTTGGTGACCAATTCATTTAAAGAGCATTGCGTAGATTGGTGGCTGAAACACTGAAATCCAGTGTTTTAGCCGCCTTTTTTATTGTTGAGCGCACAAAAAGACCGGGCTTTGAGATGCTCAAAGTCCGGTCTTTTTCTGTTGTTTTCCAGAGGCCTAGTTCAAGACACGGAACCGGCATGGTTGTGATGTCACTGTGCAGGTATGCGTACCATTTGCATGATCCGTGCATTTGGTGTCCTTACTGTTGGACAGCAACCATGTATCCATTTTCGTACCATAAAAATCGCGCACTCTTGCGGCCCAGACCTTGCGGGCTTTATGCTTGGCCCATTCTTTCAGCTTGGAGGGGTTGCCCGTGCCAGCGATCTTGTAGAAAGAGCAAACCTTGCCCGGCCCACTTAATACAGCCGTTAGTTTGCACGGCGTGGCTATCACAGTACAACGATTGCGCCCTTTCTCCTTAAAGCAATTATACTTTGCATCTTTGGAAAACAGCCACGAAGCCCATTGCTTGCCTTCTCTTTCGCGAATTTTCTGACGCCACGCATCGCGAGCTTTTTTGCGCGCTGTGATCTGGAATCTGGAGCGACCGCCAGTGCGCGAGACTTCCTTGGCTTTACACTCACGCTCCAAAGGCTTGGCCATATTTTCAGCCGCTTTTTGGGCATTCGCGGGTATGGTGCCAAGGCTCAAAGCCAATCCTGCGGCAGTGGCCAATCCCATCAACTTGTAAAACATATAACATATCCCTCTATATCCAATGATCGTCCCCCCCTATACATGTACTACGCCTCCTCAGGTTTTTTTAAGGCGCGTGCCTGATTTAGTTTAGGACTTTGTTGAACAAGGTTCAAGCAACTGTTTTAAGGGAACCTCTATAAATCCCCTGTTTCCTCCCCCTATATCCGGATGGCTGACTTTTCCACCTGGCGGCCTGATTGATACGGACAGTAGCCCGGGGTCGTCGAAGGTTCCAATCCGGTTGTCCGGATTTTGCGCGGACACTGCACACACTGCTCGTGTCAAAACACTCAACCCGGCGTAACGAGGCCACACTCAAAGGCAATGAACCTTTTCATGTTGTAGACCAGATTCATCGTGCCGATGCGGACGCTGGCGCGCTCAATAACGACGAGCACCTTAAACATCAACACCTCGTCCCGGGGTGGAGACCGGCATTGGATTTGCGCCGCTCTTTTGGTGTGCGCAAAATGGCTTTTAGATCAAGTCGGAAATTCTCGAACGGTACTTTGATTTTCAGCAACACAGGCAGATCGCCGATCTTGTCAAGTCCCGCATATCTTTTGGAAAGATCAAAAAAGCCCAGCTGTCCCATCACAATCCCCGCTCACCAAATCAGTTTCTCATATTCACAGTCTAGTTGATCAGAATGCGCCCTGGAGGATTTTTAGATGTTCCCTTAATTTTCGAATGACCAAAGAAACCAAATAGAGTGGCGCGAAAGGTTCATCATCTATTCGCTAGCATCGGCAACAATGATGCGCCTTGAGGTGATCCAGCGCATGATTTTCGTGGAGCTCGCCGCAAAGGCGTCTTTCAAAGCTTCGACCCCGGCTTCAACGCTATCGTTCGAAGCGCGAACAGTGGCCGAAAATTCTTTAGCCGCAACCAGGGCACCGTTGTCCTCATCAACCAGTTTCACATAAAAACGCACATGCGCGCGGGCAGATCCATTGCTCACCTCAACCTGAAAATCGCGCACTTCCCAAGCTAGGCGGATATCACCGCGAATACGCTCACTGCCGCTGCTGACCGCTCTCAATATACGGCTGTTCTCGAAGGTTTCAATCAAACGCAGCTGCAACAAGCGAGGCAGTTTATCGGTCCACACGGCTGCTGCGAAATAGCTCACTTCCTGGGGGCCGGGCTTGATGGCGATACGCGAATTCGACAAGGCCTGCACCGCGCTTGGCTCGGCGACTGTCAGCTGAATTGGCAAATGACCAAGATCGCGACGAGTTGTAGCCAGCAAATCATGTGTGACGGGCGCAGGTTCGCTGTTCGCGCCAACCAAAGACGCAACAGTACATCCCGTCAGCCCCCCTGACAGAACAAGGCTCATCAGAACCATCACAATAGCTGAACCGGTTTTTGACAACACCGGCTGTCCCCTTTCGCTTGTCTTTACAAAACCCCGATTGCGTACTCTTTTTGGTGCATCTGGGTCTATCAACAATCTTAACGCGGCACACTAACAGATTATCAGTTCGATTTATACTCTCTTACCTGCTTGGCCCCAAAGATCAAACCTTGAGGATTGCGTTCCAGGTTATTCATCACGCGCTCCATCGCCTTGACCATTCGGCGGCCTTCTCGCATTAGCCCTTCAAATTCTTTCAAACCACTTTTGGCAAACCGGGCCATGCCATCAGCACTATTGCCCAGCGACTTGTCTAGCTTTTCTGCCAAGCTTCGAAACGAGGTCGCTGCCAAGCTGATCTCGTTCATCATTGAGGTGCCATTGTCATTGGACAACAGGCTTGAAACGCCATCAAGCGCCGTCTCTAGTTTGGCGGCAACCCCTTTAAACTGTACGCTCATGGAGCGCACATTATCGATAATTGCGGCGACATCGCTTTCCTTGTTGGCGAGCATGGCACTAAATTTTTCAGCATTTTTTGAGGTCACACCAATGCTTGCAATGATGTCCTTTATCTCGTTCTCATTGGCGGCGATGAGCTTGTCAACACGCGTCATCGCGGCGCTGGCCTTTTTGGCTGCCTCATCGGCCGTAACAAGGGCTTTGTCCGCATTGATCATCAAGCTCGTAATTTTTCCCTTGTTGCGATCAAGTTCGGCGGTAAACCGTTCGATATTTTTGAGAGTATCGCGCACAAGTTGCTCATTATTGGCAATCAATTCATCAACGCGTCGCAACACCGTATTGACATTATCAAGGACCTTGGGAGCCGCTTCAAACAAGGAAGCGCTCGAACCGCCAGGAGCTGCATTAATGACCGGCAACTTGCCATCATCGCGCATCACCAGCAATTCTTCATCAGGCGTCCCCGGCGTAATCATCACCGATGAATAGGCCGACAGCCCCTGAGAAACAATGCGAGCATAAGAATTGCGCCGCACCGGTATATTTTTCTTTACAGTCACAAACACTCTGGTGATACGCGGATCAACAGGGTCTATTTCAAAGCGCTCGATTTTACCAACTTTAAGCCCGTTAAAAAGCACTGTGCTGGCGGGTGCAAGTCCCGTGACAGGCCCTTTAAAGACAATCTGATAGCGATTGATCGACGTCCCCGTTCCATAGTTTTGTATCCAGAATACAAAGGCAAAGCCGATTATGGTCGCCAACAAAATGAACGCACCAATCAGGATATGATTTGCTTTTGTTTCCATTTCAAATGCGCTCTCTTCGTCGCTTCGTTCAATTCAATCAAACTTCCTAGCCAAAAGTTCTCGCCATCGCTCTTGGACCACCAAAATATCTCTCCACCCAAGGGTGATTCGGCATTTCACGCAACTCTTCTGGCAACCCAGTGCGTACTATTTTCCAATCTGCCAAAACTGCCACACGGTCACAAATAGAAAACAGACTGTCAAGATCATGGGTCACCATATAAACCGTCAGACCAAGGGTCGATTGCAATTGCCAGATCAACCGATCGAACGCGGCAGCACCAATTGGATCAAGACCAGATGTCGGCTCATCAAGAAAGACGATCTCTGGATCAAGCGCCAAAGCCCTTGCTAATCCGGCCCGCTTTCTCATACCCCCGGACAGTTCCGAGGGAAACTTGTAAGCGGCATTGGCTGGTAATCCGACCATTTTCAACTTGATCAAAGCCAGTTCATCCATCATCGATTTGGGCATATCAAGATGCTCACGCATGGGCACTTGAATATTTTGCAAAACGGTCAAAGCCCCAAACAGGGCACCATCCTGGAACAACACGCCCAGCCGCGTATCCATGGCGATCCGTTCCCTTTGATTTAGTGCTTCCACATCCTTGCCAAAAATTTCAATCGTGCCCCTCTCATAGGACAAAAGGCCAGTGATACAGCGCATCAGCACCGATTTACCTGTACCAGACCCCCCGACAATACCCAGTACCTCGCCGCGAAAAACATCCAGATTGAGCTTGTCAAAAACGATTTGCTGCTCGAACCCTTTCGAAAGATTTCGAACCGATATAACCACTTCGCGCGATCTGGATTTTGCCCTTTTGTGGTTGATTTCGCTCATGAATTAAAATCCAATCGAAGCTAAAAACATCGCGAATACCGCATCGACAATAATCACTAGAAAGATCGCTTTCACGACCGCAACCGTCACGTGATAGCCCAGACTTTCAGCCGACCCTTCAACTTTAAAACCCTCCATACAGCCAACAATACCGATGATCAGCGCCACGAACGGTGCCTTGATCATACCCGCTAGAAAATGGTTCATAGTGACTGACGCGTGCAGATTGTCCACATATCCGGACCAATCCAGTCCCAGATAAAACGACGCCATCATGGCGCCACCAAGCATGCACATCAGGTCTCCCCAAAAAGCCAGGAGCGGCACCATAACAACTAATGCCAGCACCCGCGGCAGCACCAACACCTCAATGGGATCGAGACCGATGATGCGCATGGCGTCGATCTCTTCTCGCATTTTCATGGAACCGATTTCAGCGGTGAAGGCCGAACCTGAGCGCCCAGCAACAATAATCGCTGTCAACAACACGCCAACCTCACGAAGAGACAGCACCGCCAACATATTCACCGCCAGCGGTTCGGCCCCATAATAGCTTAGCTGTACGACGCCTTGCTGCAAGATCACCGCACCAATCAAGAAACAGATCAGGCTGACAATGCCAATGGCGCGAAAACCCACGTGTTCGAGCTGGTGGACAAAGGCCACCCAGCGAAATCTTTTGGGATGAACAAGGCTATGGGTGAAAGTCGCCGCGATCGTGCCCAAAAACCCGAGGATCATCATGGCATCACTGCCGATGCCGCCAATGCCCTTGAGGGCATCATCTAGTGATCTTTGAAAAGGGCTCTTTTGCCGTTGCTGAGGTTGCCCAGCTTTATCCGAGCGCCGCACTTCATCTATCAGGATATGATGTTCTGATCCTGCCCCCGCGAACCTTGTTTTAAGGCCACGTTTCGACCATTTTTTGCGCGTGCTATTGATCAGCCAGGCACCAGCAACATCAAGTTTGGACAATCCGCCCAGCTCGATTTCACCTACATGATCTGAAAAAAGCGTAGAAGGCATAAGAATAGCATCGATCTCGCGTTGCAATTGCGCAACCTCCCGGATCGTCCACTCGCCTGTTATTCTCAAGCGAAATATATTGCTTTCGTGCTCAACGTGAAATCCCACACGGTGATCTTCACAATGGGAAAAACCTTCAAGAGCACCCTCTATTATAGTCACGGTTTACCAATCTGAAAACTTTAACAAGTTATTAACTTTGCCAAAGAATAGACATATTTGGAAGCAAGCCCCCTCACTATAGGTGATTTTTATCCCTGCTGTGGCCCACAAGCCGCGCTATATCTCCCCCTCAATCCAGCCCGCAGTGATCGCAACATCTTCAAAATGTTCGCGAATACGATTGCCAGCACCTGCTGCAAGCTCTTCTGGCAACTTGTCAAGAGAGACAAATTTTTGTTCCAATATTTCCACACTTGGCTGTGGAATATTGATCTGGTGCCAGTGGCGCACGATATAGACAGCGATATGATCGCCGGGAAAATGCGTGAAATTGGCGAAAATGCCATGCAGTTTTGGTGCTTGCGCGAGTTCGACCCCCACTTCTTCGTGCAGTTCACGCCCCAATGCCTGAATAATGGTTTCGCCCCTCTCAACCCCGCCGCCTGGCAGATGCCAACCGGGACGATAGCCATGACGAACCAGCAATATCTGATCATTTTCGTCAATGATCATGCCCTGTACACCCAGGGTCAGACCCCGTGTCATCCGCCAGAACGGTTGCAAAATCTTACCCATCAGTCTTTGCATTATGTAATTTCCCACTCATTCTTGCATATTCAACGGTTTCGAACCTATTGATCATGGCTTTATAGCGCCCAATCTGATTACTATAGTCCTCATTTGATGATTGAAGGGAGGTAATCGATTTTGTTCTCACTTGCACATATGTCAGACTTGCATATCGGCCCCTTGCCCACCCCAAAGCGGCTGGAAATCGTAAACAAGCGCCTGTTTGGCTATCTCAACTGGCACAAGAGCCGCAAAAACATTCATCACCGCCCAACCCTTGACCGGCTCAAGGATGATCTGCGCGGCACAAATCCTGACCATGTGGTGATTACAGGTGATATAGTCAATATCGGCATGCGTGAGGAATATTTACAGGCTCTGAACTGGCTCAAACAGATCGGTGCAAGCAAGGATGTCAGTGTTATCCCGGGCAATCATGACGTCTATGTACCCTTGCTCAAAGAGCCCGGCATTGGCCGCTGGAACCAATTCATGACCAATGATGGCGAAAGCGAACATATTCACTCGTCAAGCCGTGAGGGGTTTCCTTATGTGCGCCGCCGCGATGATGTGGCGATCATTGGCCTTTCATCCGCCATGCCCACCATGCCGCTGATTGCGGCCGGGCGACTAGGCGTGACGCAACGTCAGAAACTACATAACTATCTTGTGACACTTGGCAAAGAAAAACTGTTTCGTGTCGTCCTCATTCACCATCCGCCCTTTTCGCATGCCGGCAACTGGGTACGTGGATTGCGCGACGCTTTGAATTTTCAGGAAATCATTGCCAGCACCGGTGCCGAGCTCATCTTACATGGTCACGATCACAACCATAAAATTCGTACCATTCAAGGTCCCAGCGGCCCCATTCCAGTGGTGGGGATTCCCTCCGCCTCAGCGATCAGCCACCGGCACAAACCGCTTTCGCGCTATAATCTATACAATATTGAGCGAACCAATACCGGTTGGCACTGTGAAATGAGCGGGCGCGGCCTGCGCACCAATACCAGCCCAATCGAGACCCTGTCGCAGATTGATCTGTTCGACCATGTAAAAAACGGCCAGCATTTAGCACCTCAACTCAAAAGCCCCGACCAGCGCGACATTGCGGCAGTTGATTAATATTCGTATTGATGAGTATTTATAGTGTGATATTTTGTTTGTTCGGGAGGTTTTCCCGCTGCAAATCCAAATCTTGAACGGAAGAAACCCGACTATGAGCAAACCAACCTCTAATAAACCGGCACATAACCGACTCGAGCATTTTCCCATCAATATTTTCGCGCTGATCATGGGGCTTGGCGGCTTTGGCATTGCCACCCACAAGCTGGAAACGACCCTGGGCTGGACCGATACGCTCAGCATGGCAGCTGTTATCTTTGCCTCCGGGATGTTCTTGTTTTTGCTGGCAATCTATCTGCTCAAGCTGGTCCGCTATCCGGCTGCTGTGAGGGCGGAATGGAACCATCCGATCAAGCTGTCCTTCTTCCCCGCCATCAGCATTTCCATGCTCATTCTTTCCATATGCTTTTTGGCCATCAACAAGCAGCTATCATTGTGGGTCTGGATAAATGGCGCGACAATTCAATTGATCACCGCGCTATCGGTGATCCGTTACTGGATCAAGCAGGCGCACTTCAAGGAACAGCATCTCAACCCGGCCTGGTTCATCCCGGCGGTTGGCAATATCCTCGTGCCTGTCGCTGGCATGGCTCATGGCTTTACTGAAATCAGCTGGTTTTTCTTTTCCTTTGGCCTGCTGTTCTGGATCATTTTACAAGCCATTATTTTTAATCGCCTGATTTTTCATACGCCCCTGCCAGAACGCTTATTGCCGACCCTGTTTATTCTGATCGCACCGCCAGCTGTTGGATTTTTATCTTATACGACCCTGACCAACGCCACCACCATCGATCCATTTGCACATTTCTTGTATTATGCGAGCTTTTTGTTTTTCCTGCTGCTGGCCACCAAGTTCAACCTGCTGGCAAAACTCAAATTCGGGCTGCCATGGTGGGCTTACTCATTCCCAATGGCCGCGCTGACCATGGCGTCGTTCAAATTTTATGAACTCTCTGGTCTGGCCTATATGAAAACGACCGGTATCGCCCTTTACGGAATCACCGGCGTACTGATCTTCATCTTGCTGCTCAATACGCTAAAAGCTGCAATGCAAGGCAAAATCTGTGTGCCAGAGTAAAGAGCGCTATTTTTTAATCATCCAGAAATAGGAAAACTTTTGTTTCTTTTTCGATGGTGTTATGTGCATCTCGGACTGCTCTTCAACAAGCTCGAACTCTTGGCCGAGTTCACCAAGAAGCCCAGACGCATCATATTGCACAATATCCAGTCCACTGCATTGGCGCGGCCCACCGATAGCGAAGGCTGCGATAATCACATGACCACCCGGTCGCAGAGTGTTTTTTAGCACCTCGACATATTTTTGCCGGTCACGTTTTTTTGTCAGGAAATGAAACACTGCGCGATCATGCCAAAGGGAAAACTGATGCGGCGGGCGAAATTGGGTTATGTCTGTTTCAAACCAATCGACACGCCCTGCCCCTTTTTTCAGTCGTTGCCGAACAATCGATAGGGCTTTTTTTGAAATATCGAGAACCGCCAACCGACTAAACCCATCTACTTGCAACCTGTCCACCAGTACGGAGGCACCACCACCAATATCGATCAGGGCCTCGTCTTTTTGAAGGCCTGATCTTTCAATCAGCCGCAACGAGCTCAGTGGCTCGCTTTGATACCAGCTAACTTGCAGCGGATCCTTGTCCGCATAAATCTGGTTCCAATGTTGTTTATTACTCTTTGACATTAAACTGCCTTGGAATGTTTTGACTTGCTGGGCTTCCAGTATTTATCAAAGCTGGCGGCAATTGAGCGCAAAAAACGCCGCCCTTGGGGCTCAACGACGGTGAGTTTATGACCATCCAACGTGACAAGACCATCTGTATCCAGCGCTTGTAATTTTAGCAAAGCCTCATCAAGAGCATCGAGCGGGCGGTCATGTTCGCGGCAATGCGCCTCCAAATCCAAGGCTAGATCGGTCATGACTTTTTCGATGGCCGCGCGAACGAAAATATCATCGTCATTGATCGCCAACCCGCGCATGACTGTCAGATGGCCCGCTTCAACGATATCGCGCCATTCATTGAGTTTAGGGGCATTTTGCACGTAACCTTGCGGCATCTGGCCAATTGAAGATGCCCCAAGTCCCAGCATGATATCGGCTTCATCTACCGTATAGCCCTGGAAATTTCGTTTCAAAGACCCATCGCGCGCAGCTATTGACATGGCGTCATCAGGTTTGGCGTAATGATCGAAACCAATTTCCTGATAGCCATGCTGCTTGATCAAGTCAGCCGCCAGTTGCGCCTCGGCGTAGCGCTCAAGCACATCGGGCAGGCTGTCGTCCGTGATGACCTGCATATGCTTTTTGAACCAGGGCACATGCGCGTACCCAAACATGGCGATCCGGTCAGGTTCAAGCGACAGCGCCCGCATAACCGTACGCTCCACATCCATGAGCTTTTGGTATGGCAAGCCATACATCAAATCAAAATTGATCGCATTGATGCCAGCAGCGCGTAGCCATTTGACCGAGCGATCAACAATATAAAACGGCTGGATACGATGTATATTGGCCTGCACTTGGGGAGAAAAATCCTGCACGCCAAGCGAGGCGCGATTGATACCCGAATCTGCCAGCGTCTGGACCATTTCAGGCGTCAGCGTGCGCGGGTCCATCTCCACCGCCAGATCGGCATCGGGGAGAAACATGAAATGTGTCCCCACCTGGGTCATGAACCTGCCAAAATGCTCGGGTGACAGGATCGTCGGCGTACCGCCACCAAAATGCAGATGAGAGATTTTAGCCTTGAATGGCAAGGCTGCCGCCAGTAACTCAACTTCGCGCATCAAAGTCTTGAAATAGGCCCCGACCCGATCATAACCGGCAACAATTGTGGTGTGACACCCGCAATACCAACACATCTCATGACAAAACGGTACATGCACATAAAGAGAGATCGGTTGATCATCGCTCAGTTCCCCAAGCCATTGCAAATACTGCGGCTCGCCAAGTTCATCAAACTGCGCCGCCGTTGGATAACTCGTATAGCGCGGTACTTCGCTCATCGCATATTTCAGATGTTCAGGTTTCATGATTTAGCCAGCTCATTTTGTATATTCATTGTCGAGACATTAATACCAGATCAAGCTGATCTCCTTGAAATAGATCAACTCTTATAAATTAAATTGGTTGGGGCAAACGCTACTCAACCCGGCCTGACATCACTCAGGCAGATCGCCAGCCGATAAGGCTGGGGGGCGAAGAACGTTCAAGACATCACCATCGCCGCGCGATGCAATCCGCGTGACGGCCGCGAAAAACGGCTCGACGCTTACGGCCATATCACGAGCATTGGCGTGCAAAAGCATGGTATCGTCCACCATGATAGCGACATGGCCCGGCCAGAACACCAGATCGCCTCGTTGCATCTCTTCCATGCTACCAAGATCAAGAGTCCGCCCGGGCAATGATTGCTGCATATCACTATCACGCGGACAAGAAAGACCCGAAAATTCAAATGCGATCTGTACCAGCCCGGAACAATCGATACCATCACATGTGCGCCCGCCCCAAAGATAGGGGACCTCCAGATAACGTTCGGCAACCGAGACAAAATCATCAGCGATCTCGTGCAGCTCCGCCACGTGCTGGCAATGCACAAAGCGGCCATCGCGCAGCCGCATATAATCATCCTCACGCTCAACAATGTGCAATTGCGAATTCATGTAAAGCTTGTGGGGCAAAGGGGTTTTCAAATCGGCTGCACCATAGGAAAATGTTGAAAGGGCCGTCACTTTATGGGTCGGCTGCGTCATGTCGGACGACAGGCAGCCAGAGGGCAGATAGCCCACATAGCCGTCGCGATTATTTTGCACCCAGGCCCAGCCTGACGCCTCATCATAGACCGTGACATCATACCCATAAATGATTTCGCTGACGGCGCCGGTGTCATAGTCAGGGCCATTATGCAAAGATACTTTGGCAGCTATGATACGGGCCAAACGCCCCTCAACATAGTTTGGCGCTTCGACCAATCCGTGCAAATGGGCAGCAGCACAATCCGAGCGGTAGGCGTTTATGCGCACATCCAACGGCGTTTGAGACTGATCAGTGCTGCTGGTGTTATTCATGCCTGATGTTTTCCATAACGCTTTTTTAAAAATTCGAACAAAGCGCGTGCGCTTTGCGGTTCCCCACCGCGAGGCTTGCCAGCGCGATCTTGCGGCACCCAACCATAAATATCCAGAAAGACAAAATCCTTGGCCTTTGTCACAAAGCGCTTCAGGAACAGACCGGCCGTTATACTACCGCCAAATCCTGAATCTGCAATATGACTGACATCAGCGATTTTACTGGCCAATTGCGCATCATAAGGCTTCCAGAACGGCATCCGCCACAAGGGGTCCCGTGTTTCAAGTGAGATCTTGTATAACTCCTGCGCGATGTCGTCATTATCAACATAAAAAGGCGACACTTCAACGCCAAGAGCAACACGAGCTGCCCCCGTCAATGTGGCAATACAAATCATCAGTTCAGGATCGTCTTCATCGCCCTTGGCTAGCGCATCCGCCAGCACCAATCGGCCCTCGGCGTCCGTATTGCCAATTTCAACACTCATACCCTTGCGGCTGGCAATCACATCGCTGGGTCGGAACGCATCGCGCCCGACATTATTATCAGCGGTTGGCACCAATACATGCAGGCAAACCGGCAGATCAGCGCTCATGATCATCATGGCAAGAGCCAGCACGGTCGCAGCTCCCCCCATATCTTTTTTCATCAATGCCATGGAATTGCCCGGCTTCAGGTTAAGCCCGCCGGTATCGAAGGTGATGCCCTTGCCAACCAGCGTCACCTTGGGGTGTTCGCTTTCCCCCCAACGCAGTTCGATAAGCCTTGGCAGACGATCAGACGCACGCCCCACCGCATAAATGAGTGGATAGTTTTCAGACAACAGTTCATCGCCAACCACTTCTTTAAATTCAGCCCCATGCTGGTCCGCGATGTGCCGTGCGGCGGCTGACAGTTCGGCTGGTCCCAGATCATTGGGCGGCGTATTGATCAAATCACGCCCCAGCACCATGCCATTGACAATGCGCATAACATTATCCTTGTCCACGCCTTCGGGAAGCCTTAAATGACGCACAAGGCGCCCATGTCGGTCACTATATCGATCATAATAATAGCCCCCCATCAGCCAGCTGATCACCGACAACTCGCCGTCTGGCGGATCATCGTGAAAATGATATGCACCGGCGGGAATGGTACGTGCCAGCTGACCGATCAACAGAGCCATCTCGGCCTTGTCGCGTATGGCACCAAGGCCAAGCACAACGCCGCCAACGAGGCCATCGGTACCGGGCAAAATCGAAATCGCCCCCTTGTCAGATTTCCAGCCGGTATCATGCAGCCAGGCCCTTTGCTGTTTTGACAATGCTCCCAGATCTTTTTCAAGAGACCCGGGTGCCGCGAAATAGATTGGTATGGTTCTCACTTTTGAGCTCTTTGACAAGAGCACATTCATGAGATTGCTTTTACGTTTTTTGCTGTCGTGTTTGTTCATGGCTTCCATTTTTAACATATGAACGCTTGAAGTCCATATGGATTATACAACAGCTCTCGATTGCCTCCCATGGCATGGCGGACAAAAACGGTTCATATTGACCCGCGCTTAAGCGATTTCTTAAGAGTTCCCGCCTAAAATCCCCAATAATAATTATGCTTCGGTCTGTATTGCGTCCATTTATTAGTCAGGAATAGCACATGGTACGTAATCGATCCTTCGATTTTTACAGGAATGTCCTGCTTTCGAGCATGGCTATGATTTTTTTGTTAGCGGGATGTACAAATGCAAAGAAATCGCATAGCCCAGGCGTCACCGGCAGCCTAAAACGCAATAGTCTTGCCAAAAACTCCACCCGAGCGCAATTGCCGGTCAAGGCAAGTCCGCTTGCCAACAACACAACCAAATTGGCCAAGGCATTTAATAAAAACCCGGCCAATAGCAAGCTTGCCATCAACTATGTCTATCACCTGCGCTCACTTGGTTTGCAGCAGCAAGCGGTCAATATCTTGTACCGCGCATATCAAGCCAATCCCGAGCATCCCGTCATCGCGTCTGAATACGGACGTTTGTTACTGGGATCTGGTAAAACAGTGCAAGCGCGAAGAGTGCTTGGCCGGATAGAAAAAAAATCTTCCCCTGACTGGCACACCCTGTCGGCTCTTGGCACCATCGAAGCGCGCAATGGCTCTTATGAAAAAGCAACCAGCTATTTTCAGCAGGCTCGTGAACTGGCTCCCAAAAAGGCCTCCGTTCTTAATAATCTTGCTCTCTCGATTGCTCTTGGCGGCAAGCCAGATGAAGCCGAGAACCTGCTCCGCAACGCCGATGACAGTGGCCGCTTTGGAGCCCGCTTGCGCCAAAACCTAGCGCTGGTTTTAGCCCTGCAAGGAAAATATGATGAAGCGCAGGCAATGGCAACAACCGACTTGCCCCCTGCTCAGGCCAAGAAAAACATCGCATATCTGAAAAGCATGCTGTCCACAACTACCTCTCAGGATGGTATTGAGCTGACCGATGAAACCACGCCGCCAGTCGCCAATACCATGGCTGGCAATCTAAATGAAGGGCCAGCCACAACGGCAAGTGTCGGCGCTCCCGTGCAATTGGATCCTGCGCAGCAATAAGCGGTATTTCACAACACGTAACATCAATAACCCCGAGCCAATATCTCGTTCGGCGTTATTTTTTGCGCTCACCCCAAAACCCATAACCAGATGCTAATGGTAATCACAGAAAAAGATGTGCCCAGAATGACGGCACTCGCTGCCGTGTTGAGGGCCTTGTTATACATGGCTGCGAAAAGGTAAGCATTGACCCCGGGAGCCATCGCGGCGAGCAAGACTACCGAGCGTGTGGTGGCGTCTGGCACCTCCAGCAACACACAGAGCCCATAAGCGATAGTTGGATGCAAAATGAGCGACAGACCAGAAACCATGCCAGCCTCATAAATAGTATCGGAGACCACATAGCGTGTCAGCACACCCCCAAGCCCAAACAGGGCAGCGGGCAATGCCGCACGACTAATCATGTCAACGGCCGATTGCGCGACATCTGGCAGCGCCAGACCGCTTAGATTGACCGCAAACCCAAGCCCCAGACCGATCATCAAGCTGTTACGAAACATAGCATTAACAACCTTGCGCGCGGTCCCCAAAACAGCTGGATCTCGCGCTCCCATAAACTCCATCACAGTGATACCTAGCAAATAGCAAAACGGGGCATGCAAGGAAATAATGGCATAGGCCGGATCAAGACTTTCAACGCCATAAGCACGCTCTGATATCGACAATCCAAGTAGCAACAAATTGGAGAACAGCGCACCAAATCCAATCGCCACCGCTTCACGAGGCGGACGGTGAAACAACTTCATGGCAAGGGTGGTGACTATGACAAAATTGAGCGTTGCGCCCGTGTAAAACGAGATCAGGACGCGCCAATTATAAGCCGCACCAAGATCCAGCCTGGAGGTCGCGTTGAACAACAGACATGGAATGGCAAACAGCACAACAAACCTGTTGAGGCCATCCACCATACCATGGCTCATCAGTTTACCTTTGACGGCAAGATAGCCCGCACCAATAACGATAAACACTGGCGCAATAATATTGATGATCGTGACAAGCAATTTATCAGCTGCTCTATCGAATGAGATAATGAATGCGAGAAACACACATGGCGTGAATAGCCACTTAAATCAAGCACACAAAAAAACCAGTGACAAGAAAGTCACTGGTGTTTCAAATTCATGTATGAGTTTCGCGGCCTATTTAAGGGTCGCAAGAGCCTGAATAATGGCTGGTCCCAAAATCACAACGAACAGAACCGGCAAGAAAAATGTAATCATCGGCACCGTCAGTTTGGGAGGCAAGGCGGCCGCTTTTCGTTCGGCTTCCGCCATGCGCATATCGCGATTTTCTTGTGCCAGCACCCTTAGCGCTTGTGACAGCGGTGTACCATAACGTTCGGCCTGCATCAAAGAGGTAGTCACTGATTTAACGCCCTCAATTCCGGTGCGAATACCCAGGTTCTCATAGGCCTGACGCCGCTCCTGCAGATAAGACATCTCGGCAGTGGTCAAGGTCAGCTCTTCGGCGAGCGGAACAGACTGCGTGCCAATCTCGCTGGATACCAGTTTGAACGCAGCTTCAATTGACATGCCGGACTGCACACAAATCAGCAGTAGATCGAGGGCGTCTGGCCACGCTTTCCTGATAGAATCCTTGCGTTTTTGCACGATATTATGAACAAACAGAGTCGGCAGATAATAACCAGCCAGTGCCGCACCAATACTAAGACCAATCCTCATCGCAGGCTCATGGCCATGATCATTGACGTAAGTCAGGTAGAGCATTGCTCCAATACCCACCACAACGGGCATGACAATCTGGAAGAACATGAACATCATGAGGGGCCCGGGGCCACGCAACCCGGCAGTTTTCAATTTATTGCGGGTTTTTTCGGGATCAAGCGCCTTGTCGAGATGAAGTTTTTCAACAATCACCTTGACGGGACCCTGGATTCCATGCCGCAAATTGACATTGCTCGCATTGAGTTCGTCCAAACGGGCTTTGCGCAGTACATCGCGCTCGGTAGACACCGATTTCATCCGGGCATTCAGTTTACTGCCAGCCAGCAATGGACCCACAACGGTTATGATCGTGCCAAATGTGGCGAGGCCGATAAGCGCTATGATTGCGATCTCGACTGTAAAAAACTGATCAATAAAATTGTACATGATCACCTGACCTGTGTTTTAAAATGTGATCGAGCCTCACTAAAAGTCCCGAATAAATAAATCGTTCCGCCGCATCATGCGACGCGCAAAACGCACGTTTGTACAATGACTAATAGTCGAAATTTATCATTTTGCGCATCATGAGAACACCCATAAGCATCCAGACTGCACTACCCGCCAGCATCATATTGCCTGATCGTTCATCAAAAAGGATCATGATGTAATCGGGTTTCGACATATAAACGGCCCCCATGACCAGGACGGGCAGTGAACCAATAATAGCTGCCGATGATTTGGCTTCTTGAGAAAAAGCACGCACTTTACCTTCCAGTTTTTTACGCTCACGCAAAACATTGGACAAGTTCTGCAAAGCTTCCGCCAGGTTACCACCGGCGGCAGACTGAATGGAGATGACGATCGACAAAAAGCTGACCTCTTGCAAAGGCACGCGCTCATACATACGCTCGATGCCCTGCGCCAGGGTGACGCCAATACGCTGCTCCTCAACAATCTTGGCAAATTCCTGACCGAGCGGCGCTGGAGATTCTGCAGCAATGATGCCGATACAATCGTTGAGTGGTAAACCGGTTTTCACACCGCGTACAATAATATCGATGGCGTTGGCGAGTTGATCCACGAATTTACGTTGCCGACGTGCGGATAGAAATTTGATAACCCAGCGTGGCAAACCAATGCCGCCAGTAAAACTTGCGGCGCCTGCCGCAAAAGGGGCGATGCTCTCACCTACAAACATATAAGTGATCGCGCCCAATATAACGGCATTCACAGCGCTAATCAGATAAAAGACGAACGGGCTGATAGACAAGCCGGCCTGAGAAAGCCGCTGGCGCATCGACACCTTGGCATTTTCTTTCTGGCGAGTGTCCAGTTCTTCAAGAACATCTTGCACAACCTTGCGGCGTTTTTGTTCCGGCGAATACCGAGAACGATCCATTTTCTCGGACACCAGATTGGCAACGCGCTGAACGGCTTTTTTCTCACCATTAAAATAGGGCATTGCAATAGCATAGACAAAGCCGCCAACCGCCAGTGCGCCAAGTATAATGATGGCAAATTGTATCATCTCAGGGCTAAACAAAACTCGCCTCCTCGTTATTGTTCCTAAATCCTGTACCCGTCTCGGCATCGGCCAGTGCTTTTGCCAATCGGTGTTGTTCGTTAAAGTATTGAGCACGTTCCCAGAATTTTGGCCGTGCGATACCAGTTGAACGATGCTGACCGATAATCATACCGTCTTTATCTTCTCCATTCATCTCGTAGACGAACAGATCCTGCAAGGTTGGCACATCACCCTCCATGCCGATCACTTCTGTAATATGAGTGATCTTACGCGAACCATCGCGCATGCGAGAGGCTTGTACGATGACATCAACAGAGCCAACAATCATTTCCCTGATGGTCCGTGAAGGCAGCGAAAATCCACCCATCATGATCATGCTTTCAAGACGCGATATCGCTTCACGCGGGGAGTTGGCATGCAGCGTTCCCATCGAGCCATCATGCCCGGTGTTCATGGCCTGCAATAGGTCAAAGGCTTCGGACCCACGAACCTCACCAACGATTATTCTTTCCGGGCGCATACGCAGACAGTTCTTGACGAGATCACGCATGGTGATCTCCCCTTCCCCTTCAAGGTTGGGGGGACGTGTTTCAAGGCGCACCGTATGAGGCTGCTGCAATTGCAGCTCGGCACTATCTTCGCAAGTAATGATACGCTCATCAAGATCGATGGAAGCGGTCATGCAGTTCAGCAAGGTTGTTTTACCAGAACCCGTACCACCTGAAATAACAACATTGCAGCGAACACGGCCAATAATTTCCAAGATCGTTCTGCCTTCAGGCGTAATCGAGCCAAAGCTTTCGAGCTGCGCCAGGGTCAGCTTGTCCTTCTTAAACTTACGAATAGTCAGGCAAGGCCCATCAATCGCAAGGGGTGGCGCGATGACGTTAACACGTGAGCCATCTGGCAAACGCGCGTCGCAAATGGGGCTTGATTCATCGACACGACGGCCAACCTGACTAACAATCCTTTGGCAGATATTCATCAATTGGGCATTGTCAGCAAACTGGACACCCGCCTTCAACATCTTGCCATCAACCTCAATATAAGAGGTGTGGGCACCGTTAATCATAACATCGGCGATATCATCACGAGCCAGAAGCGGTTCCAGGGGGCCATATCCAAGCACATCATTGCAGATATCTTCTAGTAGCTCTTCCTGCTCCGAAATGGACATGATGACGTTCTTGATCGACAAGATCTCGGTGACGATATCTCTAATCTCGTCACGGGCAACGCTTTTATCGACCTGCGACAGCTGCGCTAGGTCGATGGTGTCGATAAGGGCGTTAAAGACAGTAGTCTTAACCGAATAATATTCGGACGTACGTAGATTTTCTTCGACGGCAGTTTCGTCCGGTTTCGCTACCGGTTCAGTTCTTGCCGGGACTGCTGCCTCGGCAACCAGATCAGGAACCAGTCCATCGACTGTTGGAGAACTGGTATTTGATTGAACAGGGGCAATGGCCCGTCCATTTGCTGAACTATCGGTATCACTTCGTTTCCCAAACATCTATTCTCATCCTGTTATTTGCGGTTTAACTTCCCAAGAAGTTTTGCAAAAGCTGAGCCCGTTTCAACATTTTGATCGGATATACCTGCAATCTTTGAAGCAAGATCATTAAATTGTTCCGAAGCTTTGGCTTTGGGCTCAAACTCCAGGATCATTTGACCATTGTTTGCTGCTGTACCAAAAAGTTGCGGATTAAAATCAATGATGTAATCAACATCCCTATCGAGAGATTTATTAAAATCTGCAACCGAAATCTCTGGCTTTTTTGGAATGTTGACCTGATTTAGAACAACGTGTGGGGGATCATCATTTGTGCGTTCCTTGCCAATTAGATCAATCAGGTTTTTTGTATTGCGCAAGGAGGCAAGATCAGGGGTCGCCGTGATGATAATATCATCAGCATGAACCAGCATTTGACGCGACCAACCTGTCCACATGTGAGGAATATCCACAAAGGCATATGGCAGGTTAGAACGCATGACATCGATCACCGTCGAACACTGCTTTTCTGAAAGATCATAGACATGATCAAGCGTGCTTGGCGCTGCGAACAGGCTAAGATTTTCAGAACATTTTGTGAGCAGGCGATCAAGCAGCACTTCATCAAGACGCTCAGGTGCCGACAAAGCGTCAGCAATCCCCTGCACAGGGTCTTGATCAAAGTCCAGACCAGCGGTGCCAAATGCCAGATCAAAATCAGAGATCACAACATCCGCATGGGTAATTTTTGACATTGCCCAGGCAGTATTGTGACAGATCGTTGAGGAACCAGAGCCCCCCTTTGCCCCAACAAAGGCAACAACTTCACCAACGGGTTCGGCATCTGGATCAGCATACAGATTGGCAATCGCCTCGATCACCTGATAAGGCTCGAGCGGTGCCACCATATATTCACTGACCCCGCGCTGCATCAGCGAGCGATACAGCACCACATCATTGACCATGCCAATGACCAACACCTTGGTGCCAGCGTCGCATGATTCAGCCAGCTTATCGAGATCGCTCAACATGGCGTCGCGTTCAGCCTGGCTTTCGATGATAATCAGATTGGGTGTCGGTGCACTTTGATAAAAGCTGTTGGCAGCTCGCGCTCCCCCCATCTGTACCGTCACATGTGATTTTGCGAGCCGTCGATCAGCTGAAGCATTAGAAATCGCTTCAGCCGTCTCTTCATTTTCGCAAAAAGCTTGGATGGTGATGCGAGGCACCACCCGGGTTCGGTCCATTGAAACCTGCGATGATTTTCGCTGGTTATTCTCGGACACGATCTCGTTTCCAGCTTCGGTATATTCGACACTGCTCATATTAGTTTCCTACCGAACTGCTTAGAGTTTTCTTCTGATCACTGGATTTCTTCGTCTCGGTGCTGTCACCTTTGACATATTTATCCCAGAGCTGATCCCGGCGCTCGCCAGAACGAGGTGACTCGTCGCGAGCCTCAACCAGATCCTTGGGATTGGCAACCATGGCCGCAATATTGGCTTGCGTCGCACATGAATGTTGCTCATAAGAAAGATTGCGTCTTTCGCCACCAATGTCTCTTGTCAAAGGGCCACATTTGGGACCCTCTGCCTTGTAGCCAAGATAAGAAACAACGATTGGCGCTTCTGGATCGCCCTTGGGTGAGTAAGGAGAAAGCTTCACCATCTGGCGCACAATACCATGAGATTTCATGCTGTCCCTCACATCGTTCAAGACGTTGAAAGCTGCCACTTCGTTTGGCTGCCCTGCAGGGGCGGATAATATCAAACGTCCCTCCCCTTCACGGCGGTACTGGTCGACAAAATTGCCCAGTTCCATTTTCTTTTCGGCATTAAGACCATAGTCCCCACGACGAACAGGAATGTGCATCTTGATCATCTGCTTGGAAACCCTGATCGGATGATTTCCTCTTGGATTAGTGATCAGCATTTTTCCCACTTTGACCGGCTGGTCGCTATGAGCTTCACACCCTGCCAGACCGGCTGCCAAAATACATCCGACAGTAATCTTGATCATCATAGATTTTTTGTTCATAAAACTTCTCTTGCTCAAAAGCATTGAGGGCTGTACAATAGTCATTGAAAATACTCCTTGAAATTCCCGTAATTACTCGACGATGAAACCATAGTCACCGTGCTGGCGACCTCGTGGCATTCGTCCACGGCGCCCGTAAATGCGGTTGAAATGGCCTAACAGATTTGCTTTGGCATCGCTGGCCGGAGCATACCCCACATCACTGGATGTCAATTTGCGAGCTGAAACCGGCTTGACAATATAAGGGGTGACAATAATCGTCAGCTCAGTTTCCTGTTTGACAAAGTCACGACTTCTGAAAAGTGTTCCCAGCACTGGCAGGTTTTTGAGGCCTGGCAAACCATTGACGGCCTGTCGTGTTTTTGACGAGATAAGACCCGCCATCATCAAGCCTCCACCACTTGGCAGCTCAACGGTTGATTCAGCGTTGCGTGTGGCTATGGCAGGCAATGTGATCCCGGCGACCTCAATGGCACCCTCTGTAGACAGCTCACTAACTTCAGATTTGATCTGCAGGGAGATCCGGCCTTCTGACAAAACAACTGGCGTGAAGTTCAGCAAGACACCAAATTTCTTCCATTCCACAGAAATGGTATCGCCTTCCGTTGCGACAGGGATTGGAAATTCACCACCTGCGTGGAATTTCGCTGTTTCCCCTGAAATTGCGGTCAAATTTGGCTCCGCAAGCGTCCGGGTCATACCGTTACGCTCCATCGCCTTCAGCATGGCAGTGACAGAAAATTTGCTTGTTCCACCAACAAGGCTCGTGCCGTTTGACATCCCCGATACACCATCGATGACCTCTTTACCAAGTGCTGAAAACGGCGTGCTCGATAGCAGGCTATAAGTCAGATTGCCCGACGTGGCCACAGCACCAAGATTTACACCCAGCTGCTTGATGATCTGACGGTTCATCTCAACGACTTGCACTTTGAGCATCACCTGCTCACGTGCTTCAACTGCCAACATGTTGACGACGCGCAAGGCGCCTTCTTTTTCCTTACCGCCCTTGGCGATAAAGCGGCCAACAATATCAGAGGCGCGATTTGATTGCGCGGGGGTGCGAACAGAGCCCGTCATAATGACATTGTCATTGATACTTTCCAGGTTGATATTGCTACCTGGGATCAGACGGCTCAACAGCTGTTTGACCGGCTCCATATCCTGCTCGACACTGACTTCAAGCGTCAGGATCTGCTTGCCATCACGATCAAAGAAGAACGCGTTGGCCTGGCCGACCTTGAGGCCAATCAAATAGACACGGTTAGAAGTATGAACGACGGCATCCATCAATTTTGGATTGGATACCAGCACATCTCGCACGGGACGCGGAAGCTCTAGCACAATGGATTTGCCAAGACCGATCTTGATATATTTAGCGCCTTTTTTTGCATCCGCAGACGAAATATTGAGGATCGAGGCGTTCTTGCCGGGTCCTTGTTCAGCCGCTTGTACCTGCACGCCACCTGGCATCACAAAAACAGACATTGCAAGAAGTCCTGCAGCAATCAGCGATATGGGGGTCGCCAGCTTGTTCTTGATCATCATCATCATCATCATCACACTAACCTTCTTAAATAATATGTACTTACCAACAATTTAGGCGTCAGCTTGCTCTGTGATTGCGAGCAGCCTATTCGACGCCGAATGCCTGAGAAGCAACTCCAAATTTCAACATTTTTACACTTGAAGAACCGACCGCACGTTTGACTGTGGGACCTTGTTGTTCTGATGAATCTGTCAAGGAGCGCAATGAAAGCCAGATTTTTCCGCGCGATCTGGCCTGCGTGACAATTTCCACCTGATTTGGCGTAAGCGCCAATGTTGCTGTTTTGGCTTTCATGGACTTTTGCCCATTTCTTGTTTCGAATGTGGTACCGATTGCCAACACGCGTACATTGTTCAACAATGTTTCACTGGCTGACTTCTTGTCGCCACCGCGACCGGTTTTGGTCGTCAAAATAAGGTCGACCCGGTCATTTGGCAAAATAAGACCACTCACGCCAGCGGCGTTGCTAACCTCAATAGAAATCGCTCGTACACCGGACGGCAAGATCGCTGCCATGACGCCACCCTCGTCAGCTTTGACGAGTTTCTTTGCTCGGATCGGATCACCAAGGCCAATTGAAACTCGTGCAACAGATCCAGTGAATTCCTGGATCGCTTTGGGATTACGTTTTTTGGTAATATATCCCTTGGCGGCTGAACCCGGCCAAGGCTGCCATTTCATGTCGTTGGATCTAAGGCGACCACCAAGGCCAATATCAGTTTTTGCAACAAGGACCTGTATTTCTGAAACTTCCTGTTTCACAATCCTGGTTTGTGGGCCCTTGACCATATTTTTCATTAACAGCATGGCTAATCCAGCGCACGCCACTGCCATCACCACTACGATAATTCTTCCGCGATTCATTTGAATATGGTCCTTCGACTCGAACGGTTTCACTAAATTCCTGAACCCAGTGTCGCGCAACATGGTCAATGGAGTATTAACCGCCGTGTCATTTTTGAACCATTTTGAAACAGACACAAAAAAACCCGCAAAACTGCGAGTTTAATATAGTTTCATTCGTTTATTTCTATATTTTTTAAATGGTTCAATGAAAATCAACAAGCAAAGCAGCCTGTTTCATTCGCCGATTCTCTTACAAAATCCCTGTAATCCATATGGAATGAGGATAGATCAGCAACGCCGAGCCAGCCAGGGCAACACCATAGGGCACGCCCTCATTTGGATCATGCAAACGAAGCATCCATTTGAAGTTCAAAAAACTGGGCACCATTGGCAATGACCGCAATTTCAAAATCAACAGGGTCAGCACGCCGCCCATCAAACTTGCGTAA
Source organism: bacterium (assembly GCA_024228495.1). Classification (GTDB taxonomy): domain Bacteria; phylum Pseudomonadota; class Alphaproteobacteria; order Rhizobiales; family JAKIUO01; genus JAKIUO01. The sequence goes on along the minus strand of JAAETJ010000898.1, from coordinate 1,905 downwards.
AGCGCATATTCAAACATCTGAGTGGAATAGCCAAGCCACAGACCAGTAGCCGCGAACAGTTTGGCGTCCCCTCCCCCGATCCATCCCATGGCAAACATGAACATACCAATCAGCAGTAGACCAAAGGCCATGCCGACATGAATCGCCAGATCCATCCAGCCAAGCCCTATAAATGGCGCCAGCAAAAAGAAACCCGCGACCAGCGCCAGGGTAATCTTGTTTGGAATGGTCATCGTCAGAATATCCATGCTGGCAGACACCAACATGGCCAGGGGGAAAATCGTCAGGATGGCAATTTCAAGCATTAAACCGTAACCTCAAGAAAATTAGACTTTATTTGTACCTACCATACCTCATTCAGGTAAACCGCACGTAAAAAAAGCGGGAAATCAGGCCTCTTGTTGCTTACTCAAATTGCGTTGAACAAAGTGCTGTGCCATATACCAGCGAGCAAAATGGCCAGAAACCCACCAACACAGACCGGCAATGGCAAATCCCAGATAGGCATCGACCGCATAATGCCAGCCAAGATGAACAGACCCAATAAAAATAAACAGCGCAAACAAAGAGCCTGCAATGCCTGCCGTGCGATTGACCCGCCATCCAAGCAGAGCGATGATGAAAGCAGTGGTATTGTGCATGCTGGGCATCGCAGAAATACCGGAACCAAATTGGTCTTTATTGTTGACATAGGCCTGCCACAACATATCCTGCGTCTGGATCGCCCAAAGAGGAATAAAGGCATGTACATCTCGCAGATAGCTCATCAAGGGCGCATAGGGATCTGCCCCCTCAACAAGATGGCCATAATACGCAGGCCCTACAGAAGAAAAAACAATCGCCAACACCGATCCGCCAATAGTCCAGACAAGGAAATAGGTCGTGAGATATTGCAACCGCAACTCACTTTGTTTGGTAGCAAAGGCCAAGGCGATCCACACGACCCAAATCACCACAAACCACAGATTGTAAATAATATTGATGACAAATGTTATCGGCCAATAACCAAGAATTGGATGCAGTAACCGCCAGGGATCAACACCAAAGTGAAGCAGGCGATCAAGCTCCATCAATGACAGATCCCAAGTGTAAGGATTGATCACGGGAATGATATTCTTGATGGTGGCAAAACAATAAATAACCAGCACCAAAGCAAAGGTTACGGGAAGAGCGTTTAGCAATCTTGTCCGATCCGACATATACTGCCATGAATCCTTGGCAAGATAGGCGATGGGGTGCTCGGGCTGCACATAGTAAACCATGTGCATAAAGCGCAGAATAACAACGCCAAGCAATGTTGTGGGTACAAGACCAATAAATTTGGTCACAAGCCCCATAAATGTCAGATTTACTGGCTGAACAGAAAGATGCACCGCAAAAGCCAGGCCAGCCAGATAAGCTGCTACGAGAATAAACAAGAAAAGATGGACTTTCAGGCTCGCTATTAACTGCGACGCGAAGCGCGCGCCTCGAGGAGAAAGTACTATACCGGACCAAATCCGGTTGACGGCGATTGCTGGTGAACGCATACAAACTCTCCTGCATCTCGCAAGTTTTGAAACAATGATCAGACGCCAATCGACGCCCAGTAAAATCAAAAATAGCAGTTGTAAATTGATATTTTGCTAACACGCCTTCAGCCCCTCAAAAAAATTGGGTTTGAAAACGAAAAAACCGCTCTTCTTTCGAAGAGCGGCCTTCCCTGACATCACGTAAATTACGTGACTAATCATAGACTTAGTCGACAGCAGTATCGATCTTAGTGCCAATAGCATCGAACATAGTGTCAAGCTTGGTACCGATTGACTGTACAGCAACGATGATCGCAACAGCAATACCTGAAGCAATGAGGCCATACTCAATAGCAGTGGCGCCGGATTCGTCATTAGCAAAACGAGCTACAAA
>JAAETJ010000897.1 GCA_024228495.1 bacterium | reverse complement strand
GGACTGAAGCGCAAAGGCCACGTCCTGCCTTGTCCATTTACCGTCACCGACCATTTTCAATGTGCCAACCAGGGAACGCACCTGATTATGCAGAAATGAACGTGAGGAGGCGGTAATTTCGATTTCCTCTGCATGGTGTTTTACATCAAGCACATCGAGTGTTTTTACCGGCGATTTGGCCTGGCAGTTTACCGAGCGAAACGTAGTGAAGTCATGATGGCCGACCAGCACTTGTGCCGCTTCATGCATGGCATCGGCATCGAGGGGAAAACGCACCCACCAGGCCCGGGTTCTGTCCAGCGTCAACGGTGCCTGGCGATTGATGATACGATAAAGATAGGAACGTCTGGTCGCCGAAAACCGCGCATCAAAATCATCTGCAACTTCCTGACAACCGGTAACCGCAACCAGATCACCTTGCTGGCGCAAAATGCCATTGGTTGCTTCAATGATCTTCTGCGGAGTCCATTTTTTTTGCAGATCAAAGTGAGCCACCTGGGCCAAGGCATGCACGCCGG
>JAAETJ010000896.1 GCA_024228495.1 bacterium | reverse complement strand
TCCCGTGGCGTCGGGGGTTGTATCAATGTGAATACCACTGCAGTGGGTGGTGGCGCATCGTCATTCGCCTGGGGGTCGTTGGCAAAGCCAAACACCCAGCCGCCAAGTTCTGGCCAACCCCAATAGCCGCGGACGCGCTCGTGATAGCCAATGATTTCAATGTCTTTGAACCACTCGTCTTTGTAACGCCACTCACCGCGTGCGATGACGCCGGATTCAGATTGCCAGCGTAAAAAGTGGGAGTCAGCAAACGCTGCGCACTGACTGCTGCAAGGGTGGCTGCTGCGCTGCATCTGCAATTTGACCTGAAGGCTTTCCGAGGTAGCGCCCATTTCAAAGGGGGTTGCGTGTCCAAATTCGTGGGGTTGCCGGAATGCTGACCAAAGCGGCACTCGAGTCCGGGCATTGAACTGGCTGGAGCACCATCCTTCGTTTTTCTTGTGAAGTAGCAGTATGGAGGTACACCGTGGCCCTAAATGGGGCTGGTCAGGCGGTGGTCCCAGCCACGCGACATTGGCAACCATGGCCAGCTCGTTGTCCCTGCTCAAAAATGCATAGTGGAGCCAACGTCGCTCGAGTACCTTTGTAAGATCCCCGCGAGGAAAAGGTCCCTGTGGGCCCAGTCTGTTTTCATGGTTTTCGATTGCAGGTGTATCTGCAGGCTGAATGACAGCAGGCATGAATTATTTTTTCCCTAAATGGTTACATTGCCCGTCACTGCTGTCCCGTTAACTCCCTCTCCCACCGGGAGAGGGTTGGGGTGGGGGCAATAAGAGATAAGTCTCTGGTTTATATATCCCCTCATCCTGTCCTTCTCCCTGAGGGAGAAGGGACTGTAGTTCGGTGCTTCTCATGTCTATCAAATTACTGGCAGTTATTTCATATATAAAATTCATAGACTTAAGCACCAGTGCTTAAAAGTTAACGGGACAGCAGTGATTGCCCGTAAAAAGCGATTTACATTAGAAAACGGCCTTGATTGGTTTGTCTAGTATCGAATTACTATAGCTTCGTAGCATTCGTCGTGTCTTCTACCGAAATGGTAAAGTCTAGCGGGCTAGAGAAGATATCGTCAAGTGCATATGACAACTTTTTGTGCTAGTGTTGCAGCGGAGACTTTACTGCGGCTCATCGAAATTAGTCACATGGAAGTATAATGTCTAAACGGGTTGTCCCACCTGCTTCAAGCAGCCCTGCCTCTGGGTCGGGCTCAAGTAAGAAAAAGAGTGCCCAGCGCGCGCCTGTCAAAAAGGCTGCAAAGAAAAAGGCGGTGAAAAGCAAGGTTGCAACCAGGAAAAGCGTTGCTGCAAAAAAGCCTGCCGGCAAAATCAAACGGCAAAAATCAACCGCTCAAAAATCAACCGTCAAGACAAATGCCAGGGCTACCGGCGCGGGGTTGGTCGCCAAGCCCAAAAAAGTGACGATAAAAAGGCCGTCCAGACCTTCTGCGCGCCAAAATCCGGTTGCCAGAACTCCCATCGATGTCAGGGTGGACTTCGATCCCCTGGAAATCAACTCGCATCGCAAACTGGTTTCCAACTACGGGGCTATAGTACAACGTATAAACGAGCAGCCGGAACTCTCGGTGCTACTCCTGATTAATCCGGTATTGGCCTTAAAAGAACTCAACATTAAAGTATCGAAGCCGATTTCCAATCATATTTTGCATGCCATGCAGCATA
>JAAETJ010000895.1 GCA_024228495.1 bacterium | reverse complement strand
CGGCGGATGATTGCGGGAGCGCCGGGAATAGACCAGCTTACCCCATCCGCCACGCCGGGCGCATTTGGCGGCCCCATGCCACATACAATGCCCACCTTAACCAGACGCTCCCGAATGCCAAAGGCGCAAGCGGCCGCATATGGGCCGCCCCCAGAGATGCCAAGTACGGCAAACCTTTCTATTTTCAGAGCATCGGCCAACGCAACGACATCTTCAGACCAATCAGCTATTTTGCGATGGCGCGTAAAATCGGAAAGACCATACCCAGGACGGTCGGGGGCAATGATGCGGGCGTTTAACTCCACGAGCATGTCATTGTCATTGAATAGCTGCCAATCAAGGCGCGAACTGGGAAAACCGTGGAAATAGATAACGGCCGTTCCCTCCGGTGAGCCATATTCAGCGTAGCCTAGTTTACGGCCGTTTCGCAATTTTATCTGTTGGCTCATTCTCTTGTTGTCCATTGCTACTCCTTCACCCTTATATTGTTCTGGCAGACCCAGAAGCAATTGCAGATGAATTGAATCCTTTGACTATCAGCCATACCGCAAACACCATTTCTTGCAAGGCTATTGGAAGATTCAAAATCTCTGACAGATTAATGCTG
>JAAETJ010000894.1 GCA_024228495.1 bacterium | reverse complement strand
GCTGGAGTTCTCATCGGGCCCATGCAATCAGTTCAGGTTGAAATGGGATACTTGATGCTTATGAAAGCTTTTGCCGCAGCCGTTGTGGGAGGTTTCGGCAGCCTGCCGGGTGCAATTGCAGGAGGTATACTTGTTGGCATTACCGAAAATCTGGGTGCAGCTTATATCTCTCCAAATCACAAGGATATCTACGCATTTCTTCTTCTAATTCTCGTGCTTATGTTCAAACCGTCAGGCCTGTTTGGAGTGGTGGCACGGGTGAAGGCTTGATCCGGAAAATCGGGATCAAGATTAGGCCTGCATTTGATTAACAAAAAAGGGAGTAAACAAATGAGTAAACTAAAAAATACCGGTACTGTGCTGGGGCTTGCCGCAGTCATGGGAGTGACATTAAGTACATTTGCCCTGGCAGCGGATATCCGTATTGGCATTACCATGAGAATGATCAGTGAAAACGGTCAAAAGTACGGCCAGATGGTCATGGATGAATTCGACATGATCAACAAGGCTGGCGGGATCAATGGCAACATGATCAAAGCCACATTGATGAATGACGAATGCAAGTCGGACAAAGGTGTCGCCAACGCCGTTAAGCTGGTTGCCCAGGAAAAAGTTCATCTGTTGATCGGCTCTTCGTGCTCGTCGGTGACATTGCCGATTGTTGATGTCACATCAAAAGCTGGTGTTCCACAGCTTGTGCCGCATTCAACCAATGACAAGATTACCAAAAAGGGTAGTGCCTGGGTTTTCCGGGTTCCAGTATCGGGCCGCTACTATGCTGGCGTAAACGCCAAATATGTAGGCGAGAATATTGGTAAAAAAATCGCCTATCTGTGCGCTGCTGATGCGGCTTCACAAAATGACTGTGAAGCAATGCAGGCCCAAATGAAGTCCCAACATGGTGTTGAGCCCGCTTATACAGCTCAGGTTCAGGAAAAAGAAGTTGATTTCCGCACCCATATGCAGAAAATCAAAACTGCAAATGTCGATGGCATCATGATTGCCGCACTTGCCGAGACCATGGCGCGTGCTTTGATACAGTCCTATGAAGCGGGAATTCCTGCCTCCGTGCGTCGCATCGGTTCATCATCTGCATCCAACTCACCTGTGCCAAAAATTGCTGGTGATGCGGCTAAAGGCGTCTTCTTTGCAGCCGCTTACGCTGCCGCAGACACGCGCCCGATCGCGCGCATGTTCAACGAGATCGTCAAATCGCGCTATGGCATCAATTCTCCTGACCACGACTTCAGCCAGGCTTATGACTTGGTCCGGATTGCTGAAATCGCATTGGGCAATGCCGATCTGAAGCTCGATAGTGCATCTCTTGCCGCTGATCGCACTGCGATCCGCGATGCAATAGCCGGGGTTAAAGGCTATGAAGGTCTGGCATCAGGTCGCAGTAGTTTTTGCGCTGAGGCCACACCGCAGTGTCGTGATGGTAGCCGGACAGCCGTCCTGATTGCCTACACAAAAGGTGGAGAGAACTATAAGACGGAAGTTCTTGCCCGCGTTACCATGCCGATAGATTTCGGTTTGTAGAAGATCACTAAATAATGACAGAGGGGCTTATCCTGCCCCTTT
>JAAETJ010000893.1 GCA_024228495.1 bacterium | reverse complement strand
AGCCCTGCTCCGCGCAGGAAGCCAGCCAGTGCCTGTTCTGGAGCCCCAACCCGCGGGCCTTTGCGCTCTTGCGAGATGTCGGGGCTTTTATCCGCGACGTCTTTGATGATCAGTGTCAGGCGACGCGGGCCACTGTGCGAGGTGATTGTCTCGCCATGTTTGAGGCCAGCTTCCTTCAGTGCAGCAGTGATGAATTTTCCCAGTTCACGCACGCCCCAGCCTTGCAAAGTGGCTGGGATTTCTTCACTTAAGAGTTCCAGAAGGAATTCAGACATTGGTACGCCCTCCCACGGTTTCGAGCCAGGCGGTACAGCAGGCCTTGGTGAGATCGCGCACTCGTAAAATATAGCTTTGGCGCTCAGTGACTGAGATCACGCCGCGCGCATCCAGCAGGTTAAAGATGTGAGACGCCTTGATACATTGATCATAGGCTGGGAGTACACATTCGTGCTGATCTTTTTTCTTGCCGCGCTCGAGAATGAGCCGACACTCAGCTTCCGCGTCCTTGAAATGTTGCAACAATCGGTCAATACCGGCGATCTCGAAATTATAGCGCGAGAATTCTTGTTCATTTTGCCGGAATATATCCCCGTATGAAACCTTGTTATCGCCCTCACCGCCATTATAATTCAGGTCGGTGATGCGATCGACGCCTTGAATATAGCAAGCAAGGCGCTCTAGCCCATAGGTGAGCTCACCGGTCACAGGCGCGCAATCAAAGCCGCCGACCTGTTGGAAATACGTGAATTGCGACACTTCCATGCCGTCGCACCAAACTTCCCAACCAAGGCCCCAGGCACCAAGAGTTGGGCTTTCCCAATCATCTTCGACAAAACGAATATCGTGATTACTACTGTCGATGCCAATTGCGTTGAGGCTATCAAGATAAAGCTGCTGAATGTTATCAGGCGATGGTTTCAACACCGTTTGGAACTGATAATAATGCTGCATACGATTGGGGTTCTCGCCATAGCGTCCATCAGTTGGCCGACGGCATGGTTGAACATATGCAGCGTTCCAGGGCTTTGGTCCCAATGATCTAAGCGTAGTGGCAGGATGAAACGTCCCTGCCCCAACCTCCATATCATAAGGCTGCAACACCACGCAGCCATAATCGGCCCAGTAATGCTGCAAGGTCAGTATCAGGTCCTGGAAACTGTTTTGCGGGTTCAATCGCCCCGACTTTAGTTTGTTGTTCATGAAGTCCGCATCTGGCTGAAAGAGTGTGTTTTCAGGGCAAACTAAAGTGGAGGAATGAGTGGGTCAAGCATCTATATCTCGCCACCTCAAATGGGGTTTGGTGACTAATCCCCAAGACTGTCTGTCATGACGACCGCGCGGCGAGCGCATTATGTCTTTTCTACAAAACTCTCGACAACGCGTTTCTCACCGGCTTTTTCGAAATTAATGGTCAGCTTGTCGCCTTCAATTGACGTGATCGCTCCATAACCAAATTTTTGATGAAAGATGCGCTCGCCAAGACTGAAGTCGGACTTGTGAACTTTCTTGATCCTCTTGGCGCGCCCTTCGATGACTGTCGTTGTGCGATTGCCTGATTTGGCACCCTTGTTCCAGCGCGGTTCTGAATACATGTCTTTAGCGAAACTTTCGCGGGCCTTGAATCGGCTGGGCTGCGCGGTTTGAGCATAGCCACCATAAGACTGGCTATCCATGACCTCAACATGCTCTTGTGGCAACTCATCAATGAAGCGAGACGGCGCGGCGGTCTGCCATTGGCCGTGGGTGCGTCTGTTTTGTGCAAAGCTGATGGTGCTGCGCCGTTTGGCACGGGTGACGCCCACATAAGCAAGGCGGCGCTCTTCTTCAAGGCCAGCTTTGCCGCTCTCATCAAGGGCTCTTTGATGGGGAAACAATCCCTCCTCCCATCCTGGCAAAAATACAGTTTCAAATTCCAGCCCCTTGGCAGAATGAAGCGTCATCAGCGATACGCGTTCCCCTTCATTGCCGCTATCCACATCCATTACCAGTGACACATGCTCTAAAAATTCAGCCATGCTGTCGAACTCTTCCATAAAGCGGATCAGCTCTTTAAGATTGTCGAGACGCCCGGGAGCTTGCGGGGTTTTGTCATTTTGCCACATTGCCGTATAGCCGCTTTCATCAAGGATGATTTGCGCCAGCTCCGTGTGATCCATCATCTGCGCCATAGAACCCCAATGATCAAACTGATCCATTAGTTTGGAAATCGCATTACGGGCGGCGGGACGCAGCTCTTCCGTTTCCAGCAAGGCTCGCGTGCTATCCACCAGCGGGATGCTCTTTGCTCTGGCATAGTGATAGATCGGACGTAGCGAGGCTTCTCCCAGACCTCGCTTGGGGGTATTGATAATACGCTCGAATTTCAGGTCGTTGGCGCTGTTGAAAATCACTTCAAAATAGGCGATGGCGTCCTTGATTTCCTTGCGCTCATAAAAGCGTGGGCCACCAATAACGCGGTATGGCAAACCAACTGTGACAAAGCGATCTTCAATAGCACGCATCTGCGAACTGGCCCGTACCAGAATGGCAATGTCATTGAGGTTGTGATTGTTATTGTCGCGTTGTAATTGCTCGATTTGCTCGGAGATATTGCGGGCTTCTTCTTCGTCATCCCAGCAGCCTCGCAGCATGACCTTGTCACCCTCACCGATATTGGTATGCAGGGTTTTGCCCAGGCGTTCGGTATTATTGTCAATGAGTGTGGAGGCGGTTGCTAATATATGACCGGTGGATCGATAGTTTTGTTCCAGACGGATCACCTTGGCACCAGGAAAATCCTTATCAAAGCGCAAGATATTGTCGACCTCGGCCCCGCGCCATCCATAGATAGATTGATCATCATCGCCTACACAGCAGACATTGCTGGTGCCTTGGGTGAGCAGGCGCAACCAGAGATATTGGGCGACATTGGTGTCTTGATACTCATCCACCAGGATATAACGAAAACGGCTTTGATATTCTTTCAGGACGTCATTATTTTCCTGAAACAGACGAAGACACTCCAGCAAGATATCGCCGAAATCGACGGCATTCAGTTCCTTGAGACGTTTTTGATAGGCTTCATACAGCTCAGCCCCCTTGCCATTGGCAAAGCTGTGAGCTTCTCCGACTGGCACGTTTGAAGGCATGAGCCCTTTATTTTTCCAGCGATCAAACAAAGATGCAAGATGCCGGGCAGGCCAACGTTTTTCATCAATATTTTCTGCTTTTAATAGCTGCTTGATGAGGCGTACCTGATCGTCGGCGTCAAGGATGGTAAAACCTGATTTGAGACCAACAAGTTCGGCATGGCGTCGCAAGATTTTGACGCAGATGGCATGGAAGGTGCCAAGCCACGGCATGCCCTCAACTGCCCCGCCGACCAGTTGGCCGACGCGATTTTTCATTTCCAACGCGGCTTTATTGGTAAAGGTAACAGCCAGAATATTAAAACTGCTGGCCTCCCCCATAGCAAGAATATGCGCGATACGGGTGATGAGCACGCGTGTTTTACCGGTGCCAGCACCTGCGAGAACAAGCACAGGACCGTGCAGGGTCTCGACAGCATCACGTTGCTCGCTATTGAGCCCTTCGAGATAGTCAGCCGCAGGGCGGCTCATGGCGCGTTGGGCCTGCTGGGTGAGAGACTGTCCGGCGTTTTGTGACATCTTGTCTTTCTTGAAGGTTCGCGATTCGTTTTCCCATGCTAGCATAGGCATAGATCGCTTGAAACCACCCGCAACTATGGCGTGGGGGAAAGTAAAAAGTGACCCCGGATAACTGGAGCCATTTTGCGTTTTTGTTTTATCAGATGAGTTATCTCTGCTTGTTCACCAGATAAACGAACAATATAAAACCCACAAATGATAGGAGACCAATTGCCGTAAATACAAAAAACAGCATATCCATATTCTTCCCTCCCGATTATCATATGCAGGTATAAGTAATATTACGTATGATCGAGAGTGATCAAATACTTATTGCATCGGATGGAGTGGCAAGCAATATCCTGGAGCGCGGAACAACGAAGAGTGCCAGCGCCTGTAACAGGCATGATAGTCGAAATATCGGTGGAATATAAAAAGCTTATTTTCGCGCTAAATGTACAAAAAGCATAAATCCAATAAAAGATACGGGGCCAAGTAGCGTTACGGCCATAATCAGAATATCAACCATAAATTCCTCCTGCTTTTTGTTAGGCTTGCAAGGAGGAGTTTATGGTTCGAGGGACAAGGATTACATGATGTAAATCAATTATCGCACATATAGTTGAGGGCGCAGGCTAGCTGTTTTGCTCCACATGCGCATCTATAAGGGCCTGATTATAGTGATGCAGTGCATCAACCTTGAAAGCCCAGCCGACAATGAGATCCGGTTCTTGTTGATCTATGACGGGGATTCGGTCGAGCCCTGTGCGATCAAAAGTGCGCAGTGCTTGTTCGATGGTAGCGGATATGGACAGCCACGGCAATTCATCCTTCTCCTCCAGATTAAAGAGATTATCATCGTCTTCCTCAAGTGGCGTCATGAACTGGCTGACCTTCAAGGTATGCGAAATATAGCGATGCGGCCCATCGTCAAGAAATAATCCTCGGCTGGTAAGCTGCCAGTGGAAGAAACTTTGGCCAAGAAAAGCGTTATGAACGGATGTACTAATGGAGACGGCTAATAAAAGTGCGATGGCGACATTGTAGTCGCCGGTCAGCTCAAACGCAATCAATACCGTGGAGATGGGAGCACCCAGTATGCTGGCGGCGACGGCCCCCATGCCGGTAATCGCATAGAGTCCATGACTTGAAGCCAGTGTTGGAAAGAGCATTGAAACTATTAAACCAAAGGCCCCTCCCGCCATTGCGCCAAGATAGAGCGATGGCGAAAACACTCCTCCTCCAAAGCGACTGGCTAGGGTAATGGAGGTGGCGACCGCCTTTAATAATAATAATTCCAACAACAGGGGCAAAGCGAATTGTTGTTTAAGCGCGGCGTCGGTTGAATCATAGCCAACCCCTAAAACTTGCGGGAAATAGATTGCGATACTGCCGATAAGAAACCCGCCGATCACCGGCCGCAGCCACAATGGAATATCGATGCTACGCGAAAAATAATCAGCACCTATCAACATCAGTTGAAATAAAATCGCCACCAAAGCGCAAACGAGCCCGAGTAGAGCAAAAGCTGGAATTTCCCAATTGGTGTTAATATGATATTCGGGAATAATGAAGGCGGGGAAGTTTCCAAGGTGGATGCGAACGATCATCGCCCCCAAAGCACTGGATATGGCGATTGGCACAAAGGCTCGTAAGGCATAGTGTCCCAGAATAACTTCATGAGCGAACAAAACGCCAGCCAAAGGCACATTAAATGAAGCCGAAACGGCGGAGGCGACACCGCACGCAAGCAGAGTTCGCCTGGCGCTTTGCGAGAGGGCAAACCGATCTTCCAGCCAAGAGGCAATTGAAGCGCCGAGGTGAACGACAGGTCCCTCTCGACCAGCGCTTGCCCCAGAGCCTAATGAGAGCGCTGTGACCAGGGCGCTTTGCAGACCATCCCGCATGGAAATCTTAGAATTTTTGATGGCTTGTGCTTCAATGACATCTGCCACACCATGAGGTCGTTTTCCCGGCATGGTATAATCAAGCAGCAGACCGACCAGCAACCCCCCGACCGTCGGGGCGGCAAGTATGACGTACCAGGGCTGCATAAGTGCGGCTGTAAACACATTATCCGAACTACTACCCAGCCACGGAACCTGTATCCATCCAATGAGAATGCGAAACGCCAGGCTGGCATAGGCGGCACACAACCCAACTAAAATAGCGATGGACCAAATCAACACTTCTTTGGATTTACGAAACTCATTGAGGTTGGGCTTTATATTATTGTAGAAGAAATCAAGCATGAGCTGCCGTGTGGCGACTTTTTTTGATGCGTCTTTTTGGTTTTTATCGCTCATTCAACAAACCTTTGCGCGGTGGTCTGCAGCAGTACGCGTCCAACGGTTTGAGGCAATTGGCAAGATCGAATCACCCCAGCTTCTAGATGGGACTGTGATATTCGTTTATACGATTGGGCACAAAAAACAACTCTTCCCATCACTGTTGAGTGAAAGAAAGAGTTTTATATTCCCCCGTTTCAACTCTGAAACGTGCGGAATTTATATGACCTACTTGTCGCTAAGCGGCACTTTGGGAACGGAGCTGGCACCTTTTCCTTTGCCGGTTGGACGTTTTCTTTTTGTCGTGGTTTTTTTTGCTAGCGACGTCTTGACTTTTCTAGTGGCAGGTTTTTTGACGGGCTTTGGTTGAGGTTTTGGTTTAAAATACTCAAAGCCAAGTTTTTTCTTGCCACCGGTTTTATTCATTATAACTCGCACGGTGCCACCATTTTGCAGCTTGCCAAACAAAAGCTCTTCAGCAAGTGGCTTCTTGATGTGCTCTTGAATGACGCGCGCTAATGGACGTGCTCCATAGCGCTCATCATAACCCTCAGCTGCCAGCCAGGCATTAGCTTCATCTGAAAGCTCGATCGTGACATTGCGCTCGCTCAGTTGAGCTTCAAGCTGGAATACGAATTTTTCAACAATTTTGGCAATTACATTTTTCGGCAAGGCAGCAAATGATACGACGGCATCAAGGCGGTTTCTGAACTCGGGAGAGAACAAGCGCTTGATTGCTTCTTTGTCGTCACCCTCTCGTTTACTGCGATTGAAACCAATGGGTGCCCTGGCCATGTCAGCAGCGCCAGCATTAGTAGTCATAATGATGATGACATTGCGGAAATCAACGGCCTTGCCATTGTGATCCGTCAGCTTGCCGTGATCCATCACCTGCAGTAAAATGTTGAACAGGTCGGAATGTGCTTTTTCAATTTCGTCGAGTAATAAAACGCAATGCGGATGCTGATCAATGCCATCGGTTAAAAGGCCCCCTTGATCAAAGCCCACATATCCAGGAGGCGCACCAATGAGACGCGAAATAGTGTGTCGTTCCATGTATTCGGACATGTCAAACCGCAATAGCTCAACGCCCATCAAGGAGGCGAGCTGTCTCGCAACTTCTGTTTTACCAACACCAGTGGGACCGGAAAACAGGTAACTGCCAATTGGTTTTTCAGGTTCACGCAAACCAGCTCTTGCCAGCTTAATAGCACTGCCAAGCGCTTCAATTGCGTTATCCTGGCCAAACACAACGCGCTTGAGATCACGATCAATATGGCGCAAAACCGTCGCATCATCTTTGCTGATGGTTTTAGGCGGTATGCGTGCCATACGTGCAATGGTGACCTCTACTTCCTTGACGCCGATCTTTTTCTTGCGCTTGTCGGGCGGAAGTAACATCTGCGAGGCACCAGTTTCATCTATGACATCAATCGCTTTGTCAGGGAGTTTGCGATCATTAATATATTTGGCGGATAGCTCCACTGCTGTCTTGATCGCCGGAACTGAATACTGGATCTTGTGGAATTCCTCGAAATAGGGTTTGAGGCCCTTCAATATTTCGATAGTATCCTCAATGGTAGGTTCTTTGATATCGATTTTCTGGAAGCGGCGCACGAGTGCCCTGTCCTTCTCGAAATGCTGGCGATATTCCTTGTAAGTTGTCGAACCGATACAGCGCAATGTACCGGACTGAAGGGCTGGCTTCAAGAGATTGGATGCGTCCATCGCGCCACCCGATGTGGCACCTGCGCCAATTACAGTATGAATTTCGTCAATAAACAAAATGCCACCGGGATAATCTTCAATCTCCTTCATGACAGCCTTCATCCGCTCTTCAAAATCACCCCGATAGCGCGTACCTGCTAGCAATGAACCCATATCGAGAGAAAAAATGGTGCTATCTTCCAGAACTTCGGGCACTTCCCCACGAACGATTTTCCGCGCCAGGCCCTCTGCAATTGCAGTTTTACCAACGCCTGGATCGCCCACAAACAAGGGATTGTTTTTCTGGCGGCGACATAGAACCTGAATAGTACGGTCAATTTCTTCGCCGCGGCCGATCAACGGATCTATTTTGCCGTCGCGTGCTTTCTCATTGAGGTTGACGCAATAAATATCAAGCGCATCATTTGACTTGCCAACGGGCTCTTCACCAAAGGAAGGAATGTCTTCTTCAATGCCGCTAATATGGCGAGGTTCTGACATATCATCGCGTTTGGCAATGCCGTGCGAGATATAGTTGACCGCGTCAAAGCGGGTCATATCCTGTTCTTGCAGAAAATAGGCGGCGTGGCTTTCACGTTCGGCAAAGATGGCAACCAGTACATTGGCACCGGTAACTTCTTCGCGTCCAGATGACTGTACATGGATGATAGCGCGATGGATTACCCTCTGGAAACCGGCCGTGGGCTGGGCTTCATGATCTTCGTCGTCAATGACTATGCCGGTTAGCTCAGCTTCGAGATAATGCTGAACCTTGCCACGCAGTTCATCGATATCGACCATACAGGCTCGCATGACTGCCGCAGCATCAGTGTCATCTATTAGGGAAAACAACAGATGTTCCAGAGTTATAAATTCGTGGTCGTACTCATTGGCATATTCCAGTGCCCGATGCAGTGCTTCTTCCAGTTTTGTCGAAAATGACGGCATTATTCCTCGCCTTTGGCTTGTTAATCTTTCTCCATTGTGCATTGCAACGGATGTTCGTTTTGTCTGGCGATATTCATCACCTGTGAAACTTTGGTTTCGGCTACTTCATAGGTAAAAACTCCACATATTCCTATGCCCGAGCGATGTACTTGCAACATGATCCCTGTTGCCTCGCTGCGGGATTTGTTAAAATACTGCTCCAAGACATAAATGACGAAATCCATCGGCGTGTAATCGTCATTCAACAGCAAAACCTTGTACAGCCGTGGTTTTTTGATCCGCGTGCGGGGTTTTGTAATGACATCGGTTCCGGTGCCACCATCATCTCCCTCTTTTTTATCGTCTTCATCTTCACCCATTTTGGGTAGATTTAAGAGTGAATAAACGTTTTTGTGGGCAAAAATACATGGTTTTTGCCATCTCTCTTCTGTCACCACCTTGTTCATTCTTCCTAACAATGCTCCAATTGCGGTCACAGAATTCATAGTTTGGGCCAGTATACACCAATTTCAACCCATATCTGAAAGAGATCGCGACTAAATTTCTCTAATACGACTTTCAAGTTGTTAGCACCCTTATACAACATGCCAAAGCGCAATGATAATCCATAGTTGACGAGTTTCCAGAGTTCTGAAAAAAATCATATATTTTGTTATTTTTAAGCATGGTTAAACAGGCACGTTCTACCATCGCCCAACGTGGTTAACGGATATTAATCCATGATTGTGACAAATATATTCCAAAAACAGAACGCGATTTAACCAAATAATAAGTTTGATCAGATAATTATTATTTTCATGTTGTGGGGTATGAATTGTGACCATTTTGGGAAATCTTACGTACGAGTATTGATTGCCTTGCTCAGGTCACGAAGAGTCTCATTTCTAGATATAAGCGCTTTTGATTTTCGCGTCGCGCCGATCATTAAGTGTCTTTTTATAAAAAATGTCGGCTTTGTCTTTAATTGGATTATTTAGTAGTTTTCTGAGGAGCAATC
Source organism: bacterium (assembly GCA_024228495.1). GTDB lineage: Bacteria > Pseudomonadota > Alphaproteobacteria > Rhizobiales > JAKIUO01 > JAKIUO01. Next base: position 2,920 of record JAAETJ010000893.1, on the reverse strand, counting down.
TTGTTATGTGGTGTAGGTATTTTATGGGTGGTACGATTGCAAACGCTTTTGGGAAAATCATCACCGCTTTTCTTGCATTGTCTATTATTGTTGGACTTACTACGTCAGCGAGCGCCAATGCCAAATATGCAGCAATAGTGATTGATGGTAATACTGGAAAAGTTCTACATTCCTATAAGCCAGATGCTGCCCGCTTCCCTGCATCCCTTACAAAAATAATGACACTCTATATACTTTTTGATTATCTCAAAAAAGGTCGCCTAACGACCAATACAAAGTTTTATGTGACACCTAACGCAGCATCGCGACCACCTTCTAAACTTGGTCTAAAGGCTGGGTCTCATATCGAGATCAAAAATATCATTGGCGCACTAGTAACCAAGTCAGCGAATGATGTGGCCACCACCGTTGCCGAAAATATAGCTGGTAGTGAAACCAAATTTGCTCGTATGATGACTAAAAAAGCCAGATCTCTGGGCATGTACAGCACGACGTTCAAAAACGCTTCGGGACTCCCTCACAGACATCAAAAAACCACTGCCCGTGACATGGCAAAGCTATCCATGCGGATGATGAACGATTTCCCACGTCATGCGAAAGCTTTCAAAACGCGCAGATTTAAATATGGTCGCCGCGCTTATCGCAATCATAACGGACTGCTTTATTCGTACAAGGGTACAGAGGGTATCAAGACCGGCTACACGCGTGCTTCAGGCTTCAACCTGACATCATCGGTGAAGCGCGGGAATAAACATCTGATTGCTGTTGTAATGGGCGGTAGATCATCGCGTAGCCGCAATGCGGAAATGCGACGCTTGCTTAACAAAAATTTTCCACGTGCCAGTGCCAGTAAACGCAAAAAACCTTTGTCGCAGCGTATTGCTCTTATGGATCCAAAGCGTGCATCACGATCCATACGCTATACTGCGACGACGACATCATTAAATTGGAAGAACAGACAGGCCAAAAGATACATCGTACAAAAGCCAATAGTGACAAGAAAATCCTACGGTCTTGGCAAATATACGAGCCGCCGCTCGGAATCTGGCTATGATATACAGATTGGCGCCTATCCGGATCGCGATTTGGCTGCCGGTAAACTGTCCCGAACAGAAATCAAGGCAAAATCAATCCTTGAAGGCCACCGTCCCTACATTATGCAATACGAAAAGAACGGCACCAATTATCATCGTGCGCGTTTTGCCAATTTTGGATCGAGAACATCAGCCTCGGTCGCCTGCAAGCATCTTAAGAGCAAGCTTAACATTACCTGTATCGTCATGTTGCCTTAAGGCACCCTGAAAAGCAAACAGGTGTGCGGTGATAAAAGCGGCTTTTTTTATTCGATAGTCCCGGTCACAGTTGGTGCTTCTTCATCGCTATCCGCCAATCGAAGACGCAATGCCCTGATGTCAAACCATTTTCCCTGTGGCAGCAATCGTGTGCGAAGATATGACCAGTTGTCTGATGATTTGACGAGTGTATAGAAATTACCAACGGGCGGAGCCACATATAATATTCCCCCCAGAACCGCAGTCATTAAAATCGCTGATGCCGGTTTTTTATAGTCAAAGAGTTTCATCGCCGTACCAAATGACCGTTTCACTCTGTTGCCTGCAAAATCTATGCTGTAAAGTTCATCAAACAAAAGATGCGTCAGGGCACCGATGAAAATAATTGAGCCACCCATCCAGGCAACCGTATCGGTTTTTTCAAGAAAATTATAAAAGATAGCGGCCCCTGCAACGCCAAAGAAAATGTTACCAATCAGGGAATGGAAAATCCCTCGGTGGACGGTAAATTCATGAAACAATTTCCAGAGAAAATAGCGAATAAAAATATAGATCGCCAGCCATAGCAAACAAAGTTCAGCGATGGACAGAAATTGCGAGTAGTGAAATAGCGCAATAAAAGCAAAAAACATCCCGAAACTCGCGAATACGGTGCGGGATTGTTTTGAACCTTCAAGATCAATATCAGGCAGGATGCTACCGATTGTGCCAGCGATAGTCAGGAATACTGCTTCGCTTGGCGTCACCAGGGCTGCTGCCATTGCAACAGTTGCTATAACCCCACTAGTTAACACTCCGACCGTAATGTGTGTTTGAAAATCAGCCATGCGCCCTGCTCTCCTCGAAAATTTCGAATGTGCAAAAGGTTTACGCATTTCAATCCTAAAAAACACTTAACAATGCCTGAATGAATCTGCCATTCAGATATTGCAGGCACGATTGGAGGCAAGTCATAGGCGATAGGATGTCAATGATAAGAGTTTTTGCCACTTTGTGGCCGCTTGCCTTTATTGCGATGACGCGTTTTTGGTGTTTTCCGAAACTGTTGATCTTTAACCGAATTGTTAAAGTCGAAAATCTGCCGGAAAACACCTGGAGTGAGAATCGATACCGGATTGACAATAACTGTCGGCTTTGCCGTTGGGCCTTCAATCGCGAATGTCACGCCAAAGACGCCTTCTCCTTTGCGCCCGACCAGCAGGTCACTCAAAACCGGGATCTCTCCAACCGCCGCATTGAGACCATAGAGCGGGACATAGGTCCCTCCAAGACGCATTGTTTCAGTCCGAAAATCGATTTTTCCTCGCAGAGTAGCTCCAATAACCGGTCCGTTTACATATGAATCATGCAAAATAAATTGACCATTACCATAAGAAAATGGAGCTTTTAGCTGATCAAATTGCAGCTTTGTTCGCACAATTTTTTGCTTGCTCGAATTGGACCTGAGACTATTAGCAGTCATATGATCGTTCTGGAACACATTTGGCGAATTAGCATCTGAAGAGACCTTCTGGGAACTGATGACGTAAAAGTCTTTCACCCAGAGCGTCCCTTTATTACCCCTTGCCCTCTTGGCATCCAAATTCACCTTAAGAGACAGCTGGCCACCTTGAATGTTTGGATAAAGT
>JAAETJ010000892.1 GCA_024228495.1 bacterium | reverse complement strand
AATTATATGATTTTCGGGCATCCTTCATTTTCCCCCAAAAGTAGTTGACACTTTTGATAAAGGAATGGTCAGACAATAGGAAGCCCTAGCCATTCAATAATGGCTAAACAGTTATGAACCGTTGGAGCTTCCTGTTTAGGAAGCGAGCAATAGATCGGGGTCTTTCTCTCTGATCAAGTCAAAAACAAGCGCGATCCAATCTTTGTCTTGCTCTTGTCCCGTCAGGATCTCCACTGGCGTTTCGTCTTTTCTTTTCCCATCACGATAACGCCGGTGATTATGATAGAACATGATCAGATTGAGCTGTTCTTGTGTGACGTGATTCTTGGTGGTATTCAGGTAGGGACGTATGATGGAGTTGATACATTCCACTAGTGCCGAACTCTGGACGATTTGGTCCAGTTTCGAATAGACTTTTTCGGGAATGCCGCTGTGCGCTTCTGGAAGCAGGCTCTCCGCCATTTCCAGGCAGAATCGTTCCTGCTCGGCCGCGCGTTTTTTTCGGTCGGTCTTTTTCGCTTTGCCAACGGACTTGCCCCATTGCCAAGCGAGACAAAGGACTTTCAGGGCTTCCGCGTCTGTGCATAGCTCTTTAGCTTCGTCGACGATTTTCTCGGCGATATCGAGGTAATGAAGTAAATTCGGTAAAACGCGCCGGATCTTTGCCACGGCTTGGGTAATGGTTTTGTGGCCTAAACCCTCAATCAGCGCGAGACCGGATTGGATTTGCTCTTCGGCTTGTTGCCGATGACGCCGATGGCCGTTGGCGTCAAATACGTGGAGTTCCTGGAGAATGCACTGATAGAGGTAATAGAAGTTTTCGTAGAGCGTGATCGCTTTTTCGGCCGCTTCAGTGGCTTGCTCGCAAGCCTCCAGCCGCTTCTCTTGTACCTGATCGCTCTTTGCCGAATCCAGCTTTCTTTCGCCTTCGGCTTCTGCCGCGATGGCTTGGTAGGCGGCGGCCTCCAAGCGATTCACCCACTGGCCCAGTTGATGGGCAATGGCATGATAGGTGTCGGATTGTCGGATGACGTCGCTCAGTGACTCAGTCTGGGCATGCCCGGCACACAATCCGGTACCCTCATCGGAGAGCAAATAGATCGCTGCCCATCTATTATCGTAGAGGCATTCAAAATGCTTTTTCCAATCCTCGGCTTTTCGAGCATCGGCCAACTCGATGCGCAAAATCACGGAACTGACCGGATCTACGGTCACCAATATCGGTATCGTTTTTGAAAAGATTTCATCGCTAGCGAACACCAGATACCGAATCAGGTCATCTTCCGTGGATAGGGTCATGGGCAGCAAGGCCCCGATCCGTGACAGGATCTGGCTAATAGAGCCGGTCGACGACAGCGCCAATCCAAATCGCTCCATCATCGTCGAGATGGCACCCATGCTGCTTCGCCCTTCGAGTCGAAGGGCGAGCATCACCTGAATGGATAGCTCCCGAATAGAAGGAAAATCGGGAAACCTCGGCGTTTCCCCAAAGAGTATCGGTGCCGCTTCCTTTAGCCGTGAAGCCAGCGAATACACAAACGTTCTGGATACCTCATATTGCCTGGCCAGAGCCGTGATCGTTCCCCATTCACCGAACGACTGGGCGACAAGTACGGTATTGGCTATCGCCAAGCGTGTTTCGCTAGTAAGATCTT
>JAAETJ010000891.1 GCA_024228495.1 bacterium | reverse complement strand
GGCAATGGCAACCTTAACCGCTAGCGAACGCCCTCGCCTGCATGCGCAGGTTGCTGTCGCTATGGAGCAAGCTCACGCGGCTGATTTAGCCCCCTATTATGCTGATTTGGCTTATCATTATGCCCAGGCTCAGCATCGCGCCAAAGCGATCTTCTACCTAGAAAAAGCAGGGGATAGTGCCCAGGCCCGCTACCAGAATGAGGAAGCGCTGGCTTATTTCAAGCAGCTATTGGCCTGGCAACCTGCGGCAGAAATCCGCCTCACTACGCACTTGAAGCAGGGACAACTGCTGCACTTTGTTGGGCAATATGATGAAGCGCTGAGCGTGCTGCAAACGGGGCTTGATTTAGCCCAGAAAACAAAGCGCTTAGATCTGGCTGCCCAACTGCATACAGAGCGAGCCAGCCTATATTATGCTAAAGGGATGTTTGCGGAGAGTCTATCTTCTTTGGTCACTGCAGAAGCACTCAGCTTACAACTGCACAACGACCTGTTACACGCCCAGATTCTATCCCAAAAGGGAAGATCGTATTTAGGGCAAGGGGAGCATGCCGCCGCCTTAGATCATGCCCAGCAAGCCTTGACACTCTTTCAAACATGTGGCGATAAAGTGGGTATGGTTGAGGCATCTCGAATCATTAGCTTTGTTTATGGGGAGCAGGATAGACATGAAGATGCTATCGCCTATTCTCAGCAAGCGTTGCTGCTTGCAGAACAGATGGAGAATCAGTTATTAATTGCTCAAATTTTATTTGTTGGTCAATGTCTACCCTATTATCGCTTAGGACAATATGAGCAGGCTCTTGAGATAGCTAAGCGGGCAGTTCAGATAGCTCAGAGCATTGGCTGGAAGATGGGACTCTGTATGGGTCTAAACAATTTAGGCCTGTTTTACCTTCAGTTGGAGCATTATGAACAAGCCCTCGATCATCTACAGCAAGGGCTAACGATCAATCTTGAATTTGGCAATCAACGCGATATTTCTTACGCTTACTCAAATATTGGAGTGGCTTACTTTGAAATGGGAACATATGGCGAGGCGCTCGACTATCTGCAGCGCGGCTTGCAATTGAAGCTGGAATTGAAGATGCACCTGACCATAGGGTACAACTATGGTTATATGGCGCTGTGCCAGACAGCCCAAGGCACTTATGATGCGGTATTGCAAACGGCCGTGGCCCATTTTCAGCAGCATCAAGAGATCCAGTTTGACCATGCGGCAGGTCTGGTTCATCTGGCCCTGGCCCAAACCCTGGCCGCCCGAGATGCAGGCCAACCCTGGACAGCGACGATGCACACCTTGCTGGCGAGTGTCACCTCGCTGACCCAACTGTCTGCTACCCCGACGGCCTACTTTGAAACTGCTTTGGAATCGACCCGTCAGTATGTGTTAATCCATGCTCTCATCGCCTATGCGCAATTCCTGATGCAATTAGACCAACCTGAAGCGGCACGTATCCGGTTGCAGGAAGCTAAAGAGATAGCGGTTGCGGCCAAGCTAACGCAAAAATTAAACCTCATAAGATC
>JAAETJ010000890.1 GCA_024228495.1 bacterium | reverse complement strand
GTTGTTTTCGGACGGAATAAAGAAGTGTTGGCTACGGACGTTGAGCCAATGGCCATCGCCTACTTGGCTGAACGCGGTCTCGACCTGTCAGCCGAGAAGACCGGGTTGACCGACATCGAAACCGGCTTCGACTTTCTAGGCCAGAATGTGCGGAAATACAACGGCAAACTGCTCATAAAACCGTCCAAAAAGAGTATCAAAACGCTCTTGCTCAAAGTGCGTACCTTCATCAAAACCCATCGCCACCTGTCGGCGGGGCAACTCATTGCCAAGCTCAATCCCATCATTCGGGGCTGGGCCAACTTCCACCGGCACGTGGTCAGCAAGAAGGTCTTCAGCGATATCGACTACCAGGTACACCAAGCTTTGTGGCGGTGGGCAAAACGGCGACACCGCAATAAGGGGGGTCGCTGGATATTCACTAAATATTTCCGACCTAAACACAGACACAACAGCCGCTTCTATGGGCAAATCAAGCTGAAAGATGGCTCGCGCCGAACCATACAACTGGTCAGTGCAGCCAAAATCTCTATCATTCGTCACGTCAAAGTCAAGGCCAAAGCCAATCCCTTTGACCAAAAATGGGAACGATACTTTGAGATACGGCTTGATACCAAAATGATGACTGGCCTTAAAGGGAGGCGTTCTTTGCTCCATCTCTGGCAGTCACAAAACGGTCTCTGTCCCCTCTGCCGTGATAAAATCACAGACGAGACGGGCTGGGAAAATCACCATATCATCCATCGGGTCAATGGGGGTGCAGATACGGCTGATAATCGGGTTCTCTTGCATCCAACCTGTCATAAACAAGTCCATAGCCTGAACCTTTCTGTTCTAAAACCGCGTCCTACCACGGGGCGTTTGTAACGGCTCGAGCCGATAAGATTGGAAACTTTCATATCCGGTTCCTAGGGGGCGGGGGGCTGGCAACAGCCCCTTGCCACCCGACCGCGAATTGCT
>JAAETJ010000889.1 GCA_024228495.1 bacterium | reverse complement strand
CTGACTCGCATTTTTTAATATTTTAGTCAATATATTTACTTGGAGAGACTGGACTGTCTCTGTTGATCAACAGGAAAACTAATAATAGGGAGAGCTTTGATGGCCGGTGAAACCAAAACCCACGAGGGCGGATGTATGTGCGGTTCGGTGCGATATCGGCTGCAAGGACCCTTTACCTATTCCGCCCATTGCCATTGCCGCTCTTGTCAGCGCGCCGCAGGCGCAGGATACGTCACCTATTCCGCTGTGGCACCGGAAAATTTCAAGGTCATCGAAGGCGAGATGACGACTTATCACTCCTCACCAGGTGTGAACAGGGGATTCTGCAACAAATGCGGCACGTCTTTAAGCTATTCGGGCGATGACTGGACCGACTATGCAATCATGACGGCGACTCTGGATGACCCCGGCGCCGCAGTTCCGACGACTAACGCCTACACCAAGGACAAGCAGCCATGGGTAACATTGGACGAGTCGTTGAAAAATTACCATGAGTTTCCCTGAT
>JAAETJ010000888.1 GCA_024228495.1 bacterium | reverse complement strand
GGCGACACTTGAGTCCGATATCGCTGACGGCCTGATGAAAGCGCCGGCGGATGAGTTCGTCGTAGAAGGATTTTTGTTTGCTTGCCGCCAGCAGATAGCCATTGGCATCAGTGCCCCACAGGATACGGCGCACGGCCAGATAATTGCTGATTTCGGCGGCCACTGCTTTGGGTATGGGAATGAGGCGGTCTTTTTTAAACTTGGTTTTTTCAATATAAAGTGTTTTGTCGTCGGCACGGAAGTGGTGCAGCTTAAGCCGCAAGGGTTCATAAATACGCATACCGCAGCGTGCCAGAAGTAAAATGGCCAGATAGCTGCCCAGATCTTGGACAAAATCTTTGGAGTTTTTACGCAGCCGGTGGCAAACGGCGGCAAGCAGCTCATCGATTTGTGGTGGAGAGAAGATAAACGGAATAAAATGTTCTTCGGGCAGCCAGGGGATATCCCTTAAAGGATTATCCCGGCAGTAATCTTTGCGCACCAGGTATTCAAAAAACTTCCTTGTGCAGCACAGCAGGCGATTGATAGACTTATTTTGCATGTGCAAATCGGCTTGCAGACTGAGGAAAAATGCCGGTGTCAAATCGTTTGGCCCGGCGTTTTGGGTGACCAGATAGCGGT
>JAAETJ010000887.1 GCA_024228495.1 bacterium | reverse complement strand
TTGATGCCGCGCATTTCGGCCAACATGCGCGGACGCAGAAAGCCCATGCCGTTGCAATGTGGCACCTGGTAGCAACGATTCGGCGCCTGCACGGGCCGTAGTTGTACCGGTTCGAACACGACGTCATAAACAGGATCGCGAGTCATTGCGTGTGGTTCTCCGGATCAGGCATGCGGAATATCAGGGTCGCTCATCCTAGCAAATGCCATATGCTGGCGTGCTCTTGCGTATAGGGAGCATCAACGTGGATTCGCGAGTCTGCTAACTTAAGGGGCAAGGGCCTGAAAATAGTCTTATCATCAGGTCCCAGGCTCTTCAATATTCGAAATATCAGGAAGGAACAATTATGAGAACGTACGACAAATTCTATATCAATGGCCAATGGGTGGAGCCGATTGGCAAGGGAACGAGCGACGTTATCAATCCTGCAACTGGCGAAATATCAGCCAGAGTACCCTATGGCAACGCCGAGGATGTCGATGCCGCAGTAAGTGCAGCCAAAAACGCGTTTCCTTCCTGGTCGCAAACTTCCGCCGCCGAAAGAGCCGAGTTCCTGAGAAAACTCGCGGCAGAAGGTGAAAAAAGAAATGCTGATCTTACCCAGACAATTATCGATGAGCTGGGCATGCCAATCAAAAATGCAGCTGTGTTCCAGGTCGATCCTTTGGCCATTATTTGCGAGTCTTTTGCGAATAAGGCCAAGCACATGGAAGAGCAAAAAGAAGTCGGCAACTCGGTAGTCGTTAGTGAACCGATCGGGGTTTGTTCAATGATCAACCCCTGGAATTATCCGATTTGGCAGATGATCGGAAAAGTCGCTCCAGCCATTGCTGCAGGCTGCACCATGGTTGTGAAAGCAGCGAGCCAGACGCCGAGCCACCTGTTTATTTTTGCGGAAATGTGTGACGCGGTTGGATTGCCACCTGGTGTATTCAACATGGTTCATGGCAGCGGTAGAGAAATCGGCGCGGCTCTGAGTTCACATCCCGATATTGATATGGTGACGTTTACAGGATCGACTGCGGCGGGAGTACAAGTATCGAAGGCGGCTGCACCCGATGTAAAAAGGGTTTGTCTCGAACTGGGTGGTAAATCGCCATTCATCATTACCGAAGAAGCGGACCTGGATGCCGCAATGGAATTTGGGATCAATGATGTCATGGTAAACACGGGCCAGACCTGTAACGCGCTGACCAGGATGATTGTGCACGAGTCCAGGTATGACGAGGCGGTCGATCTTGCGAAATCCAAGGCAGAAGCTCTGGTCGTTGGCGATCCGACCGATCCGGATGTTTTTGTAGGACCGATGTCATCTGCCGGACAAAAAAAATCGGTGCTTGAGTATATTGATCAGGCTATTTCTGACGGGGCGCGTTTGGTAACGGGAGGGACTGATATGCCGGCAGGATTGACCACCGGCAATTACGTTGCACCTACCGTTTTCGCTGATGTCACGAATGATATGGCCATAGCGCAGGAAGAAGTCTTCGGACCTGTCCTGGTGATGATCAGGTATTCTGACATCGACCAGGCGGTTGAAATTGCAAACGATACGCCCTACGGGTTGGCCTCAGCAGTGTGGGCAGGTGATAAGGATAAAGCGACAGCGATAGCCAGAAGAATTCGGGCAGGGCAATGTGCCATCAATGGTGCTGAACCGAATCATGAGGCACCCTTTGGTGGTTACAAAGAATCCGGCAATGGCAGGGAATTTGGTGTTGAAGGTTTACATGAGTATTGTGAATTGAAAGCGATGCAATACTGATCCTGACATGCAATATCTTGAAGCATTGAAAGGTGCCGCGGTCCGACCACTTTGGCATGACCCCGACGTTATGCCGGAGCCGCTGGCACCACTAGCCTCGGACGAAACGTGTGAGTTGCTCATTGTGGGCGGCGGCTTCACGGGTCTTTGGGCTGCAATGCAGGCCAAAGAACGCAAGCCCGAAGCCGATATCATTATTATCGAGCAAACCTTCGTTGGCGACGGTGCTTCCGGGCGTTGTGGTGGTTTCCTGTCTTCATCTTTGGCGCATGGCCAGACCAACACCGAGCATCGGTTTGCTGACGAGGCCGACCGCCTGGAAGAGCTGGGAATCCAGAACATGCGGGAGCTTCTCGACACTCTCGAGCGCTACGGTATCGATGCGCGCTATGAGCATACGGGTGAAATGTATGTCGCCCTGGACGCTGAGGCAGCAGAGAGTCTGCACGCCGAGTACGAGGAAGCAAAAGCCAACGGTGACGATGTCGTCTGGTATGACAAAGAGGCTATGCGTGAACAGGTGAACTCACCCAAGATTGTTGCTGGCCTGTGGGATCGCACAGGGCAGGACGGTGTTGTTGACCCTGCCCGATTGTGTTGGGGCTTGAAAGACGTGCTTGTCAGCCAACTTGGCGTGCGGATGTTTGAGGGCACCAGGCTGCTTGACGTTAAGCCGATTGGCCAAGAAGCAATGCAAGCAACCTGTGAAGGCGGTGTTATTCACAGCGACAAGGTTTTGTTGGCGACGAATGCTTACACGAGCAAGATTGGCAAGATTCGCCGTTCGGTTATTCCCGTATGGGATTATCAAATCGCGACCGAACCTTTGACTGATGACCAGTTAGACCGCATCGCCTGGGGAAAGAAATCACGCCACGCCCTGGCTGATCACGTCAATATGTTCCATTACTTCCGTCTGACCAAAGACAATCGTATTACCTGGGGTGGGGGTGGTGCCGTTCGTTATTACTTTAACAATGGAATCGACAGCAAATACATGGATGCCACTGCCCGTTATGAGCAATTGGCAAAAGAGTTCTTTGAGTTGTTCCCGCAGTTGGATGATGTGAAATTTTCTAATCGGTGGGGCGGAATCATTGCGACGTCTACACGCTTCTGCATGGTGCCTGGTGTCG
>JAAETJ010000886.1 GCA_024228495.1 bacterium | reverse complement strand
TTTCGCTGTAAAAACCCGCTGAAGTCAGCCCCTGTATGCCGACAACTTCCCATCGGTCTGTAACCGTGGTGCTGTTTTTGCCTTTACCGACGGAGCGTTGCAGTTCCCTGGATTGAACAACACCTGAGTCTGCCAGGTTGAGGGCATCATTGTAAACATGCATGTTTGTTTTGGCGGGAACGTAGAAGAAAATGCCCATATCATCGTTGAGCCACCACATAAAAGGACCGTCAATAAAGCCGCGATCAAAGGCTATGGATACGATTTGGGCATGTCCGCCCAAATTGTCAACCGCCTGTTGGACAAGTTCACGAGCCAATTGGATATCGGCAACTTCTATGGTGGCAAAGCGCATGGCAAGGGGAAGCTTGCTCAAAGGGTCCCAGAGTATCCAGATTTTAAAGCCGAAGACCGTCTCCAATACCTTGCGGATACGCTTTTTGCGACGGCGAAGTTGCGGTGCTTTTTCTTTGGTCACCTTGCCGCAGCCTTCACAGCGTTCGGTAGACTGGATTTCAGAGGCATCCATGACGGCCTGGATGTGTTTTGGAAAAAACCGATGAGCAGCCAAAATGCTGATGACCTTGTTAAAGAAACGATCTAAAACTGTCTGTGAAATGGCTTGAATGAAAGTGGCGATAAATTGTGGGCAGATGGGACCGCGGATTTCGCCGGAGTCCTTATTGGCTGAAATTTCTTTGTTTTGATTTGAACGCGAAGCACTATGAACACCGCGCTGACAGGTACCTTGCTGAATTTGGCGCGCATTGAAGCCCACCAAGCGCATAAGGGCCTGAGACTGAAGTAGAACCGATTTAATATTCCAAAAAAAAGGGCAACCGGCTACGATTCTCATCAAATAGATAAGGATGAGCGCATCGAACTTTATGTTACTTTGC
>JAAETJ010000885.1 GCA_024228495.1 bacterium | reverse complement strand
TGAACAAGACGGCACATGGACGCGTATCCACGATGCGCTTTACCGGCAGACCCGGGAGTTGGAGGGGCGTGAAGAAAGCCCCTCCTATGCAATTATTGACAGTCAGTCGGCCAAAACCGGCCCGGATGCCCGTGAAATGGTCGGGTTTGATGCTGGCAAGAAGGTGAAAGGGCGCAAACGTCATATCATCGTCGATACGCTCGGGCTGATCCTCAGGTGCGAGGTTCACTCGGCTGGCATTCAGGATCGAGATGGTGCGGCTCTTGTATTCGACAAACTCACGGCCCGCTTTCCCTTCATTGAGAAAATTTGCGGTGATGGTGGATATCAAGGACCAAGAGTTCGCAAATCCAGTCCGAGACCAATCGAAATTATCAAGCGTAATGAGATCGGATTCCAGGTTCTGCCAAAGCGTTGGATTGTCGAGAGAACATTCGCATGGCTTGGCATCAATCGTCGACTGTCCAAAGATTTCGAGCGCTTTGCAAAATCAAGCCTCACTTTCATCAAAACAGCAATGATCAAGCTAATGTCACGCCGACTGGCACGATATCCCTATTCTTGAACAGACTCTAAAACTCAGGATATTGTGTTGGAGCGCGAACGGAATGCTTTCATGCGTGAGAAACTCTATCCTTGGATGCCACCCAATTCGTTCGTTCAGCCAATAATTTACTACAGATTGAGTGAAACAATACGCAATACGCTGGTCTGGAAGGACACAAACTCCTGTTCTGACAAGCTGGACTGGAGCGAAGATCTTATGGTTCGGACCTGTGCGGAGTTGACTATCACCCAAACAGAGAGCGATCAATGGCTGGTCTATAATTGGGACAGCCACCACTATATGGAGGGAAATGACAAGATTCTTCAGATTCTTGATCAATGGCGATCTCAAAAGACCGTCCGGCAAGGGCTGTTGCTTCTGACCCAGGAGGATCCAGACCTTGTTTATGAGGATATCTTGATCCTTTTCAAAAAGATGTATCTCCATGGACATTTCACAAAATTGGATCATCACCCGAACAAGAATATGTCAACAGATCGGATATTAAACAGCCTATCAGTATAAAGATAATACACCTTTGGTATCTCTTTCTCGAAGTGTAGCCGAGGGAAATCTGTGAATCTATGCGAAGGAGAAAAAACATGTAAGATCTATCAAAAAAGGTCATTGTCCTCTGTGACGGTGAAAGACCGTTTGGGTTTTACGGAGCAGCTAATTTGC
>JAAETJ010000884.1 GCA_024228495.1 bacterium | reverse complement strand
TAAAAAATCGTCAATGCTTCGATCTCGTTGCGGTTGGCTTCCAGATATTCAGCAAAATCCTTCGCCATTTCATTGGCGTTGGTTATTGCATCACCATCCCATTCGGCGCGAATAACGCTGTCCAGCCCTTCATGGTCGATGGTCTGTTCCTTGTCGCGGCGAATGCCGTCGATGAGATTGATCAGTTCTCCGGTAAAGACACTCGCCGCCTCGCCAACCAGTTCACCTTGCGCCAGTTTGATCGCGGCATCATCGGCTTCTGCGGCTGCAGGCAAATTCTTCATCTCGCGTGCCTTTGCCTCGACCCTGTCCGGATCAATGGCGGACAAGAGGCCACTGACAATATCACCCAATTCCACACCTCCCGCCTTTTCACGGATGTGCGCGTGTTCCGTGTCATCAAGCTGCTTGCCCAGGCGTGCCAGCCGCCCGGCCAGGGATGACACGGTATCTTCGTCATGCGCACCCATCATCACGCCCATAGCGAGGTCTTTGAGTGGCACAGTGGGCTTGGTGATCAGCGGCTGGCTGGCTGTCTTGAGGGACTTTGTTACACCGATGGCATCGACAATTACATAGTGGGTTTTGGCGGTTTTGACTGACGGGGTCACTTTTTTCAGATCGTCATAGTCGAGCGTTCGCGTGCCGCGCCCCTTCATCTGTTCAAAATAGTTTCGGCTTTTGACATCGCGCATGAACAGCAGACATTCGAGCGGTTTTACGTCTGTGCCGGTGGCAATCATGTCCACCGTGACGGCGATGCGCGGGTTATAGTCATTGCGGAATTGCGCCAGCACAGATTTAGGGTCTTCCTCGACCTTGTAGGTCAGTTTCTTGCAGAACTGATTGCCTTCGCCAAACTCCTCGCGCACGGTCTGGATGATGTCGTCGGCGTGGCTGTCGGTTTTGGCAAATATCAGGGTTTTGGGAACCTCGTTGCGGCCTGGAAAAATATCGGGGAGTTTTTCGCGGAACGTGCGGATGACCGTTCTTATCTGGTCGGGGTTGACGATATCACGGTCAAGCTGTCGGGCGGCATAGGCTTCATCCTCGTCCTGACGTTCCCAGCGTTTTTTGCGGGTCAGCTTTTCACGCTTTTCCACCTGACTGTCGATTTTAAGCGTGCCACCGCGCAAGCTGCGCTCGGTTTCAATGACATAGATTTCGTTGCCGACATTGACACCATCGGCTACCGCTTTCTCGTGATCATATTCGCTGACCACATTTTTTTTGAAAAAGCCATAGGTGCGATTATCCGGTGTGGCTGTGAGGCCAATCAGATAGCCATCAAAATATTCAATCACCTGCCGCCAGAGATTGTAGATTGAGCGGTGGCATTCATCGATGATGATGAAATCGAAAAACTCCGGCGGGATTTTTTTGTTATAGACAACCGGCATTGGCTCTTTGGGTTTGGTCAGTTGCTCGGCCGGATTGATTTCTTCCAGCGTTTCATCAAGTTCCTCATCCTTGAGCAGTGAATACATGCGCTGAATAGTGGAAATGCAGACCTGGCTGTCTTCGGTAACAAAGGATGATTTAAGCCGTTGCACATTGTAAAGTTCGGTAAACTTGCGGTTATGATCATTGGGCAGATAGGCCATGAACTCCTGTTCGGCCTGTTCGCCAAGGTTTTTGGTATCGACCAGAAAGAGTATGCGTCTGGCATCCGCATGTTTGAGCAAGCGGTAAACGGAAGTAATTGCCGTGTAGGTCTTGCCCGCGCCGGTGGCCATCTGGATTAATGCGCGGGGGCGATCATCCCTGAAGGACTCCTCAAGATTTTCGATGGCAGTAATCTGACAGGCGCGCAGTCCCTGATGATCGAGCGGCGGCATGTCCTGCAATCGCGCACGCAGGGACTTTGGCTGGCCCAGCCATTCTGCCAGGGTTTGCGGGTGGTGGAAGTTGAACACCTCGCGTGAGCGGGGTCTGGCATCGTTCTTGTCTGTAAAGCGGGTGATCTCTCCGGTGCTTTCATAGACAAAGCGGCGGGGATTGTTTTCAGGGATGTATTTTGCTCCTGCTTCCGCATAACCGCCGGACTGTTCTTCCACTGTGGTGATGTTCTGTGCTGCTTCTTTACGTTTAGCTTCGATTACACCAACGGGTTCCTTGTCGACAAACAGGAGATAATCCGCAGGGCCTATATCTGTTTGAAATTCACGAATGGCAATTCCCTGTCCGGCATTGAAATCAATGGTCGATTTATTCTGCACAGTCCACCCCGCCAGGGCCAAATTATCATCAATCCGGTCACGTGCGATCTGCTCGGGGTCCTGGTTTGCTGTATTCATCATATTGATCTGCGTCTCTTGCCTTCTTCATTGCCTGATTTGGCTGGAAACCCTGGGAAACTGCCAACTTCAGGCCCGACGATATACGGCAGCATGTACTTGCACAACGCCTCTGCGGTTGCCCCTGCCGGGCTATCGCAAATTTTCAGGGTTTTCTCTTGAAGCTCCCGTTGCGGGTGCATGCTGAAACCAGAACTTTCCATCATCAGGATAAGGTACACTCAGGATACACGTTTGGGTAGAGATAATTTTTACTTTCCCCATGCCTTCCAGCAGGCTGCTAGTATCTTCTTTGCCAACGTGGCTTTGGGTGGTGACGCACATCTTGCAGAGATGTTGTATAGCAGAATACTTTTTTTTGCTCATGGCTATTCGGGCTTGCGCCCGGCCTCCGCCAGGGCGGCGCACAGGCACCGGTCGCTTTTCGCTCCTGATTG
>JAAETJ010000883.1 GCA_024228495.1 bacterium | reverse complement strand
CTCTGCGCGCGAACTGAAAAAAAATTATTCATATTTACTTAAGCAGTACTGTCACACTGTCATGCTGTTATGCTGTCACGCTGTTATGCTGTTACGCTGTCGCACTGTCACACTGTCACGTTAATCACTTTCCGATAATTCTTTTTTCAGAAATGGTTTAAGGGCTTCACTGACGATGTGGCTTTTAGTCTCTTTTTTACTCTTCAGTTTCCGTCTGAGCCATGCCTGATCAAGTTGTGAGGCGAGATCAGGCGGGAGGTAGATTGTGACTTTGACCGGTTTGATCCTGACCGGTGTAACGGTCATATCCTGTTCTTCGCTTTGTTTACGTGCTTCTTCCTTATCCAAAAAAAAGACGTCTGCTCCCTTACCTGTAATTGATGTTCGTTTTGCCATAATGTATGATCTCCTCTTTATTCTTCTCTGTTCATGATCTCCTGGGCAAGTTCCCGGTATGCGCCGGCAACCTCTGAATTAGAACTATACATAAGCAGCGGTTGACCGCTCGCGGATGAGTCGGCCACCTTTATCGTCCGCTTTGTGTATGCGCTCAATACTCGCTCCCCGCCGATATTGCCGATTTCGTCAAACACCTCTTTTGCGTGTGAGGTTCGGGTGAACATTGTACGGAAAATCAGCATGTCCAAATCAGGGTTCACGCGTCGCCTGGTCTTGGCAATAATTTTATGTAATTGTTTTAAGGCCCTGAGCGACAGGTATTCACATTGCAGCGGCACCAGCGCGGTGTTTGCTGCGGCCAATGCCGATGAGGTGATGATGCCCAGTGAGGGCGGACAGTCCAGCAGGATTAGATCATAATCAGCCTGGACGGCCTGCAAGGCTCCCGGTAAAATCTCATGCCAGCCGATTTCACGCAGCAGTTCGGCTTCAGCCCCTGCCAGATCCAGGTTCGCCGGAACCAGGCGCACTCCCGGAATGTTGGTCTGAATCGTGGCCTGGGGGATTTCGGCCTCTTCCAGAAACACGTGATACATCGTAAGTTCAAAGCTGTCCGGATCAAATCCTAAGCTGGTCGTCAGTCCGCCTTGCGGATCAAGATCGCAGAGCAGCACCTTCTTTTCCTGCTCCGCAAAAGCTGCGCCTAAGTTCGCGGTGGAGGTGGTTTTGCCGACGCCGCCTTTCTGGTTACACAGTGCGTAAATTGCCATAAATTAAGGATTGCTGGCATGACGTTAAAACGCTGCAACGTCAAAGCGTCACGCCAGCAATGTCTATTTAATAGGTTATGCCCCTTTTTGTTCTGCCAAATACAATATAAGCGCTCTTGTCGCTTCACAATCCCCCCGGGCGCGGTGCGCTTGCCCTGAAAGCTGTAAATGACATTGATGCACGGCAGCCGCTAAACCCTGCCAACGAAAACTTT
>JAAETJ010000882.1 GCA_024228495.1 bacterium | reverse complement strand
ATTCGAAAGTGTCGGTATCCTGATCATATCGCGCGGCTCGGGGAAAGCGAACAATTTGGTTTTCGGCGTGGTAAATACGCTCCGCAATATCGGCAGCCGCTTGTGGGTTGCGGTCAGATATGTAAGTCAGAATGTTTTCAATATCTGCCCTGGCTTGCGTGGTGTAGACCAATCTCATAGGGCAGGGTTGAATTTGCGCAGCATGGCGTGGACGTCATCACGAGAGACATGTTCGCGAGGTTGGCTTATGCGCTCCTTGATGATTTCTCTTTGCTCATCTGTCAGCCTGGAATTGCTGATATCGTCAACACGTTCCATGATTTCGCTGGCAAGGTCTTGCTGCGATTGATCAGGAAGTGTCCGCATGGCGGCAATAACGTCTTCCAGTGAGAATGTTTTTGTAATGCTCATAGGCTAATTATGGGTGATATTTGAAAAAATGCAAGCCTGCCCTATCCCAAGGGGGAGTTCGATGGTTAATGTCGCACAATGTTTAGGTTTCTGCGAAAGCTGCTGCAAACACAGAATTCACCGCCAGCCCCCTGCCACCCACAGCCTCCGCAGAAACCTAAACATTGTCCGACGTTAGCGATATGGCTCTGCTCAGCCCTCTTCTGGAGATTGCCGGTTAGGGTGCACTCAAAACAAACAAAGTCAGTTGTTAGGGGTAGAGCGGATCAACATCTGAAAATGGCTGATAGGAGCGCAGTTGACCCATTGCTGCCGAAGTCAGTGTTGCTATGGTATGTCTGCTTACCTCTTAATTGTAGCGGAAATAGCCCTTTAGGGTTCATGCTGCCACTAAACGATACATCATCGTTTTTTTCTGCTGACAAGGCGAAAAATGAAGCGCCGAGTGCGCCAAATCGGCAAAAGAAATGGTGATCGAGAGGAGCAAGCAACCTGGAAATAAAGGAAACAGGTGGATAATAGACGGCTCCCTCGAAGCGCCTAATACGAAGTCCGGTTCCCTTCAAAAGATCATACAGATCGGCCTTCGAATGAAAGTGGGCGTTACGCCACAACTTGTTTCCGAACACGCCTTTCAATCTGCGATAGAGAGCCCATATACTCCATTTGCCCAGTTCGCCGATGACCAGCCTGCCGCCCGGCTTGAGAACGCGATGGATTTCCCGCAAAATTGCGTCGGGGCAATCCGATAGGCACAAGACCGTCACCAACGTTACCGCATCGAACATCTCATCTTCAAACGGCAGAGCATAACCCTCGGCGACAAGAAACGAGGCCGGGCCATTCCTGACACCCGCCGCCTTGATCATCAAAGCATTGCGATCAATGCCGATTACATTGGCTCCTTTCTTAGCCAATGAATTGGCAAAGAGACCATCGCCGCAGCCGATATCGAGCAGCCGCTGACCGTTGACTGTCCCCAGCATTTCCAGCAACAGTCTATGTTCAAGGAACTCTGTGACGCGCCCCAAATCACTGGCTCTCCAGCGGGAGTAGGCCTCTGGCCCCAAGGAGGAAGAAGTACACACCGGATTTTGTTCCTTAACTCAGCTTGCCGGAGTGTTCGTGCCCTCGACCGGAAGCCCCGAGGCCTTCCATTCGGGGTAGCCGTCTTCAAGGCGTCGCGCGGTGATGCCTTTGGCGCGAAGAAGGGCGACCGCATTGAAAGAGAGAACACACCAAGTGCCCCGGCAATAGGCAATGACTTCCCGGCCTTCCGGCAGATCTTCAAGTCTTTTCTCAAGCTCCCCCGAAGTGATATTGATGGCACCTGGAACATGTCCCGCTGCATATTCGTCTTTTGGGCGAACATCAAGGACAGAGACAGAGCCTTCATTCAGTCGGGCCATCAGTTCCTCTCGTGAGATGGGTTCGAGGTGATCGCGCGCGTTATAGTAGACTCCTACCACTTGCTGCACCTCGGCCAGATGACGCTCCGCCGTCCTTTGCAGGGCATTGAACAAGAGAATAACTTCTTCGCCGCTCAAACGGTAAATAACACTCGTACCGTCCTTGCGTGAAGTCACCAGCCCTGCCTGACGCAGCTGTTTGAGATGTTGTGAGGTATTGGCGATGCTCATGCCGGTTGCTTTAGACAGCGCCTCTACGCCGCGCTCGCCTTGCGCCAGAGATTCAACTAGTTCCAGCCGGTTGGGTTGTCCAAGTGCTTTGGCGACCAGCGCAAACTGAGCAAACAGTGTTCCTTTTGGGTTTTGGGTCATTACTCTACGAGCCTCATAGACAAATAATTATATTATTTAATTAAATAGCAAAAATAATACTCCCGTCAAGGGAATGATGCCAAAAAGCTAACCACCCCTCATTTTATCCAGACTTCCCAAAGTTGTGGGGTATTTTCGAGGCCGGTCAGGCAGCGGCGCAGGAAGCGCAGGCCGGATTTGAACAGTGAGCATAGCGATCTCAATCTTTTGCGAATCCCCTTTTTTCGCCGCTTTTGGCGGTTTTTCGCTGGTCATAAGCGCCGCTTGAAACGGCCCAGTACATGGCGATGGCCATGATCATCCAACATCAAGGCAGCCAGTGTGTAGAGCCCCCCGCGCCGTGATTTGTGATAGACCGGCAAACGCTGCTTAAAATCATCCTCGATACTACTAAACAACTGTGAATGTCCGTAGAGCACAGCCATTTGAGCCTCCATAAACTCAATTACCTCCACTAAAAGTGGAGGTATGAATTTGGGAACCGCTCGAAGCGGTTAGTGTTACTTTTCACCTGTCAAACAGGTTCAGATTATCGAGCCGCTTGTCTTCCTTTTCCTGGTTCTGGATATATTTTCGAACATCATCTTCGTTGGCCCCTATTGTAGATACAAAATAGCCCCTTGCCCAGAATTTATGCCCTGCAAAATTTCTCTGTCTGTTGGCTATATTCTGCGCCACCCAGATTGAGCTTTTGCCCTTCATAAAGCCAATCACTCTGGCGACGGCTTCCTTGGGAGGAATGGAAATCAGCATATGCACATGATCCGGCATCAACTTCCCCTCCTCTATCGCGCAGCTCTTTTGCCTTGCGAGGCGGTGAAATACTGCCTGCAAATCCTTGCGGATATGCCCAAACAGCGTTTTCTTGCGGTATTTCGGAATGAACACCACATGATATTTACAATCCCACACACTGTGGTTTAAATGGTTTGTCGTCTTCGACATGAAAGATCTCCTTGTTGTACTTCGAGCGGTTGAAGCACTCTGGGAGATCTTTCTTAAATGTAAAACATCAGGGGTCCTCCGGCAGAGCCGGAGGTTTATCATTGGTGAGAATTAAGGGAGACTACTTGAATCATAACAGTTTCCAGCTATGCAACAGTTTTCTTGAGAAAAGTGAGGGGTGGTTAGGCCAAAAAGAGAGGAGGTTCATGGAACTTTTAGTTTTTTATCATCATGCGTTATTGCAATGTTAGAGCTACTGACAGGGGATTATATGTATTTGCCGAGAAAATGGTTCCATCAAAAAGTCAGGTAAAGATCTGATCAAACAGATCCTGTTTCTGCGGAATTGACCGCGAAAATCTATTTGACAAAATCAACATTATTCAATAAATTAATTGAATAATGTGGAGGGAATTTCGCACAACTGACCGAATGAGCGCCGTCATGAGTATTAAGAATATCCTGAAAATGGCACTGGCCGCCGGACTTTTAAGCGGAGTGATTGCCACCATTGCTGCTGGTAACAGTAGCTATGTCATTGATCCGAACGACCCGTTTTACAAAGGTAGCCTGTGCATACACAGACCATCGGGAAGATGAGATATGAACATCAGCAAATCAAATCTCACACGGTTCGTTCTTTCTACCACCTTGGCCACCGGTCTGTTGTGGACGCTTTACAACCGAATGGGCACTACGCTTGGCGAGGTGCAGGCGTTTCTTGCCACACGTCTATCCCTATCCTATTGGATGAGGGTGCGGACCGGGCAAAAACTGGAGCAACTGATCAAAAGCTTGCGCGGAAGTGAGGCACCATGACCGCCAACATCGTTATCAAGCCGAAACCGGAAATGGTTCACGAAGCCCGGCAGACGCCTGCCTCGCTACAGGATTCCATGGCAGGCAGATACGCCCTGTGGGTTCAGGTGCTGGCCATGGCTGCCTTTACCCTCGCCTTTCTGGGCTGGCTCAACGAGAGCTATCTGTTTCTCTGGGATAATCCGATCTGGCTCAATCGCTACACCGAATATGCCATCATTCTCGGTTTCGGTATCTGGCGGATTGCGGCTGAGCGCAATTCCTATACACGCAGGCGGCTTATCGTTCTTGTTTTTGTTGTCAGCGTGTTCTGGTGGCTGATCCCGTGGCTAATGCCCATGTTTGAGCCCCATATCGGGCATCTCGGGGCCCAGCCCATATTCCCGTCGCTGCATACGCCGGGTACGATGACATTCTTTCTGATTTTATTGTTGGTGCTGTTGTTTGGACGCCGTGTGATCTGTGGTTGGGGATGTCCCTGCGTGGGGATCCGCGAGACGGTCGGCTTTCCCTTCCGCCACGTCACGCTGCGCGGCGAATGGGTCTGGCGGTTGCGCCATACAAAATGGTTTTTTTTCGTTCTTTATGTGGGCGTGATGGCAGCAAGCCTGTTCCCGCCCAACAGCTGGTCGGCAAGCTTTATCGGTTTCTTCTATATGCTGGTGGTGATCACCTATTTTGGCAGCTTTTTAATTACACCGCTGACCGGCAATCGCTTCTACTGTCGTGCTCTGTGTCCGTTCGGGGCCACATTCGGTCTGCTCAACCATGCCGGTTACTATGATATCGAGATGGCGCGCGACAAATGCAACGACTGCAGGCGCTGCGAGCAGGTCTGCGACATGGGTATCCCGGTGTGGCGGCAGGGCATGGAGCATGGCCGCATTACCGGACTGGAGGACTGCATGGGCTGCGCCCGCTGCGTTGTGTCCTGCCCGACCGATGCGCTGGAGATACGCGATGTGCGCAATCTGTTCGCGCCCAAACTGGTGCAGAATGGCAGCCACCTGCTGAAAAAACAGCGAGTACCACCGATCCCTCGGCAAGAACCCATATCAAGGCCCGTGCATGACAGGATGGACGACTGGCGGGAGATAGCCGTCGTGCCGAAACTAAGCTGGATCAAGGAGCAGGCTTCGCGCTGCCTTGACTGCGGCGTACCCGGTTGTCGCTCTACCTGCCCGCTGTCGAACCGTATTCCCGACTGGCTCAAACTGGCCGCGCAAGGGGATATCATCAAGGCGGCGCAAATTGCCCACAGCACAAGCCCGATGCCGGAGATCTGTGGTCGGTTGTGCCCGCAATATCGACTATGTGAAGCAGAATGCACACTCGCGCGCGGCAGCCATATTGACCAGACAAGGGAGGCTGTTGCCATCGGCGCTCTGGAGCAGGCCATAACCGACACTGCCCTAGCTGAAGGCTGGAGGCCGCAAAGAGAGGTTGAGAAAGGCCGGGGCCACAAGGTTGCGATCATCGGTTCGGGCCCGGCAGGTCTCGCCTGCGCCGAGCGGCTTGCCGAAAAAGGCGTGCAGGTTACCATCTATGACAAGGCCCGGGAGGTTGGTGGCCAACTGTCGTTCGGGATTCCCTCCTTCAAGCTGGAGCGGCAAGTGCTGAAACGGCGCATTGCGGTGCTGGAAGGTCTCGGTGTTACCTTCAGGCTCAGTGTTAGCGTGGATAGAAAAGCCATGACCCGTATGCTTGAGGATGAAGACGCCGTATTTCTCGGTTTTGGCGCTCACAAGGCTCGCGAAATTACACTGCCGGGTACCGATGTCAAAGGCGTCTGGAAGGCCTGGAATTTTCTTTGCTCGCTTAATAACGATGATGGCGTGAACCTCACCGACAAACATGTGTTGGTTTTGGGCGGTGGCGACACGGCTATGGATTGCGCTCGTTCGGCGCTCAGGCTGGGTGCTTCAAGCGTGACGATTGCCTATCGGGGCAGTGAGGTCAAGATGCGTGCCGGACCAAAAGAAATCAAAACCACGCGCGAAGAAGGCGCAAAGTTTGCATTCAATCATCGACCAATCGAGATTATGAGCAAAACCCAGGTCAGCGGGGTTCTCTTCAAGACAGAGAAAGGCGAACGGATACTTGATTGCGATACGGTCATTCTGTCATTCGGTTTTATCCCGGCACCGCCGCGCTGGCTCGGTGGCTTTGACGTTAAGACCGATGAGGGCGGACATGTGATTACGGACGGGCATGGTCGCACCTCTAACCGCCGCATCTATGCGGGTGGCGATAATGTCCACGGCCCAGACCTGGTGGTGACCGCGCTGGCTGGCGGTTATAGAGCTGCCGGAACCATCCTGGAGGATTTCAGTTTCAAGGACCGGATACGCCGTAAACTTACCAGGGGAGTTTTATCGTGAAACCTGTCGTCTGGATCCCTGTACTAATCGCCCTTGCAGTTCTTTTGGCAGGTTTTGGCTATGTTGGCTGGAGTAAAAGCGGGCCGGGTGCGGGGCTTTATTCCCGTCTCTGGCAACCGGATACTGTGTTTTCCTATTGGAACCCAAAACCTTTCTATAAATCCGTGCAAACGGTTGAAGGCCTCTTCAAAGGTGAGGAATGCATCGAATGTCACGAATCCCTGACACCGGGGATCGTCAAGGACTGGCGTGCCAGCAAGCACGCCAAACAGGAAAAACCAGTCTATTGCAGCTCATGCCACGGCAGCGATCATCAAAGCCTGCACATGCCGACGCCAGATATTTGCGCCAACTGCCACAAGGCGCAGCACGACCAGTTTCTTGATGAGCGACGCTATGGCTTTCCAAGCCACGCGCTGGCTATGGAACGTGCGTTGGATAGCAAACATTTCGCCGACAAGCCCAAAGCAGAGGTTGCTTCTTGCCTGCAATGTCATTCGGTGGCCACGAAATGCGATTCGTGCCACACCCGTCACCGTTTCGACGCGGCCGAGGCGCGCCGACCCGAAGCCTGTATCACCTGTCATTCCGGTCCTCCGCATCCCGACGACGAAGCCTACTTTGCCTCCGCACATGGTAAGAAATATCTAACTGAGGGCGATAAATGGGACTGGAGCAAGGCTCTAGTCAAGGGCAATTATCCAGCCCCGACCTGTGCCTATTGCCACATGCGAAATGGCAAGCATCAGGTAGCGGACAAGGCGATCTGGAAATTCGGCCTCAAGGAGATCAATCAGCACAAGGGCGAAAATGTCGTCAAGCGGCAGAGCTGGATTGCCGTGTGCATGGATTGCCATAAACAAACCGAATCCGAAAAATGGCTGCGCAATCTGGATCTTGAACGCAAGCGGGCATGGCAAAAGCTCTACAAAGCCGAAGACGTGCTTGAAGCTTTGAGAGGTGATGGTCATCTCTCGCCAGCTGCGGGCAAGCGCCCCCACTATCCGATCGAGTGGATCGACAAGCTATGGCCGCGAGCCCGTATCGGTCTTTTGGAAGGTCAGGCTTCAGCATTTTACAACGTATCGAAGATCGAGCGCGATTACTTCGAGATGTGGTATTTCGCCAACCTGCGAGCCTACAAGGGCGCAGCACATGGCGCGCCAAAGCTGGTCGATGAGGGGCACAAGCGCATGCGAGAGGCGCTCAAAGACATCAAAGCAGAAGCGCAGATCCTAGATCGGCTTGGAAAAAAAGAGGTCGGCATGGGTAAGCCCTTCGACCCAAAACCACTCTGGACAACGGGCGAATATACAAGCAAGAACGCGGAGGCAAACTGATGCGTATTGCTATAGGCATATTACTCGCGACTTTCATTGCCGGTGCCGCATCTGGCAAAGAGCTCCCCAAGGGGCAGTTCACGCAATCGCAATGCGTTGAATGTCACAAACAAGAAACGCCCGGACTGGTCATCGCCTGGCGGGCCGGGCCGCATAAAAAAAATGCAGGAGGAGCTGATTGCGTTGCCTGTCATGGTGCGCAGCATGATGATTCGATGACCAAGGCTCGCAGGAATAATGCCTGCATCTCCTGTCACGGCGGTGAAAAATCTGCTGTCGCAAAAAGTTATTTCACCTCCAAGCACGGTGTTATCGCCAGACTGGAAGGGGCGAACTGGAACTGGTCCTTGCCTCTTGCCGACGCCAATTACCGAACTCCCACCTGCGCCTATTGCCACATGTATGAGGGTGAACATGGAATGACGGACAAAGATGACACGTCAACCTCTGCCTGCACCGGCTGTCACGCTCCGGGATATGTCGAAAAAATGCTTGAGGCAGGCAAACGTTCCCTTGATGTCGGGGCCTTGAAGCTGCGCGAGGCAGAGGCCGCTATTTCGTCTTTAAAGACAAGCGTAAAAGTCTCACCAAGGCATGACAAAATACTGACAGCCATGGCAATAAAAATGCGACAGCGGACGCTTGCCAACCTCCGCCTTGGTCTCGGGCACCAATCTCCTGACTATCAGTGGTGGTATGGTCAGGCTGCGCTCGATGGCGATCTCATCCGCATCAAGGCACGGATCACACGGCTGCATCGCGAGAAATCAAGCAAAAATACAAGCCCCCCATGAATAAGGTTGGAAAATATCTCCGAAAAAGAATGCGATGACAGAAGCAAAATATAGTATATTTCACGGTCAATAAGACTATATGGGGCTTATTTCCGCTAACGTATCGGGTAAGCTGACGAACCAAACCGACTACGAATACGGCAGCTTCTGGCACGAAGCAGAGATAAGAGTCGCCTACATACGGGGCATATGAATGTCTGTTGTCGAAGGTAGAGCGGTATGTACGATAATTGTAACACTTTTACCATGGATGTCAGGTGAAGTCTGAGATACTACAGCCAATCCATCAACCCGCCCCCCTACCGCGTAGCGGTTTAGTGCAATATCTGTTCTTTACAGATGCTTTGTGCGACTTAAAGATCCGATAATCAGGCCGAATAATCTGCCGGTTCGAATGCGAACGAAATTGAATGTGGATGATGTCAGTCCTTTTTGACATAGCGATTTCATCTAAATTCTGTGATCATCTATTCCCTTAGAAAAAACGGGTGGGTTGACAGATTTGTAAATCATTGTGCAATACGCCACTTCCCTGTTCTGAGGTTTTTGCAGGATGATTGATTTGTTGATCGGTTTGATCTTTAGGCATTTTGGTCAGTTCCAAATTTTAAATTCAAAAAAAATGAATGTTCTTTTTATGAATATTTTTCCCTGAGTCTTCTTATATAGAGGGAAGTGAAATATCTGCATCACCAGACAGGCAAATGCTGCACTTCTGGATGTGCAAATTTTGCACTTCCGAGTGTGCAGTCCCCTATTTGTTTCGTCTTACTCTTTTCTCCTTGATGGTGAGGTGCAGGGTGTAGATATTGGGTTTGTTGAGCCCTTGTCGTTTGACGGTGATGCTTTCGCGTGCCTGTAGTTCCTTGATGAAGGAAACAATGCTGCGCAGCGATACGCCCATATCACTGGCAAGGGTCTTTTGGCCGGGGAAGCAAAAATTGTTCTGCCAGGCGTAGGATAACAGCATTGAATAGGTGAGCTTTGCTCCAACGCTTAAATCTTTTGAACGCAGTATGAAATTGGGTACTTGTGTAAAGCCCTGTGATGATACGGGGTCAAAGCCATCAAGAATGATGTTCTTTTGATGCTTTTCAATTGTTGAGGCGATGTGATCCATATATTTTTATTGTACCATACTCTCCCCTTGTACTGGTTGCTTGTGAACAGGTGCTGGACTTAGCTCCGGCTCAATCTCCATGCGTTTGCTTTCGATCAGGAAGTGGCCAAGGCTTTCACTCTGGGCAACGGCTGAAGCCTGTTGCAGCTCGACCAGTCGCTGGTTGGACATGTCCATGGCGTTCTCATAGCGCATTTGCAGGCTGGCATAGCGCTCTTTTTCTTTTTCGACTTCGCTTTCAAGGCGTTTGACATAGGGATGGTCGTAGACGGCAAGATCGGCTTGAACGCTATTTGTGCTCGGTGTTGCTATCTCCTCCCTGTTTAACTGCGGTGTGGCAGGTTCTTCTTCCAGCTTGCCGGTTGGAGCCTGTTGGATGGCATCACTGATAAAGCGATCAATAGAACTGCGCTCAATCATGTAGCGAATGCCGTTTTCTGTGGGGATCTGATAGCTGACCAGTGCTCTACCCTTCTTCTTGGCGCAGTATTTCTGGATGGTACGGATATGGCGTGGCAATCCGGCTTCTGCAAAAATGATCACGGCCTCTTCGACTGTGACAAGGTCGGTGCTATCGGGTGGCACCTCACTTTCATTACTGTCATTGTTAGTCTCCGTTAGTTGTTCGCTGCTGTCTGGAGCATGGTCAGTCATGGCGGGGCGCGTATTAATGCCGGGGTCGACCATGGTTGGGCGTGGCTGGTCATCTGGCTCAACAGAAAGGTTGTTGGTGTCGACCTGTTGCTCTTGTCCGCGTTCGGGCATGGTCTGCCGGTCCGCATTTTCTCTCAAGTCCTGTGCCTTGCCATGACCGGGCGTGACTGGCCGGGGTTGGCCATTTGAGGGGTTGTGAAGGGAAGAGAGGATCGTTTCTCGATCCAGTGGGCGTTCATAAAGGACTGACTGATCATGATCGGTCGTGGTTTGGGCATCAGTATTTTGCTGGCTTTGGTCATCATTCATATGAGCATTATACCAGCTGCCGGGGTGAGGGGCGTATCGGTTTTCCCCATGTCATAAATATAAAAAATGCCCGCAATCAAGTTGCGGGCAAGGGGCGAGAGGTTACTCGCCAAAATAAAAACAGCTGGCATAGTCGAGAAGAATCTTTTCATCGGCCTCGTTCCAGTCCTGCCAGGGGGTGAACCAGTCCTGATGCTGAAGCCTTCCAGAACTCGGTAGTCCCTCATCAAGGTTGCCGATGATCCGCACTGCCGGGCCACCCGTGCAAAGCAGGATTTCAAATTCAGCGGCTTGCAGTTTGTTTCCCAAATTCCCCCAATTGCTGCGAACGCGAACAGAAAGGGCGTCTGCATAGATTTCATCGAAGGCGTGGCTGTCTCCACCCTTCATACGTTCCACCAGTTCGACAATGCTCTCATATTGCGCTTGCGCCTGTTCTTTTGAATGACCCATGATTATGTCCTCCGTCTTGCTGCCGTCCTCCCAAAATTGAGAAAGCGGATGGCAAGGCTGAGAAAAAAAGTGAGGCTGGGTACATGGCATCAAAAGATCCAAAACACCGCCTTTGATTATATCACAAGGCAGGTGATGGAGTGACAAGCTATGCGTCGAAGTGATCAGGTTTCAGGGGGAAGTGTTTCCAAAAAGACGAAAGTAGCTGCGGAAAAGGAGCGTCGTTAGATTCTGTATCTTAGAACCTATATAGAACCTAACACCATTTTTCGCCATTTCATAAATCATCTAAGTGTCTGTTTTAATTGGTGATCCCGGCGTGATTCGAACACGCGACCCCCAGATTAGGAATTTAGTTTGATATGTATCTGTGGACGCTCATGGAAACACGCAATCAATTGAAAAATAATGTAATAATCTATTTCAGATGAACATAGTTTGTCATGAAAAACCCTCCAAGCGGCGTCATTTTGGAACCCCGGTGGAACCCCATATGTGCTATAGTGGCTCAAATGGAGGAT
>JAAETJ010000881.1 GCA_024228495.1 bacterium | reverse complement strand
TCGTTGACATATCCCTTGTCGCCAAAAACCACTTCATCGTCCTCACGGATCAGTTCGTCCATCACTTTGGCGTCATGCACGCTGCCGGTTGTGTTGCCGACAACATGCACCAGCCCGCTTTTCGCATCGACACCAATATGGACCTTCATGCCGAACCGATAGTCTTTTTGGGCGGCAAGGATTACATACCAATGTTCTGTTCTCTAACATCAGCTATTATGGCTGATAAAATGGTGGTCTATAATTCTGACGTTCAGCCCAATACGCCTGGGTGTTCCAGTGTTCGGTATCAAACAAGAACAAGAACGAACTGGCACTATGAGTGTGCAAAAGCCTTAATCAATGACGATTTCAAAATCTAATAGTATTACGCCAATCCAAGGGATTTGAGAATTTTCAAAGCCGAGGCGAGCGTAATGCTTGTCTTGCCCTGTTCAAAGCTGTTCACGGTCGGACCGCTGACGCCTGCGAGAACGGCCAGCTTCTTTTGGGTAAGCTTTTGTTGTTTGCGGCGGCTTATTGCTTCTTCGACAAGCTCTTGCCAATCAAGGCGAATGTTTCGTTCCATCGTTTTTCCATGAAGTTGATAAGTTTATCTTTAAGCGCGTTGCCTGAAGGAATAGGCAGTGCTGGTGAACATCCACAACATGAAGTGACAATCAGTCAGCGCTTCGCGATTTCGCGCTACGCCGTGACTTTTGAGGAATGGGATGCCTATGTTGTTGAAACTGACGGTTACAAACCCATAGCTGAAGGCTGGGGGCATGAGCGCAGGCCGGTGATTAAGGTTTCCTGGAAAGATGTGCAGGCCTATATCAAATGGTTGAACGACAAAATCGGTTATATCTACCGCCTGCCATCGGAAGCTGAATGGGAATATGCCTGCCGGTCTAACAGCCAGCCAGGTGATAAATATCATTTTGGCAGTGATGAGAAGCAACTTGGCGATTATGCATGGTTCAGCGATAATTCCAACGGCAGCACCCATCCTGTTGGTGAGAAAGAGCCAAGCCAGTTCGGCCTTTATGACATGCACGGTAATGTTTGGGAGTGGTGCGCTGATCACTATCACGATAGCTATAATGGCGCTCCAGATGACGGCTCTGTCTGGTTGCAAGGTGAACATGCAAGTGACAACCGCGTCCTGCGCGGCGGCTCGTGGTACATCTTTCCAACGGGCCTGCGCTCTGCCAGCCGCAGCAGGGACAGGCCGGGCGGCCGTGGCAACGATAACGGTTTCCGTGTTGCTCGTTCTCTGCCTTTGCCCAGATCGCTTAGAATCATACCCTGACACGGAGATCTTGTGATGCCATATTGGGTCTATGGTACAAAAGCTTACTCAAAAATCCATCGACCGCCTCCCGCCTGCGACTGGCATCCTGCTGGAAAACTACTTCTTCCCGGCAGATCTCAGAGCGCAGATCGAGGCTTTCATCGAACACTACAATCACCAGCGCTATCATCAGAGCCTGAAAAATCTCACCCCGACTGACGTATATTTCGGACGCGGCCAGACTATTTTACTGCAAAGGAAAAGGATCAAACAAAAGACAATCGAAAAACGGTGCTTGCATCACCGCAAAAACACCGCTTAAACTTCAAACCAGATGAGCCAGACTCTCCATTAGCTCAACCTGCTATTTGTCCCATTTTATTTGATGACGGACAATTGTTGGCCTACGAGGTAAGCATGACTTTACAACCAATAAATGATGACCTATTTGACCGCGTTGTTGAGATTCGTCGTGATTTGCATCGACATCCAGAAATTTCCAATCAGGAATTTCGTACGCAAGGCCGGATAATAGCTGTTCTTGAACAGTTGGGTATTCCATTTCGTACGGCAGCTGAAACCGGTGTCATTGCTGACATTCCAGGTCAAATCGAGGACGCTCCATGTATTGTGATGCGCGCAGACATTGATGCACTGCCTATCCATGAAGAAACGGGATTACCGTTTGCTTCCAAAAAACCTGGGATCATGCATGCTTGTGGTCATGACGGGCACACGAGCATGTTACTGGGGGCCGCCTCAATGATCATTAAAAACAAGAAACCAAAAATCCCGATCCGTCTATTGTTCCAGCCAGGCGAAGAAAATGGGAGTGGCGCCAAAATCCTGATTAAAGAAGGGGCTCTTGATAATGCAGCCGTTATTTTCGGCGGTCACATCGATCGTCACTACCCATTGGGAACAATTATCGTGACAGAGGGGGTGGTAAATGCGTCATCCGACAGATTTATCATCTCGATTGGAGGGAAAGGCGGACATGCAGCAAGACCTCACGAAACCGTGGATGCAGTTGTCGTTGGATCTTTGCTTGTTATAGCTCTCCAAACCATCGTATCACGTGAAGTCAATCCTGCCCATCCTTCGGTGGTAACAGTGGGCCGTTTCGACGCTGGAACAGCAGGGAATGTCATCGCTGCAAGAGCGCAATTGACAGGAACCATCCGGGCTCAGGACAAAGAGGTTCGTGAGATGCTTCAGGATTCAATTCGCCGCATCGGTAAATCCATCGGTCAATTACATGGAGCCAATATCGACGTTGAAATAAAGGAAGGGACGCCTTTGGTCAAGAACCCCCCAGATTTGGTGTCAATATGTCGTCAAGCGGCTATTTCAATCGTATCAGACAAGGCCGTGCGAGAACTAGAGGTCGCCAATATGGGAGCTGAGGATTTTGGTCACTATCTCTCAAAAATTCCTGGTTGTTATGTGCGCTTTGGCTCAATTACTTCGAAGCAAGTTGCCCACCCGGCTCATTCAAGTAAGTTCGATTTTGATGAACGGGTTTTAGGTGTTGGCGCTGCCTATTATCACGACTTGAGCAAGATTGCTTCTGAATATGTGGTCAATCAGATACCCTAAGGAGGTAACCAAATGTTTCAGCCCTTTTACAGTTCAGTCACGCGCATATCCGACCTTCGGACGAAACCCTATGAGTGCGCCCTCCTGGAGCGCGACAAGTGGGCAACAGGTGACTATGTCATATGCGAAGTTCGTGGTCGATCGACCACCACCTATCTGGTTGAACTATGTTCCGGGCGTCTGGCTCCTGTTCTTGAAGGAGACGCCATCATCGGTGCCTTTGGCAAAAGAGCAGCGACTGTGGATGCCGTTGGCGACTGGAACGCCATTGGCAAAAACAATCGACTGCACGCACTTACATCGGGTGGATTATTTGGTAAAATGACCTCCCAATCCCACCTGATGTCGCCTTTGATGCGGCTTGAATACAAAGGCCATATCGTGCGTGACGATAAAGTCTGCATGCAGAACTTTGTTGAAAAAAAAGAGCCAAGGGAACTGGACTTACCCGTTATCTTGATCATTGGCACATCAATGTCATCGGGAAAAACCACATCCGGCCGTATCATCATACATGAATTGAAACGCATGGGGTTGACAGTTGCCGCGGTGAAATTCACAGGGGCGGGTAGATATCGCGATATCCTTAGTTTCGCCGATGCCGGAGCCGATCACATTTTGGATTTTGTCGACGCCGGGATGCCATCAACGGTGTGCCCGGAAGAAAAATTTGAAGCCTCAATGCGCAACTTCCTGTCAACGATCTCGGAGACGGATGCCGATGTCCTCATTGCCGAACTCGGTGCCTCACCGCTTGAGCCTTATAATGGGTCCATCGCGATGAAATTACTGGAAAAAAACATCGTGATAACAGTGCTTAGCGCACTTGACCCCTATGCGGTCCTTGGTATCCAACGGGCCTTTGGCATGAAACCGGATCTGATTACCGGTCCTGCGGCCAATACCGATGCTGGAATATCATTGATCGAAAAACTGCTTGGCATCAAGGCGCTGAACCTTGTTAGGAGACAAGCCCTGCCCGACCTGCAGAAACTGCTGAATAAGCATATTAAAGAAAGAGGGACAATGGGTTCTTCTTGCCCGGCAAGGACGTAAACCGGGCTACGTAGCCGCAGAGGTGCTTCTGCCATTGCAGTAAAGATCGACAAGCCTGCTTGGGGTCAAAAATGACGGTATTTTCCGTGGTATTCTTTCATTGGAGAATGTAGTTTGAAAAACCGGATTGTTTTCATCATAGGTCACCCATGATGGCAGCGCGTTTTTAAGGTAAATAATCTCACCTTTTGTCACCAGTTTGTTTTCTATAAGAATTGTCATTGTCTTCGGGCGTCGTTTCGTTTGCGAGCGCCCCCATTCAGCCCTTGACGACAGAACACCGTTTGAAGCTTACTGGAGCAGCAGACAAGAGAAAATGGCAGCATGATCAAAAACGGGATACACCTTAACTTCACTGCCAAACTGTCCGGGAAACCAGGACCAGCTCATAAAGCGAGAGCTTGCGACCCGGTCGGCATTCGAAAACCTGAACAGAGAACAAAAGCCGACTTTTGATGTCATACAATACCGATTCAGATTTTCGGGATAAAAAAAAGCTCATAGAATGTATCAAATCTGATACATTCTATGAGGGGGCATGAGAGAGAATTGCCCTTATGATTTTGAAAAAAGAAGAGACTTAGGGCCGGATATAAGCGTAGCCTTCGCCCTGCAATTTTGCCAGTTCCGCAACACCGCTGGGAACGATATCCCCTTTATTGACATCATAGAGGTCATTTTCATAACTGATTTTTTTGCCTCTTAGGGTGTTTGCGCAGACTTGGAAATCTACACCTTGCTGTTTCAAGCCATCTATTTTGGCCGTCATATTATCATTGGCATTTCCGAATTTCAATTTGGTATTTTTCATGGAATCTGGTTCCAATAAAAGTGATACACCCTTGCCGTGCATGACGACCTTAAGGTCAAGATTTTCCTTACCTACCGCATTGATATGGTTCTGGATATTTCGCATCGCTCCAGCCTGTTTTTTCGGATTGTCATAATTGATATGATATACAACCTTTTGTTTTCCATATCCCGCTGCGATTGAGGCTGTAGTTCCGAGTACAAATACTGAAAGAGCCATGAATAAAGCTGTAAAGTAGCGCATATTTTTCTCCGTGTGTGAAGACTGCTGAGGAGATAACCTAAACCTCTTAATGACATCACGATACGACGGGGCACGACCCGATATAATTAGGAGATATCCTAAATATTACAGGGATTCCCCTAAGTATCTTTTTCGGAGATTAAGGTGTATTAGCTCAGACCTGATCTGACAACTCTAGGTCAACTGGTTCATATCTAGTCGGCTCTACCCCTGACAACGGACACTGTTTGATAGATTGATCTTTGCCCAGCAGATTTGCGTTTAAATCCGGTGATCATGGCCTTTGCAATATTTCCGAATTCTTGACGAAGGATTCACATATAAATACGCTAATCCGCCTTTTCTGATCATTCGTAAAAGCAGCAGCAGGCGCTTTGGCTCTCCAGATCGTCAAGATGATAAATATCGCGGTGAAAACTGGCTCTCCCATCTTTCGCGGTCCAAGCTGTGAAATAGCTGAAATACACCGGTATCCGGCTTTTCAGTGCAACATTGCGGCTTTGCCCCTCCTGAATGATCTTATTGATGCGGTGACCAGCAAGTACTCAACATTCCATCAAACCAAGGAAACTCTAACCCCAAATCGATATATGATCATGGGTTAGCGCCATTCGAGCCATTACCCGTTTAGGCGGCCTGGCGTTTCGCGTCGCGCCTTTCCGAGCCCTTATAGTTTGGGTCATCCCTAAGACGTCTATTGGCGGTACCTTTTCGCAAATCCAACAGAAACTGATCGACCACAGATTTCAATATCGTCGATTGCCTGGACAATTCACCAGCAGCGGACGTGACCTGTCCGGAGGCAGCACTGACATCCTGGGAAGCCTGGGTAACGCCTGAGATACTCATCGATACCTCCTGGGTTCCTGATGCAGCCTCGTCAACATTGCGTGCTACCTCACGAGTAGTTGCGCTCTGC
>JAAETJ010000880.1 GCA_024228495.1 bacterium | reverse complement strand
CTTCTCGCGGAACGCAGTGCTATCTGTTTGGTACCGGGCTGGCCGGCTGACAGCTTGCCGGACTCGGTATGGGACACCGTAGATAACCGCCCGCTGGCCCTGTTGAATCAATTTCCATTAGATTACAAGTCTTTGATGAACTGCGCCCTTGGGCAGCCGACCAAAGCCTTTGGCCCAGATTTTATTCGGTACGACGGAACTGTGCCTATGCCTCGGCTGCCCAACCCGCCTTATCAATTCGTCACTCGGGTAACCGAACTGGAGGCGACTATGGGCAAACCTACTGAGGGCAGTTACGTTGAAACGCTTTACGATATTCCGGAGGATGCCTGGTATTTTCAAGAGAACGCCGGGGTGATGCCTTTCTGTGTGCTGATGGAGATTGCGATGCAGCCCTCCGGCTGGCTGGCAGCGGTTAATCTCGATGCAGACGAACGGCCTGTTCCTCATTTATTGTTCCGCAATTTGGATGGTCAGGGAACCCTGTTTCGAACGATCACTCCTGAAGATAAAACCATCCGCACCACCACCCGTTTAACGTCCCATGCAAAAATGGGAGAAACCATCATCGTTAAATTTGAGGTTCATTGTTTCAGCGGTTCGGAAGAACTCTTCACTCTGGATACAGCCTTCGGCTTTTTCCCACCCAGCGCCTTCATCAATCAGAAAGGCCTGGGGTTTGAAGAACACGAGCTTGCGCTTATTCAACAAGATGACAACATCGATATCAATTTGAGTGAGCAAGAGCCTGCTTTTTTGGGTGATAACAGCAAATTGCCCGGTTCCCAATTGCGTATGCTGGATCGCATTACAGGATACTGGCCGCAGGGTGGAAAAGCGGGGAAGGGCCAGTGGCGGGCTGAGAAAATTGTGGACCCTGGTGATTGGTATTTTAAGGCCCATTTCTACAGTGATCCGGTGCAGCCCGGTTCCCTTGGTGTTGAGGGCATTCTTCAGCTTATCCAAAACCATATGCTTCACAAAAAACGGCACAGCAACCTGAAAAAACCCCATTTTGAACCGTGCTTGCTGAACAACATCACCGAATGGCACTTTCGTGGACAGGTGGTACCCGACGACGACAAAGTGGTGTTTGATATTGAAATTCTACAAGAGGGAGATTTGGAATCGGGGTATTATGTGGAAGCCGAGGGTCGCCTGTGGGTCAACAACAAAAAGATTTACCAGGTGCCGCGCATCGGCTTGCGCTTGATAGAGGGAAAGGAACAGCCCGAACTTTTGATCATTGAAAAAGTACAGAAAATTCCGCCCGTTAAGCTCGGCCCCCTTGAAGTAAAAGCCACCACCAAAAAAGAACATTTTCTACAATATATTGAGGTGGTGAATAACGTGTTTCGGGGTGAACTGGGGCAAAATTATCCAGCCCCAAATGAGGATAAGCTTTCAAATGAAATCGTTGTGGTTGGATTACGTGACGACAGTGTGGTTGGCGGGCT
>JAAETJ010000879.1 GCA_024228495.1 bacterium | reverse complement strand
TTCATCCGCATTAAAAGATTTTGGCGACGGAAAAAACTGGGATTACGCAACCCTCAATGGATTTTTATACAAGCCCAAGAAATATGTTAAAGGCACTGCTATGGGTTTCCCCGGTTTGAAAAAAACCACTGATCGCGCCAATATCATTGCCTATATGCGCAGCATGGCGGATACTCCGGCACCGCTACCCGAGGAATAATTCCAACAATTTGCAAAATGACAAAAAGGCCGGTCTGAGAACCGGTGTTTGTGTGATGGCTGATCGTGTCTGCAAAGCTGAGCCAAGGTCGGCAATGCGGACCTTGCTGCCATTGACCCCACATGAACATTCAGTTTCAGTGGAGCCAATCTTTGCAATGCGCTAAATCGAAACGGTCTGTGTCTCGCGATGAAGCAAGTAGAATGATGCCATAACGATCAAGATTGAGCCAAGCCACATTGATCCGGGTGGAACAAACCCGAAAACGACGATACCGATACCGACGTTCAGCGGAAGTTTCAAGTGATCGAACGGTTGTAGGTACGCGGCATCGGCTGAACTGTAGGCCTTCGCGAGTGCGTATTGGGCCATGGCGGTCATTAAACCTGCACCAAGCAAAAGCACCCATGCACCGTCCAAATTAGGCGCTAGACCGTCGCCGATTGCCAAAACTGCGTTGATAGGTGTCAAGAGGAGCAATAGATACACTGTCAAAGATTCAGGCGTCTCGGTTTTAGTTAGATGTTTTGTCATCAGCGATGACAACGCCCACATGGCGGCCGCCGCGATAGCCAATAGAGCATAGGCGCTGAAGTTTTCAGACCACGGCGCTAAGATAATCATTCCACCTAGGAAGCCCACGACGACGGCACACCAACGCTCAATACTTGCCGTTTCGCGAAGGAATATGCTTGCACCGAAGGTGACAAAAAAGGGCGAAAGCATAATTAGCGCAATCGCTTGCCAGATCGGGACATGTGCGAGGCTCATGACCCAGAACTGAACGCCAGCCGCTGCCAAGATAACCCGTGCGATATGTATCATCGGATTTTTTGTCATCATAGCTTTGACGCCCTTGGTCAAAAGCCACGGCACTGAAAAGGTGAGCGCAATTAGGTATTGCCAAAACGCTACTTTCGGCGGTGATAAGCCTTCGACCATTGTGCTGTATTGAACAAGCGCGTTCACTGCGGCGAATAGAATTCCGGCGATTAACATAAGTGATGCACCAAGGAGTGCAGGTGAGAATGTAGAATAGAATCGAGTCATGGCGTGGTCCTTTCGTTTACGCTCATAACTCAAGGCAAACAGGACCAAGGCGCACGGGCAAAGCCCTCGCACCTCATTTCCCGCTCTCTTTCATCCGGACTATGACCGTCGGCTTTGGAATCACACCAAATCTGCTGACCCTCGTAAAAGACGAGGCGCTCGCGGGCTTACAGGAAGACCTGCTTACCGCCGGTGGGGAATTTCGCCCCGCCCTGAGAACGACGTAGCCACCATTGGCTACACCAAGATTTCTACTACACTTATCGTTTGGGAACAATATTGGCGATAGAGTTGGGTCTGCTTCGGGCTCCAAGCAGCCGTTCATTGTCGTGTAACTGAATATATGAAATTTGTCACAATTACCGGCCTTTTTGTTATGCTGAATTCGCCGATTGGGCCATTGCGAAGCCACAATGGGCGCATTAGTGTAAAAAACGTCACCGTCACAATATTTCGAGATAT
>JAAETJ010000878.1 GCA_024228495.1 bacterium | reverse complement strand
GTGGACCGAGGGTTTGGGAGCCTACTGCCTGGGCCGTAGGATAGGGGAAGTGGCCTTTTCCGTGCCGGCCATCCGCATCCAGGCGGAGTTGGAAATTCGTTTTTCACAAGTCAAATCATTGCATTCAATCCCCGTTTGGATAAACCCTGAGCGCTATCGCAGCCAGGGGCGTCTGGAACGTCTGGAAGCCTGCAAACGGTTTGAAATTATTGGCACAATGCTCGAGGTCAAAAACACTTGCAAGTTTGTCGAGCTCAACCGTCTCATCGTCAGCTGGGGCAATTCGTTCGGCCTTGGCTTCAGAACCGGAATTTGCTGCACGGCGATTGAATACAATAATTTGACGGATGTGCGATCATGGCTTCAAATTTCGACAAAGGAGCAATTGTCATGTCCAATTCATGGGAGATCGCCACCTGGCGATTCGAAATGATCAGTGCACTGCTGGATCCGAACCTGACCGAAGCGCAAAAACGGCGCATTGTCCGCGACCGAACCAAACGTGCTGTTAAATGGCCGCATTCATCAGAGGACAAGCCCATCGGCAAAAGCACTTTGTTTCGATGGTTACAAAACTACCGCGAAAAGGGCTTTTTGGGGCTGATGCCCAAGGCCAGAAAAGACAAAGGACTGCC
>JAAETJ010000877.1 GCA_024228495.1 bacterium | reverse complement strand
GTTGGCAACAAAGTGACGACCCTCGGTGCTTTCCGCAATGACAATATGGCTTTCCAGTGTGGGGTGCGCGTGTAATGGCAAAACCCCAAGTTTGTCAGAGTTGGTCAGCATCGGAGTCGGCGTATCCATCCAGTCAGAGATTCCATAATAGGCAGCTATGGCGGCATAACCGTTTTCAAAACCCAGTGCTTGCGCCTTGGCATCAGCATCCGAACTAACCGCTGGATGCCACTGGCCAAGAAAATGCTTGGGCTGGAAGCCCTGTGCATAGTGATTGGCGAACTGCGACAGCAGGCCGGGTTTTGGGGAAGGCAGGTTGAAACGCACCGTTTGCGCATCGATAACATCAACCGTCATCGGCTTACCGCCTACCAGAACATAATCTTTCGGCTTTTCACGAACATTCGTGTCGATCGCCAGGTTTTCATACCAGAACTCGACATCTTCTGCACCGAAGGGTGCCCCGTCCGACCATTTTTGGCCCTTGCGCAGGAAAAACGTCAGCTGGGTAAAGTCATCATTCCACTCCCAGCCTTTGGCGACGTTGGGCACGATGGTTTCAAGATCGTCCGAATAACGCACCAGGTTGACGTGACGAACCGCCATCATGTCTGATGTGCC
>JAAETJ010000876.1 GCA_024228495.1 bacterium | reverse complement strand
CGCAAGGTTGGCAAACTGTCGAAGCCATAAGTCTGCATGAGCTGTAGGATCATGTCATAGATCCCGAATGGTTATGATCAGAAAAAGATCAGCTGTGGGTCCAGCCAGCAGGTTGACTGGTTTGCGTGACCATTTATGACGATATTTGTGAGCTGTTGCATTTTCGAACTATCTTTGCTAACTGTCATATTTGTCACTTAAATATCAATTAGGCGTCAGATATGGCAGTTAAAATAAGTTCCATGGGTGCGCGACGGGCGCTCAAAGCGTTGGGAGCGAACATCAAAACAGCCCGTTTGAAGCGGCGAATCCCGGTGAGTGGGTTCGCTGAACGGATTGGTGTGTCTGAAAGGACTGTGATGCGACTGGAGAAAGGTGACGATGGCGTTAGCATCGGCACCCTTACGATGGCGTGCCTCGTGCTTGGTGAACTTGATCGTATTTCGGGTTTTTTGGACGCAGGATCGGACGATACCGGATTACTCCTTGATAGAGAAACACTCCCCAAGCGGATTGACGGCACGCGCAAGCCCAAGTCACAGCCATCCGGCAAAGACCAGCCAGAACCCACATCAAGCAGCGATGACGAAGATGGAGTTGGTTTCTGATGCCTGAAGCAATCGTTGCCATTGGTGAAGGCAAGCGCATCGTTGGCCGCCTGCGGTTTGAAACTGATGGTCGGCGGCAGCATTCGCAATTTGAATATGCACTTGAGTGGTTGTCAGCACGAGACGGCTTTACCCTTTCTCCTGATTTGCCATTACGAGAAGGAAGTCATTTCGCTTCCGGGAAAGAGGACAGACGCTCAGCTCTGTTTGGATGTTTTGCTGATGCAGCACCAGACAGCTGGGGGCGCTCTTTGATGACGAGAGTGATGGGAGGGGGCTTGAGTGAATTTGACTATCTGGTTCTTTCCGACGATCGCACCCGGCAGGGCGCTTTGCGATTTCTGGGCGAAGATATGGAACCGCTGTCAGATTTGACGCCGCCCGTTCCGCGCTTGGTGGAACTTGAGCGCTTGCGCGGACTTGCGCAGAAGTTTGAGCGCGATCCGGGTGGAGCAGCAGAAGAGGCTCGTGACCTTGCTGGAATAGCGGGCTCGCTGGGCGGTGCCCGCCCGAAAGCGAATGTGGAAGGTGATGGTCAGCTTTGGATTGCCAAATTTACGTCCGCGCAGGATACAAAACCCGTTGAGAGGGCTGAGGTTGCTACTTTGAAGATTGCAACCCTTTGCAATCTACGGGCCGCAGAGGCAAAGCTGGAGTTGAGCGACAGCGACAGCCCGATTGCCCTTATTCGCAGATTTGACCGACGTGGCGACACGCGCATCCCCTATATGTCAGCGCGTACGGCGTTGAGTTGGGAAGGCGACGAGGGGGGTTACTACACCGACATCGCAGATGTGATCCGACAGATATCCAGCAATCCGAGGGACGACTTAAAGGAGCTTTGGTGTCGGATCGTTTTCACGATCCTTGTCTCCAACAAGGACGATCATCTGAAGAACCATGGCTTCATTTATGCTGGCAATGATCGATGGCGCCTGTCTCCAGCGTTCGATATCAATCCGGCACCATCACGCCACAGGGTTTTGGAGACGGGCATTCTTCAAGGGGGATCGTTTGACGCGTCCCTTGATCTTGCGCTTGAAGCATCTGGTTTTTTTGATTTGAAGCGCTCAGCAGCGTGCCGGATGGCATTCAATATTGCAGAGACGATCACAAACAATTGGAAACAGGCATTGCGCGATGAGGGCGCATCGGCGACTGAAGTCAAACTCTATACGGATGCGTTTGAACACGATGAGATGGAAGAGGCTCTAAAATTATCGCATAAGGCCTCACAGGGCCAGCTAAAATAGCCTGTGTTGGTGAGTGTGTTCAAGGCCAGACATTTGTTGGCGCAATTCAGTCGCAACTCGTAGTCAAATTATGAAACGCCGGGTGACGAACAATATCGCCGGGATTTATCTGGGCGCGTCTGGACGCTCCACCGGGAATCTCGAGAACGCCGAGTACCGGTAATTCCGAATTAATGGGCGTTAAATCTCCTGGCTTGGCGTTTTCATGAACCCTGACCACTCGACCCGAGCGATCGATAAAAAGCATGTCGAGCGGGAAGGGGACATTTTTCATCCAAAATGAAACCGGCGTTTCGCTATCATATAGGAACAGCATGCCAGTTTTTGGTGGCAGAACAGATCGGTTCATAAGTCCTCGGGCACGAGACAGAAAATGATCGGCAATCTCAACTGTAAATTGGATGGACCCGGTCTGAGTTTGAATTTCCAATTGATCGGGCGAGCAGGCCCTCGATTGAACCAGCCCGATAAGAAGAAAGGCGGCGACCAACAGAGCCTTCAATCTCCAGCTTTCTTTTTTACCGCGTATTTGAGCACCGCGTCCTCTCCGAAATTATCAAGGAATAGATCAAATGAAGTTTTGAGCTGGCTGAATGCCATTCCTCGTTTGCGGTCCAGACAATTTACATAATCCTCCATATCCTCAAGATGCCTTTGATGCTCCTCCAGGGCCGTTTGATAGAGCGGATCGGATTTGGATAATTTATCGGGGAAGGGGGCCACAGGCGGATAACAGGCACCCACATCGGTCGCCATAACAGCAACGGTGCGGGCAGTTAGACAAATCACGAGAAAAAATGTGACAAGATTTCGCTTCATCAGATCGGCCGTTGGGAGACGTATCCGGTAGATGTGTTGATGCGAAACAGGGGTGATCGGAACTCGTGTCTGGTTCCGGGCTCGATTGTTATCATCAATTGAAAGTTCACACGATTGGCCGGTGACTGATTGTGATAAACGGTTTGGTATTCTGTATCACGCCCCCAACCTGTTCGCTGGCTCGCAGAGTGTGAATAGCAAAACGCTGTTTCATTACCCCATCCGCCATGATCTGAATTATCACGACGATAATAAAGTTGTTTTCCTTGCGGACAATCGAAGGCATCGGGACCGTTACCAAGAAAGCGATAATCAACGTTATGCGCTTTATATTCCGTTCCGTCCGACATGGCGCAAAAACCAAAGGGCGACAGGGGTTTTGGGAACCTGGTAATGCGTTTGATCATGTAGCGGTAGGCATCTGAACATCCAGATGGAAATCCGCCAGCGATACACAGGATTACCTTGCAATCCATGTCGTAGGCATAAGCCTTTTCGGCCTGCAATGTTGTGGTACCAACAATGAGCGTGGCCACAAATGCAAATTGCCGGGATAGTCTCAATTTCATAAGTTTTTCCTTTACCTCAATAGTCTCAAACCCGCTGTATATATATCTGCTATTTCGTTGGTGCGCGCTTGAAAGCTGCCGTTTCAATTCCCAAAGCCGCATATAGGCGTTTCATCTCCTCATCAAAAACAGCCCGGGTGACACATTGATTTTGCACGGGCGAATAGATTCTTTCCCCGCATTCCAGGACTGCGCGTGAGTCTGCTTGAAATCGTGCTAAAGTATTTCCAGTGATCGTAAAATTCCCTGATTGGGGCGTATCCAGCCAATGGGAGAAATAGGCAGTTGTAGCTGAGCTGATCAGCGCAATGAGAAGGGCAGTGAGGATGTTTGTTTTTGCCTGCAGCAACGATCTCATCAGTACGTTCCATTCTTTGGAATGTTTGGTTTGCACTTTGGGCACTGGTGTCTTCTGGTAGATTTCAAGGATCCTGGGCAATGAAATGCGGACTCAGAAATCTTCCAGGTATTTCGCC
This sequence comes from bacterium, assembly GCA_024228495.1. Taxonomy (GTDB): domain Bacteria; phylum Pseudomonadota; class Alphaproteobacteria; order Rhizobiales; family JAKIUO01; genus JAKIUO01. The sequence goes on along the minus strand of JAAETJ010000876.1, from coordinate 12,647 downwards.
AGCGCGAGCAACGGCTCAAATCATATGTTAACTCAATGTTGTTTCGAATGGGCTGAATTCAGCACCATGAAAACCGAATAATACTTATGTGAGGTAAGTGCCGTTTGGATTAGCGAGCATTTTTTAATTTATCCGGTCTTGGCTAAATTTTTAACTGACATGGCATTTTGATCCTGGGCAAGATGTTTGCGGGCAACGTTTCGAACCTTGTCTGTGACCTTTGAAAGGGTGTCACCCACAACCCTGCTCACATGCCAATATAGTATTTTGTCGAGTGTTGCGTCAGGAATGAGTTCAATCAGTTCACCCGCCTTAATGTGATGATCAACCATGCTTGAGGGGTTCATTCCCCATCCAACATCTTTCAAACAGGCATTTACAAAACCAAAGGAGGACGGGAGCATACAGGACGGCAGTTTATGCTTCTTACCAAAAATCTGGTGCAACCATTGCTGCTGCAAATCATCGTGACCGTTATAGCGTAGCGATGGTGCATCTTTTAGCGCATCGAAAGTCACGCCATCTTTGAAATAATGCCGCACGAAGGCAGGACTGGCCGTGGCCCGATAGACGTGTTTGCCAAGGTAGTGGCTTGTGAACCCCTGCACGGGTTTTTTAATTGATGAAATTGCAGCAAGAACCACACCTGATTTCATCTGCTCGATTGAATGGTCCTGATCCTGAAGGGAAATATCGAAGAGAAAGCATCGATCACTTTGTGAACAAGGTTGCAGCACTTCGAGAAACCAACTCGAAAGGCTGTCGTCATTGACTGCTATCTTGATTTCTACCGGATGCCCGTCAAAAGCACGGAAGTTTCGTCGGTTGGCGCCAATGAAGGTCTCTTCGAGAAGTTTGACTTGTTCTACATGCCGACAAAGTCTGGACCCGAACTCGGAGGGGCCAACTGGATTTCGGTTCAAAATCACAGCACCGATGCGCTCTTCCAGCAATTTTATTCTCTGGGAGACCGCAGATGACGTCATTCCCATCACTCTGGCTGCACCTTCGAAACTACCTTCACGTTCAACGGTGAGCAGTGCATCCAGTAGATGGTAATCAAGCATGCAAAAATCTCCCTAGAAATGATATTCAGTATATGGTCGTGATCGCTGGTAATTTAAACAAATTCTCCTTATGGTGGATTAGCAATACCAGCGTTCAAGGATTGGTGAACTTCCTGGCAACACCGACAAATGCGACTGCCCAACAGGCATTTAAGACCAATGGAAGGCCTAATGACGTTGAAAATATTTCCTTCAAAAAATTTGTGGCTCAAGCAAGCCTGACTGAAGACCGGCACGCTATCGTGCATGGCAATGGTGCATCTGGTGAACTTAATCGATAAATGTCAATCGGCATTGAAACTTGACCCCTTATCGGCGTGCTGGCGGATCTGATTCCTGCATATGAAACCAAACACCGTCCTATGGTTGCACTCAGCCCAGTTGAATTGATTGTGACCGATATGGAAAAGTGGTTTGCAGCAGGGTGATTTGGCAGCACTTGTTTGAATCCCATTCACGGGTATCAGAATTCTTGAATCGCAAGCGACCCCTTACGATTGGCGCAATTCAAGAAAATTCATCAAGCATGACACCTCCCCACTGACATCCTCATTCAACCTTATCACCTTGAGCAAGATTCCAAGGGAAGACAACTGGCAGCAGCAGAGTAAAATTCTTCTATCGATCCTCGAATTATCCTTCAGCAGATATCCTGCCCTTGGATTTGAACTCCAAAATCACCTTTTCCGAAATTTGTAGATTATTCTCATCCATGTATTTGCCAATGACTTCAAACACCGTCTCCATGTCACCTGCAAACATTGCCTTGCTTAGAGCAACAATTGTCTGACCTTGCTCGGTAAATTCCGCCGAATTGTTATCATTTACTTCCATCGATCACCTTCCTGTTCATTTTCATCATAAGGGGCAACCGACGCAAGCCGGGTGTTAGTAACATGTCCACTGTGTAGCCATGCGCAACGACCTTTAGGTTTTCACCCTGGACATGCGTCATTGCCACCCGGCAAAGCGGGTAACAGTGGAAGGGGTTACTAAGCCCCATGACCGATGCTTCGGTCACATCTCTTTATTAAATGATTTGGCACTTTATTTCCATGCCGGATTTCAAAGACTGAACATTGCTCGTTGGTTTTCTTGAATGCACTCACCTCAAAGCCGCAACGGCATGAGGAAATCCACAGAATCCTGAGTGCAGGTTTGTCACAACCCAGGTGAAATTTGGACCAGAAAACACAATCATAGCCAGGCCTATGTCTTTGATCACACTATAAAAACAGGAGCTGGTCCATGAGGGAATTTAAAAACCAAAATTCCCCTTAAGTCACATAAGGCATTGTTTGCATTGACTTTTACTGGCCAGTAACGATCTTTCAAACCTGTTATTCGGTTTACTGAAGAATGATTGCAAGTGGGAACACCGCCTTAAACAGTGGGTGCCAAGCTGATCGGACCACAACCGGAAACTGAACAAAGCCATCTGTCTGGCCAATGCCGGACCCGATCAATGCGACTCGATTTTTGGTGGTCGCCGAGGGTACTTAAATGCTGATTGCATTGCGCAGCACAGGTTTATCTATTGCACAATCTCTGGTTGGGATCGTGGGAATTGTCTTGATTGGCAATCAGTCGGTTCATGCAACAGTTTTGGAATACGACCCAAACGGCAAGGTCACTGTGACTGAAACCCAGGCACAACCAAAACCCTCAAAGGTAAAAATGGAAACGGCGGCTAATTCCAATGTCGCCAGTCTTCGCGAGCTAACCAGAGAAACAGCAATCCGATACTCCGGCGCGAAAGGTGTCCGTAAGGCTGGTTTGGATGCTCTTACTTTCGTTGAGATATTCGAATCGCTGATCGAACGCGAAAGTGCCTTTGATCCCAAAGCTGTCTCCCCGAAGGGCGCGCAGGGGCTTGGCCAGTTGATACCAGAGACCGCAGAATTGATGGGCGTATCAGATCCATTTGATCCCAGGACCAACCTCATTGGTTCGGCAAAATACTTCACATTGTTGTTGGGCCAATTCGGCTCATTGGAACTTGCTCTGGCCGCCTATAACGCCGGGCCCGAACGAGTGAAGCAATATGGCGGTGTGCCGCCATTTCCCGAAACCAGGGCCTACATCGCATGGGTCCTCAAGGACGCCGGTCTCAAACAGCAGGCAGAAAAACCGGTTAAGGCATCAATAATCAAGCCTCTCAACACTCACGTCGAAAAACCCCTAAAAGGAGATATATCCGTATGGGAATTCTAAAATTCTCTCTCAAAACCAGCAAATTAACGAAAGTCGGCCTTCTCAGTCTGGCTCTTGGTGTTTTGATGATCTCGCCAGCTGCTGCCCAGGACCTGTCGCCAATTACAACCATGCTGCAATCAATCGGCACGGCTCTAACGACGACTGTCGGCCGTGCCCTTGGTCTTGTTGCCCTCGCGGCCATCGGCATTCTCTTCCTGACCGGCCGGATGAATTGGCTTTATGCCGGTTCGGTAATTGTCGGCCTCGTCATTTTGTTTGGTGCCGCCACCATTTTGGCAGGCTTTTAGAATGAAACGGGGCAATTAAACATGGCGACACCGCTGTTCAAAGGATTGACACGCCCGGTCTCTCTAATGGGTCTGCCCATGACCTATGTCATTGTCTTGATGCTGGTTGTTGTGGGTGGGTTCATCGCGAGTCTGTCGCTCATCTATTTCTTTTGCAGCGCCATATTTGGATATGTCGCCCTTCGCCTGTTGGCTGCCTACGATCCCCGCATATTCGATGTCATGTTCATCGTGTTGCGTGCAACTCCCCTGACCTCAAGCTGGTTTAAGGGAAAGGGGGTTACATATGGTGCTTGATAGTCGTGTAACGCTGGCGGAAAAATCTGCCAAAGATCCAACAAGGGAAACTGAAGAACTCCTTGCGCGCGGGCTTCCTTACATAACCACCATCGACGATCAGACAATCCTTCTGCGCGATGGCGATCTAATGGCATCATTCACCATTGAAGGTATTAGCGCTTCGACTTGCGATGAGAACGATATCGAGGACATCGCGAGCGCATTGTCTTCGCTCGTTTCACAGCAGATGCCCGATGTTGGATTTTACATCCATCGTATTTCCACAAAGACAAAACCCCGGCTTGAAAAAGTTCCACCGGAACTGGAATTCGCAAACGCAATAGATCAACGTTGGCAGTCATTTCTGGGTATATCCGGGCTTCGATACAGAACTACCTTGGTGACGATTACCATTCGCCCGTCAAAAATTGTCGGTCTGTGGTCCAAACTCACAGATGGAAAGTCACAAAACGAAGAAAATCTCCAAAAACGCGCTGTACGACTTAATCAGATTATCACCGGCTTTATTGAAACGCTTTCAAAAACTGCCCCGCGGCGAATGAGCGTATCGGGTGGTGAATGGCTTGGATTGTTACGCGCGACAATTACTGGAGAATATGCGCCGGTCGCACCGGGACGGCGATTTACCCCTTTAAACGATCTGATCACCAATGCGCCCGTTCACTTCCATGGCGACACTTTCACCATCTTTGGATCTCATTTAAGGAATACGAAGTACGGCGCCATCACAACTGTGAAAGATTACCCGGCAGAAACCTATGCCGGCATTCTCGACGGCCTTGATCTCGCCGTTGATATGGTGGTGACAAACTCATTCACACCTGGCGACAGAATAGAAGCGCTCCAGAAAATCCAACGTGTGTCACGCCAGATGGCAGCCGCCGAAGATGCCGCCCGATCTCTTCAACAGCAATTGGAACATGCTGCCGATGATCAGGCTTCCGGGCGTGTAGCCTTCGGGAACCATCATTGCACAATTGCCGTTTTTGCAGATACCGAGGCAGAACTTGATGACACGATGGGAACTATTACACGGGCGATAACGAGCATTGGCGGGTCGATGATTCGAGAGAATTTTGCGGTCCGCGCAGCCTTTTTTGCTCAACAGCCCGGCAACTACGCCTATCGAACCAGGGCTTCCATGATTTCGTCTCAAAATTTCGCGGAATTGGCAGCCCTCCACGGAGCTTCACGTGGGAGATCAAAACCCTTTTCACCCTGGGGAGAAGCAATCACAATTCTGCCTACTGGAAATGGCGAGCCCTATCGGCTGAATTTTCATCTAGCGGGCCAACAAGGAGAAAGAACGGTCGGACATACACTTATTCTGGGTCAGACCGGATCAGGCAAAACATTGGGAACCGCGTTCCTGCTGGCACAAGCCACGCGGATGAACCCGAGGATCATTGTATTTGACAAGGATCAAGGTTTCGAAATGCCGATCCGCGCCCTGGGTGGCGACTACACTGCCGTCAAAATGGGCGCTAATACCGGTTTCAACCCCTTTGAGGCTGAGTCTGACGGACGCGGTGCCGCATGGCTGACCGATTGGTTGGTGGCCATGCTTAAACCCAGGGACGGCGAGCTAACACCGGTCCAGATCGAAGCCCTGGCCAAGGCAACACGTGATAATTCCCAAGCTGCAAAAAACCTTCAGACGATCAGCCATTTCCGATCTCAGTTACGGGCTGTCGATGACAAGAAAGACCTCCACACCCGCATAGGCCGTTGGGACAAGGGTGGACAATTCGAATGGCTATTTAATGGAAAAGGTTCCGACAGTCTGAATTTTGAGAATGATGTTGTCGGGTTCGATTTGAGCGAAATCTTCGACAATGACGATGTTCGAACCGCCTGGCTCTCCTATGTCTTCCGCCGCATCGAGCGTACCGTTGAAGACGAACGCCCCACCCTGTTGGTGATGGACGAGGCATGGAAACTTCTGGATGATCCCTATTTCCAGTCCCGTTTGAAGGACTGGATGCTCACCATGCGCAAGAAGAATGTCGCGGTAATCCTGCTGACACAGAGGGTTTCTCACATTTCCGAAAGTGCTGCAGGCGGAGCAATAATCGAAAGTGTCGCGACAAAACTCATCTACCCATCAAACAGAAACACTCATGATGAACTGGCGCCGCTCAATCTGACGGATCGTGAGCGCGATTTTCTCACGCAATCGAATGTTGGTCACCGGCTGGCCCTGATGCAGTCGGGTGATGACAGTACAATCATCGACATGGACCTCCATGCCCTGGGACCGCTGCTTGGCGTACTGGGCGGCGGCAAGGGCGAAAAAGCTCCGGCCGGGTGGAGGGAAAACCCGGAATTCTGGAAGGAATAAATCGAAATGCTCAAACTCACCTTACTGGTAATTGCAACAGTCGCACTTTCGAGCTGTGTCTCCATTCCCACGGAGTACACATCCCCTTGCGCATGCAATTACAAATCGCTCAATAAAAACAGTGATGAGAGGGTTTTGACATGAAGAACTTTTCCATCCGGACAGCTCTTGTGCTGTCTCTTGTCTTGTTCTCGGCTCCAGGCGCAATTCCGCAGGGTATCCCTGTCATCGATACGTCACAGATCGTCCAGGTGATTGCTCAATTGCAGCAGCAGATTCGAGACTATGAGGAACAGGTCAAACAGCTCACCACTCTTAAAGAGCAGTTTGATAATATGAAACAACGCCTCGAAGCTATGACCGGCGCCAAAGGCATTTCAAGCATCCTTAACGGAGCGACAGAAAAAATTGCGCGCACCGCAGCTTCTGACCTCACTTCAATTGTTAAGGGTGCCATCAGTGGTAATTCGATTTCTGGCAATGTTGGTGATATGAACACCATCATTGCCGATATTCGCAGCCGTTTCGATCTTGGCGATCTGGCGACATTCGACAGTTCAGCTATCCCCGCAGACAAGGCAATTGCTTCACTTGCCGGTTCCGGACTGGCTGCCATTGCGACAGCTGATGACAGTTACAAGCGAGCGGGTGCTGCCGTAAGCCGGATCAACACTTTGGTTGACCGCATCGATAGCGCTCCTGATCTGAAGGCAAGTGTTGACTTCAATACCCGAGTGAATGCCGAAATCGCGGTTCTCATGCTTGAAATGATTCGTGTCCAGTCAGCCAGCGCAAACGCAACAGGAATGGAAGCCCTTCATCGGGCCCGCGATGGCCAGGCCTCACGGAAATTCATGAAAGCAGGAGACCATTGATATGAGATTTCATGCCGCTATTCTGAGTGCCTTTGTATGTTTGGGTGCTTTTACTGAATCCGCCCAAGACGACCATGGCAAGAACTTCCATTGCAGCTCATTTCCATTTTTGAGCAAGCCTGCACAAATGGCAATGAAACAGTTGGCCAAAGGCGGACATATGCGAGGGATAGTTTCGCAATATGCCTATCAGTGGGAGAATGAGGAAATACGCAGAACATGTGATAGCGCTGCCAAAGGGCAAGTCGCCGATTTCTCGTGTTTCGACGATCGCCGGGATTGGGACGCGATTAAATCCAAAATCCCGGTGGAATTTTTCAAAAAACCCGACAGTGATCTAAGACCATTTATGTTGGAGCTTCAGAGCAGGAACGCCCAAGCCGGTCCGCGCAATGATGCTCTGAACTATTGCGAGGATCTTGGCGTGATAGATCGAAGCGTAAAAGGCTAGTTCATGGCAAGCCACATCAACGACACTTTGACCCTGATTGATAGCGCCATAGGCAGTTATGCGCAGACAGTCTTCACCGGATTTGCAGGGCCCGTAACAACTATGATTCAGGTTGGTGGTCTGGTCGGGTTGGCTCTGGTGGCTGCAAATACAATCTTCCAGTTCACCCCGGTTCGAATGTCCAGCTACATGACGTGGGGTGTTCGATATGTTGTCATCTTGTCGGTTGCGACAACATGGTCCCAGTTTCAGCCAATCTATAATATTCTTACCAACACGCCGGGGTCGATAGGGGCAGCACTTTTGGGAGCAACAGGCGCCCCTAATCTGAATATTGCTCTGGACCAGATGGTCACGGAAATTTTCAACTTCTCAGACCGGGCCAATGCAGAGAGTGGTTGGTTAGGGATCAGTTTGACGTCGGTTGTTTTGATCGTATTGGGCGCACTGATGGCGTGTGTTGCGATCCTGGTTTCAGCATTGGCCAAAGTGGGGCTAGCAATGTCCGTTTCCTTCGCTCCGGCATTCATTGCTTCTCTTCTGTTTTCAGCCACGAAAAGCCTGTTTGAGTCCTGGACGCGATTCACGATTGGCTTTGCTCTCATTCCCCTGGTTCTGGCCGGTGTAATGGGAACCGTTGTTGGCGTAGGTCAAAGTCTTGTCGGAACCGCCAGCGGGGCCAATACCATTTCAGCCGCGGCTGGATTCATTATCGTAATCTTCGCTGCCATTTTTATGATGTTCAATATTCCATCACTCGTAACCGGTCTTGCTGGAACGATTGTCACAACCGGAACCGGAATCGCTGAAGCACGTGCAGCTGCTCGCAATGCCAGCAACACGGTAACCGCTCCTGTCAGGACCGCATATAGCGGAGCAGCTCGCTACGATGCCGGCAAAAATGCTGCTGAAAATGTTCGGGAAAACGGTGGTGGCCGGGTAGCACAAACCGCAGCCTTTGTGACCCAGGCAGCTCGAATGAGTCGGGATCGGCAACGTTTCAGCGACCCTGGTTTCCTTCAACAGGGCGGTTCTGGACCAGGCGCCAACAAAGCTGCTCAATTCGATGCAATGAAAGCCGGCGCCGCAGATCGGTCAGCCAAAGCAAGCGATGCAACTCGAACCCAAACGGCTCTTGAGGGTGGTCGCAATGGATAAATCCGAAAACAAAAGATCAATGGGAATTTCCAGGATGTTATGGAGTGCAGATGGCAAACAGACCTGCTGAAGATGTGGCTTATTCTTTCGAAGATGAGGTGTTCTTCCAGCTGCGTTCACAACGCAATCGCTGGATGGTGGTCGCGATTCTGGCACTGCTGCTCGCTGTTGCGTCTGTCGGTGTGGTCCTTACCCTTCTCCCTCTGAAGGAAATCCGGCCTTATGTCGTGATGGTAGATAAGACGACTGGTGCAGCAGAAAAGATTGTCCAGGTTAGACCGGTCAACCTTTCGGAGCGGGAAGTCGTTCGCGAGGCAAACCTGGTCAGCTACGTTTCTGATCGCGAAACCTACGATGTTGCCGACAATGAAACACGCATTCCCGATGTACTGAGCCGATCACAGGATCAGGCAAGATCAACCTTGATCGACCTGTGGACGCAAGGGTCGGAAAACTACCCGCCAGGCATTTATTCTGCACGGGCACAGGTTCACGTAACGATCGTCTCGATTACATTACTTACCGGGAAAACCGCACAAGTCCGGTTTCGAAAAACCCTCGAAACAGAAGGTGACAAGCCAATCGAAAGAGACTTCGTTGCGACCGTCGGTTTCGTTTTTAAGCCCAGAATTGAACGGAATTTACAAGCTGTCTGGCGCAATCCACTCGGATTTATCGTGACCAATTATCGCGTCGATGCAGAAACATTATCTAACAGGAAGACCACAAAATGAAACTGAAACGTCTATCGGCCATTCTGGCCCTATTTCTATTGGCGTCTATATCAGCCTTGGCAGAGCAACGCCCTCGCCCTTTGCCAGCGGATGGTAGAATCAAGCAGTTCGTCTATAACGAAAACACCGTTTATCGTTTGGACATGCACACCAACTTCATTTCGACCGTGCAGTTTGGAAAGAGCGAAGTTGTTGAATCCATTCAGGTTGGGGATAGTGCCAGTTGGCAGATCATCCGATTGAAACGTGGCGATGTTATCTCCATAAAGCCGCTCAACAATGACGCGATCACCAATATGACGGTCTACACCGACCGCCGTGTTTATTCATTTGAACTGAGGGCTCACCGGGGCTCAAACGGTCATCGGGCAAATCACAATTTCAGGGCCACATTCCAATATCCAACAGGTATTGTATCGGAATTCAGCGGAAGCAGCTCTCGTCGCGGCAGAAACTTCGACTATCACCTGGCTGGGAATGCTCCGTTTGCCCCTTACGAAGTCTTCGACAACGGTAAGCAAACGTTTTTCTCGTTTCCGGAAGAAGGCCCGCTCCCCGCTATTTTTCGTGTTGGCAAAGGCGGCAAAGAATACCTGATCAATTCTAGAACCTCCGGCCGCCAGATCATTGTTGATGGCATCTCCAAACAATGGACCGTCCGCATCGGCGCTGAGGCAATGTGTGTTGCCAGTGGCAGCAAAATCAAGAAAAGACATTTCGGAATAGATCATGGCTGATGAAACAATCGAGGTTAACGAGAATAATCGTTTGAAGGCCAGGCGCGAACGCATGTCTGGCGGGGCAAGGCGGCGAAATTCCCCCTGGGCCATTATCCTGTTCCTGACAGGAATCGTACTGCTGGCCATTTTTGTCGTATTTCCGGATGAGACGCGCCGCCTTTTAGGACTGGGAACCTCAACTTCAGAAGATATCCAGAAAACCTCGAAAGTTGATAGCAGCGGGATCTCCACCGAGATCGTCCGTGAACCTGGCATTGAATTCGTAAAACCAAAGCCGGCTCCGGTCGTAATTCCCCCCGCTCCCAAAAAAGCGGAACTCGATCCCGAAGCTGCCGCGCGAATAGCCGCTTTGGAGAAGGCTCTGAAGGAAATTACCGACCGTCCAATACCGGGTACGGGACCAAGCGCGTATGATATCAAGAAACTGCTTGATCAGCAGTCTACGGCTTTGCGTGCTGAAGCAGAATCCCGAGAGCAATTGTTGCAAGCCAAATTGGACGCTTTAAGAGCACAACAAAGTATTCCCAAGGGTCTTTCTGCAGAAGAATTGGCGAAGCAGGAACGTCTTCGATTAACGGCAGAGGGGCGTGAACGCCGTCTCAAACTGCTTGCAGAGAGAAAGGCAAAACGTGACGCCGAATTGCTGAAACGCCGGGTGTCTGATGGAAATGTTTACGACGAGTCTGAAGAAGGCAAATCGACTTCGGGAACGAAAGAAGGTGATACAGGCGTTCGTGAACTCAGTCAGAATGAGAAGTTTTTAAAATCTGCTGCCACCAGTGGTTTTGAAACGTCCAGAGCCACTGATCTAGGTGATATTTCAAAAGTCATCGTCCAGGGAACAATCATATCAGCCGTTCTTGAGACCGCCATCAACACCGAGTTGCCGGGCAACATTCGCGCCCAGGTCGTGAACCCGGTATATTCATTTGATGGTCAGACAATTTTGATGCCGGCGGGCACAAGGTTGATTGGGACTTACAATTCTAAAATCTCAATTGCTCAAAAACGGGTCTTGATCGCGTGGAACCGGGCAATCACACCCGAGGGAAAATCTGTAAAGCTTGCTGCAACAGGCACCGACAGGCTTGGACGTGGAGGGCAATCCGGTAATGTGGATACCCGGTTCTTCCAGCGGTTTGGTACAGCCATACTCATTACAAGCATCAGTGCCATTCCCTCTTTCCTGGCCAATAATGAAGCAACAGGCAACAGCACCGTTAGTGCTGCAAACGACGTAGCTCAAGATGCGTCAGGTGATCTGAAAGATGCCACCGAAGACGTGCTGGAGGAATATTTGAAACTGCCACCCATCATTCGCATCCCACAGGGAACCGTTATGAATGTGCTGGTCAATCAGGATTTGGATTTCTCCTGATCATGGATGTTAACAGCTATGCAGAGCAAGGATTAATGTCGCTGCAGGATCTGCTTTCAGGTGATGACATCAATGAAATTGTGATCAATCCGGATGGGCGCATATTTGCTGAATATGCGGATGCCGCTCACATGCAGGAAATCACGGACACAAAAATGTCCGAACAGGAGATTCACTCTCTCGGCAGCAACCTCGCCGGTGAAACCGGCAATGCTCTGGGAGATGAACACCCAATTGTCTCAGGACGGGTATTTGTATTCGGTAGCGATGTCAGGGTGCAGGTGATTGTCCCGCCTGCTATCGAAGGAGGTGTTTCACTATCAATCCGAAAATACATTTCGCGCGTTTTGAAACCAACAGAGATCAGCTTCATCGAGGGCAAACCTGTAAATGTCGATAAAGAACGGCAATCTCATGCGAAAACACTCAAGAATCTAATCAAAGGCAACGATCTTCCAGCCCTCCTCAAAAGGGCGGTTGAAGATAAACTCAATATTTTGGTGTCTGGCGGAACCTCATCAGGCAAAACAACAATTGCACGTGCACTTTTGGCCCTGAGTCATCCTGAAGAACGATTGGTGACAATCGAGGATGCGGTAGAACTTCGACCTACCCACGCAAATTCTGTAGCACTTGTTGCGACACGGCGTGATGATTCCGATCGAACCACCGCAAAACTGCTGGAAAGCGCACTGCGTATGCGTCCGGATCGTCTGATAGTAGGAGAGCTGCGTGGTGCAGAGGCCTACAATTTCCTGGAAGCTATCAATACAGGTCACCCTGGTTCGATATCAACCATTCACGCTGACAGCCCAAAATTAGCACTCGAACGTCTAGCCCTGATGGTCATGCAAACCGGTGTCAGGCTTACAAGGCAGGATGTTATTGACTATGCGTGTCAAACAATCGACCTCATAATACAGGTGGGCTGCCGAAACGGCAAAAGAGGCGTTTTGGAGATCTTCATCCCCGAATAACCTGAAGGTCGTCGGTTCGAATCCCTGTCTCTCCACCGCCCAGTCACACCCCCTTTCAGGCGTGCCGTAGCAGGTCCTCAAATCATCCCGCAATAACGGGGGTTTAGCCATATGTGGAGACT
>JAAETJ010000875.1 GCA_024228495.1 bacterium | reverse complement strand
GTTTTGTAATGAAGCGGATAGAGGTTCAAGATTTGCCTCGTGCTGAAAGGCAGCAGACTTCCAACAGGTGTCTCATCACGAGAAACGTGGGCAAACGACCTTGACATGGGAAAGCAGATGACGGCAGATTTCGGTCTAGCTGGTGCGCCCATGAGCAGTAATGCATGGTTGCTCCTACTGATTATCGTGAAGTCAGCACAATTGTATTGGCGGGTCTTCTCGTCAAGGAATGCCTTTGAGATGCTTGAGCCTATTGCGTTGAAAGGCGCACGATGGGTTCTGAGAGGAGGGCGGGGCAGCAATGCCCTGCCTTTACCCGACCACCTGACCTATCGGCAGGCTGTCAACGACAATTAGAAATGCCCATCAACATTTCAATAAAACACCCCGATACAAGCTGCCAATCAGCTTGCAGATATGTGCCATAAACCCTCCTTTCAGATGTCATCTGTCACCAAGCCTTGGTTTGCCAGCCGTATTTTCTAGAACAATGCGCTAAACAAGTCCCAAAACAGCGGCCAATATACCGAGAAAGCCAAGCCCATTGAATAAATAGTGGGCAATGAAGCCGGGCCAGCTATTGCGGGTGCGCTGTGCGAAAAAAGAGATCAGCAAGCAAATAGGCAGCAGATTAAGTAAATCCCACCATTTGAAGACATGGAACGAAGTCCACAAGATTCCGTGCCACACCCATGCGAAACGGCCGTGTTGCTTTTCCTGCCGTGGCAAAATATAACCACGCCACCAAAACTCTTCCCCGACGATATTGAAGAACAGCATGATGAAGTAAAGCACGACCACGCTCCAGTTGCCGCGAATCGAGCCGCCGACTAGGCTGTCAAGCGTCGCTGAATTGAGAGATTGGCGTGGATCGAAAAGGGCAGGCAGGTGAACCGGTAAGGTGATGATGCCCTTTTCTATCAGCGAAGATGTGATACCTTGCATGATGCCAAACCCAACAAATCCTCCAATAAAGACCAGTAAGCCAAGACCAACATCCCGCCAGCGTAAAGCCGGATACCGGAAGCGTGCCCGCATATTTGCCCATGTGACAGATGCCCGGTCTTCTTGCACAAAGGCGATAATCGCGGCGACCAGCATCAGCGCCAAAGGGATCGTTGTCACCAGGACAATCGCCTCAAACTGAGTCATCCCCATTGCTGGAAGACGGGGCAAAATCACATGGTAGCTGACAAACATGATCAGCGCGGGGAACCCGAAATAAAGCAGGGATAACCAGATTGGCATTGATTGGGTTTGGGGTTGCATTTTTTGATTCTCAGAATAAGTAATTGACATTTCAATTTCCTTTTATACGTTCTTGTATGTATATATAATGGATAAAAAAAGACTACCCTCCAATTAATCCGCGCATCAGCACTGTTGCCAAAGCCTCAGCGTCCTCTTTAATTGAAAAGGCGTTAGGATTCATAAGCCAGAGACGAATGACACCATTTTGAAACGCGATAAATGCCCGTGCCGCAACGTGCGGAGCGAGATCATCGCGCAGCACCCCTTGTTCGATGCCCGTTTGCATGTGGATCGCTAGGTCATCGATCACGCTGACAGTTTGCTGCCGCAGCTGCTCTTTGAACGTTTCTAATTTCAGCATTTCGCTTGTGTTGAACATCCACAGAGACATGATCGCTCGCATCTGGGAATTTGTTTCCAGCACAGAAAATGTATCAACAAGAATACGTTGACAAACATCTGCAATTGACCCGCCCTGAGCAACCGCGCCCCCAACAATTTGGGAACCCGTACTCGATGCGGTTGCCATCAATTCGCCATACAATCCTTCTTTGTTGCCAAAATGATGGTAAATGGCTCCCCGCGTGACCTCAGCGTATTGGGCAATGTCTGCCAGACGAGCGGCATGATACCCCTTTTTGCTGAACACTTTGAGGGCGGCATCCAGAATTGCTTGTTTGGTTTGGGCGGCATCTTCGGCAGTTCGTCTCATAAAATACATACTATCATGTATGTATGATAATGTCAAATGATAGCGGAAATATTGGAATTGGATGATCAGCAGCCACGCACATTAAGATCGTTATTACAAAATATACCTTTAAACTTTTTCGTCTAGCACCCAACTTACATCGTATCTGGAGAGTTGAGGGCGAGCTTTTTCATCCTGAATACCTCTCTCCCCAGCCGAGAGCAGAGCAAAGTGACCTTGTATGTCTAGCGCCTCACATCCCATTTCCCAATTTGAATACCAAATACCCACCGCCACGG
>JAAETJ010000874.1 GCA_024228495.1 bacterium | reverse complement strand
GCCGAAAATCATGCACTTCGCCACCAATTTGCCGTAATGAAACGGACAAACAAGCCGCCTAAAATACGAATAGCGGATCGGCTCTTTTAGGTTTTGCTTTCCCGAATCTGGGGCCCTTGGCGTAAATCTCTGGTCATTGTCACCCCGGATACCGTTGTCCGCTGGCACCGCAAGGGTTTTAAGCTCATCTGGAAATTCAAATCCAAAAGACCTGGAAGGCCGAAAGTCAGTCGTGAGATCCGCGACCTGGTGAAGAGAATGGCTGCAGCCAATCCGAGTTGGGGTGCGCCAAGGATTCATGGGGAATTGCTCAGGCTGGGTTTCGAGGTTTCCGAGCGAACCGTATCGAACCTGATGCCCCGGCGTCCGCCGAATTCAGAGCCGTCTCAGAGCTGGCGGACTTTCCTAAAAAATCATGCGGGCAAGTGTTCGATTGACTTTTTCACTGTTCCGACAGCCGCCTTCAACATTCTGTTCGTTCTGGTGGTTCTCAGCCACAGCCGTCGCAAAGTCGTACATTTCAATATAACCTCAAATCCGACGGCCGAGTGGACAGCCCAACAGATCGTGGAAGCCTTCCCCTGGGAGACGGCACCGAAGTATTTGATGCGGGACCGGGATTCGATCTATGGCGTTTTCTTTCGCAATCGAGTGAAAAACATGGGCATCAAGGAAATTATCTCGGCCCCGCGAAGCCCTTGGCAAAATCCTTTTATTGAAAGGATGATTGGCTCAAT
>JAAETJ010000873.1 GCA_024228495.1 bacterium | reverse complement strand
TGACCGATAGTGTTCAAATACTTTCGACCAGACAATCACATTGGCAATACCGGTTTCATCTTCAAGCGTCATGAACACCACGCCCTTGGCTGAACCAGGTCGCTGGCGCACCACAATCAATCCGGCAATGGTTATCCTTCGGCCATTGGCAATACTTTCAAGCTGACCATTTTCCACCATTCCGTTTTGCCTGAAATCATCCCGCAGAAAGGAAACCGGATGGGCTTTAAGTGACAGGGAAAGATAGCGATAATCCTGAATGACATGCTCGCCTTGCGGCATAAGCGGCAAATCGGTCCGAATTTCATTGACCGGATCTTTACCGTTCAACCGGTCAAATAACGGCATTTTGCCAGCCATGGAAGTTGAATTTAGGCAATGTGGGTCAAGTGCACGCACCGCCCACAGGGCTTTTCGCCGGTCAAGTCCGATTGAGCGAAAAGCATCCGCATCGGCAAAACGTTCAATCATCGAACGGGCGAGCCCCGAGCGCAGCCAGAAATCACGGATATCCTTGTAAAATACCGGTCTGGCTTTTTCATCTTCCGGGCGATCTTGTGGTCCACCCGGCTGTTGCCTCATTTGCATAACCAGTTCAGCTTCCGTCTTGCCCACACCCTTGATCTGGCGAAGCCCCAGGCGCAAAGCATATCGCGAACAGATGTCCTGT
>JAAETJ010000872.1 GCA_024228495.1 bacterium | reverse complement strand
TCAACCTTGCTGATGGCCTCTGTAACATTATCCATAGAGCCGGATGCCAACTTGGTGGCGTTCTGAATATCAGTTATTTGCTGGGAAATCTCACCAGTTGCCTTGGCAGTCTGGTTGGCCAACTGCTTAACCTCGCCAGCAACAACAGCAAACCCCTTACCGGCTTCTCCAGCTCGTGCTGATTCAATCGTTGCATTCAGAGCCAGCAAGTTAGTCTGTTCGGCAATGCCGGAAATGATCTCAACAACTTCCCCGATTTTGTTGGCCGTTTCGGCCAAGGCGTTCATTTGCTGGCTAGTGGTGTCAACTTCCTCAACGGCCTGTCTGGACGCGTTAGAAGCTTGAGATACCTGCTGGCTGATTTCAGCAATGGTGCTGGTCATTTCTTCGGTCGCCGTAGCTACAGATTGCACATTGCTTGAAGTCTGCTCAGAGGCAGTCGATGCATCTGCTGCCTGATTGCTTGTCTGCTGTGATATTCCGGTCATGGACTGTGCAGTGGCATTCAGTTCTGTCGAAGCCGATGATACTGTTTCTACAATCTCACCGATATTGGTAGAAAAATCAGTCGTGACCTTATCCATAGCAGTGCGTTGTTGTTCTTTCTCGTGGCGTTCACGGGCCTTTTGCTCTTCATCATGTTGGCTTTTAATAGCGCTTTCTTTAAAGACCAGAACTGCGCGGGCCATATCGCCAATCTCATCCTTGTTATCGGTAGCAGCAATATCAACCTCCAGATTATTTTCGGCCAGGCGTTGCATTTGATCAGCCAGTTTTTTAATGGGGTGTGTGATGCCACGACCAACCAAAAATGCGATTGCGAAAGTGAGAAGGAGCGCACCAGCAACCACAGCCAACAAGATTAAGAATGCCGAGTTCGCCTGTTCTGCTTTGGTTGCAGCTTGCTTCACCAGGTTAGCAGACAGTTTATCCTCAACGGCCTTTAACAGGTTAATTTTTTTCGTTATGGTGTCGAACCATCTAGCCGTGCTGATCGCACCAAGGTCAACATCACCATAACCGCTATTGATCGCGGATTTGCGCATTTCCTGAACTTCTGTAACTTCACTGGCCTGCATTTCCCGATTATAGAAAGCACGTTGATCCCGTGTCGCATATTGTTCAAACATCGCAACGAAAGCTTTTTGTTCGGCGATCAGAGAAACAAACCGCTGATGTATCTTCGGTGTGAATTTTCCTTTGCCGAAACCGCTAGCGCCCATAGCCCGCTCTATACCAGCGCGCTCTTTGGCCTGCAAAAAGCTTGTATAACCGGCAATCCTGTTGGTCACCGTCGCATCGGGGCTGAGCAGCGCCATATGGGAAACTACCTTGAGCATATTGGCAATCGTGCCGGTATAATATTTTGCCATCCCGCCAACTTTAAGCTCGAGAGAGCTGACATCCAAACGAACGGCATCAAGTCTGCTAAGGTCAGACATGGATTCTTTTATCAAACGCGAGAAATCCTTACCATAATCCGCTATGTTAAAACCATTCAAAGTCTGTTTGAAGCTTGCTCTGAAACTATTTGTCTGAGTGCGCTGTCTGGCAACTTTTTGGCCAAAAATCTCTTTGCCGCCACTGCTGATGAAACCAGCAGAAGCACCGCGTTCTTTTTGCAGCTCATGTACGAGATTGGTAAGGGCAGGTGAAAATTCTGCAAGATGTTCAAGCTTCGCCATCTGTATTGATGTGCTGTACTGCTGTGAGACTGCAAAAATACTGACCCCCAATAATGACAAAACAGGTACAATAATCACGAGAACCTGCTTCATTCCTATTTTGACGTTGGATAATTGCATCTGAGGTGTCCTTAATATTATTAAGTATTTTTCTGAATGGTTCAGGTCTTCTAACTCAGTGAGTATTACAATATGGTTAATGGAATCCAAATGCTACGGATTCTGACGAAATAGTAAGTTGCTCCTATGTCCTGGTAAAAGGGGTGCCTGGCGACAGATTCCGTGATAGCAGAAGCTTTCTACAAATCAAGAAAACTGATTAGACAAGGTCCTTGCGATCTGTAACAATAAGTCGTTAGGAAACTATAATTTTAAGGAGGATCGCGAACATGTCGCTTAACGCACATATCGATGAACTGGCCGAAAAACATAGAGATCTGGATCGCAGGATTGAAAAGGAAGCATCTTCTCCAGGGAGTGACGATGTCAACATACATGAATTGAAAAAGGAAAAACTGCGTCTGAAAGATGAAATGGAAAGATTACGAACCACAGCTAGTGCCGTAGAATAGTGGTTCCGGGGTACTTAATTAAGAGTTTTGATGAATTTTAGTCATAACCCGAGGGCAATCCCCTCGGGTTTTGTTTTGGGGAGTGGTTGGTTTTGGGCCTTCAAAATTCGGAAATGCGGGCGACGGGGGCGGGGGCTATTGCTATTCTCATTTGGGCGAGCCTGTCGTTACTCACTGTCTGGTCTGGAAAAATCCCCCCGTTTCAACTCGTCGCCATGAGTTTTTTGATCGCCACGCTGCTAGGGTTGGCAATGATTTTGATTGAGGGTCTGAATCCGCGATTGTGGCGTTTGAACGGTCGCGCCATGCTGCTAGGTGTGGCGGGACTGTTTGGCTACCATTTCTTTTTCTTTTTTGCTTTGCGTCATGCGCCGGCGCTGGAGGCTAGCCTTGTCAACTATCTCTGGCCCTTGCTGATTGTGCTGTTTTCAGCTCTGCTGCCAGCCGCGCACCAGCAAAGCGGCCTGCGCTGGTGGCATATTACCGGGGCTCTTTTGGGGTTTTCCGGGGCCATCCTCATTTTGTTTGTGGATGCTGAAAAGGGGGCTGGGTCCTTTGCTGGCCAAAATTGGATTGGCTATCTTGCGGCCCTTGTCGCCGCGCTGGTCTGGTCTACCTATTCGGTCGCCTCCAGACTATTTGCCAATGTCCCAACACAGGCGGTGACGATCTATTGTTTTTTTACCATGATCGGCGCGACATTCGCACATCTAATGTTCGAACCAACCATATGGCCGGCTAGCATGAGCGCTTGGTTGGCCGTTTTATTGCTTGGTCTTGGGCCGGTCGGCGGGGCTTTTTATTTTTGGGATGCAGGCATGAAGCGAGGAGATGTACGCTTGCTCGGTGTTTTGAGCTATTTCGTGCCGCTCTTGTCAATGTTGTTACTGATCACCGCTGGCATCAGCTCTCCTGACCCACTGATCTGGGTCGCCGCCGCGCTGATCATCTCGGGGGCGGTTTTGGCCGCTCGTGATAAGCTATTTCGCGCTAGTACACCCCACCGGAAGTCCTGACGTCATTTTATGTAGGGTTTCAATGTTGAAGGGACGAAGCTATTAGCTTCATTTCTTGCCTCGACTATCCGCATAACCAAACATGCTTTGGGTTGCTTTTTCCATCGAGGCGCGGACAGGATCAATATTGAGGCGTGAATATATCAGTGTGGCCTGTTGGTATTTATGCCCCAGCGATTTTCCGATGATTGGCAGGCTTGCGCCGGTTATGGCGTTTGGTTCCCAGATGCTCGACGATCTGTGCCGGTCGAATGACACCAGATGAACCATCACGCCTGCTCATTGGTATCCATTTTCGCGTAAGATAGAGAACAGGTCATGAAAAATATAAAATTCTCGGTCCGCCAAAGGTACAATGCGCCAGACATCTTTGGACTTGCGTACAAACCCTGAATGAAATAGGCATCGAGCTCATTGAACGAACCCCCACCATACTCGCATGTTTTCACCGGTACAGTATTCACACCACCATTTGGCTATATCACTGGAACAGGTCGCACCAGCCTTCAATGCCGCGCTTGCGTCCATCCATTGTGTTTCACTGACCTCATTGACGTTGTGAATTACCGGCCCATTATATCGTCCACCAAACAATGACACGATTTCATGTTCTATTAAAGAAGAACCAACGTTGGCAAAGTATGTTATCTTTCCCAGGAAATGAAGGTCAGTAGTAAATCCAAGCTCTTCTTGCAGGCGTCGCGAGGCGCACGCCAGTGGTTCTTCTCCCGGCAGGGGATGTGAGCAACACGCATTTGCCCAAAGTAGACCGGAATGATATTTGTTAGAACTACGCCGTTGCATAAGCAGTTGACCATGTTCATTCGATATAATCACCGACACTGCACGATGTCTTGCGCCTGTTTTATGTGCCGCAAGCTTGTCTAGTTGAGCCAATGCATTATCATCAGAATCTACCAAAACAACCTTGGTCTCATCGCCTGCCATCTATCACTCCCATTAAATAAAGGCAGAAAAAATCCTTCAACCAAAGCCCCGGACCTCCACACAAAATTATGATCGCTCGCTGTTATTTGGGATTACTTCCTGCCTTTGGTTTATAATTTTTATTAGTCACCAATTCTCGCGCCAACAGTTTTGTTAGTTTTTCTGGTTCAAGCGATTTAATTAGGCTGCGGATCTTTTGGGCCATCTTGTCGCTTCGTGCGCCGTGGGCGAATTGGGCTAGATATTTGCCCTGCCGATCCATTAGGTAAATCACCGAGCTATGGTCGTAAGTAACCATCTTGCTGTCGTTATCGACAACCTTTTCGCTGAATATTTTATAGGCATTGGCAGCAAGGGCAACCTCTTGTTTCGTACCGGTAAGGCCAATGGTTCGCTTGTCGAAATTCTCGACATAGGATGCCATCTGTTCGACCGTATCGCGCTCGGGATCAACTGTTATGAACAAAGGTGTGATCTCATCGGCCAACGGGCCAAGCGCTTCCATGGCCTCTGAAATGGCATTCAGGCTTAAGGGACAGACATCCGGGCAATATGTATAGCCGAAATAAACAAGCTGGTACTTACCATGGAAATTCTGGTTGCTCACGCGCTTTCCCGTATGATCGATCAGGGAATAATTGCCCCCGACAAGTTGCGCGCTTAATGGAATTGATGGCGGTCGATCTTTTTTATTTGTCCACATCACCGCAGCGCCAATGCCGGTAATAAGAAAATACAATACGCCCATATAGATATAGAGTGATTTTGTCATTTTCATCTTCAACTACTTGCTCCATCTTCAGCCACTCTGAACTGGAATACCAGCCATGTACTTTTCGATAAGTCAAGTACCAATGGGGGGTTGACCTGCGCAAGTGCAGCCTTGTAGCCTTGTCTGGTTTGCAGACAGGTCTGGCAAACAGGTAACCCAAGGTGAGTATTCATGAGATTCGTTTCTATTGTTACACTGGCTTTTTTGTCCGTTGCGCTTGCAGGGTGTTTTGAACGTGATGAAGCGAGTACCCGTTTCAAAATAACGGTGAGTGCGGTGGTCGACGGTGAATCTGTACATAGCACGTCGGTTATGGAAATTACCTGGTCACACAGCAGCCTCAACCTGCTGGGTTCGGGCGGCATCTCCTCCGCAAAAGGCGAAGCCGTTGTACTGGATCTTGGCAAGCGGGGGAAAGTTTTTGTCCTGCCATGGAAAAATAACCCAGACGGCAGTTTTGGCCAGTATTATGAGATTGCTCTACCGCAAACGGTCGGGATAACGAGCCGCATTACTAAATTCGGCAAAAATGATTTCGCCAGATTGCGAGCTCTTGAACCAGGACAAAAATTTACGCCGGACTTCTATGATAAGATGGCTAAAAAGCACTTTCAGCCCTTTATGGTAATGTTGGGTGATCCAACTGATCCAGCGACGGTCGTGGAAGTAACAAAAGACAATTTCGCGGACCTTTTTGGTGCGAATTCAAGCTTCGAGGGGATCACCATCGAAATTACCGATCAGCCACATACAACCGGTACAGTTTTTGCTCATTTGCCGCTCCTCAAAGACCGCAAACGCATCTGGTCGCAGCGCCCGCGGAATCTCGCCAGACTGCAGCTTCCGCCCATGAGCCAGCGTCCCTTGAACTGGCGCATGGGGCCAAGTCTGTTCTTTGCCTTCGGGAACTATTAGATCGCAGCCTGGTTTACGGTAAAGGGTTGTTCCCTGTTGCGCTTGGAATTGCGTGTGATTTGACAATTATCAATGCCGATGGCCGTATTCTGGTCACAGACAGGAAGCAAATACTCAACAGGCCCTGGACCCTTTTTGCCTGAAACAACTCCGAAAAGGCGGTGCCATGATCCAAAACGCTGACCTGCCGCACCTGCTGACCGCCGTGATGCTCGGCGTTACCTTCCTGGTGATTAATACGGTTTATCACGCCAATGCGGGGCTGGCCAAATTCGGTGGGACGGGACTGGCCCGCTCCTTCCCTTTTACCTTGTTAATTACCCATGTTCTTTGCGCAATGATCTGCTTTGCGTTAATACCCGTTACTGTGTTTGTCGCCTTGTCGGGGCGTCTGCAAGCCCATGCCCGGATTGCCCGATGGACATTGCCGCTGTGGCTTTTTGTTTCGGTCTCGGGGCTGATGATCTATATCATGGCAGTTCATATCTATCCCTGGTCTGGTGTGTTAGGAGCTGCTAAATGATAACTTCATCTTCCGTTTTTTTTCAAAGTTATGCAGATACGCTGAACGGGAAAGCAAAAGCAGAAATCCGACTCTGGGGAGTGCTTGCCGTTGGCTCGCTGGCGATTGCCGGTCTGTTCGCCATACTGCTGGCTTTTTCAAGAATTCCTGGAACAGAAAAGCTTATCGCCTGGCCGGCGAATTTTTTTGGTATGGGGCTGGTGATCCATGTCGTTTTCTCCTTTGTCATATGGTTTCTGGCAGCTTTCGCCCTGCTTGTAAGCGTGGCCACTTTTCAACAAAGCTCTAGGGGTACGACTCGTTTTGCGGCGCTTGGGCGAGTTGGTCTTGTCTTTGTCGCGATGGCTTTTCCGCTTTTGTTTCTTCCCGCCTTTGACACCTCGGGAGAAGCCTCCCTCAACAACTATATCCCCGTGATTATCGGCCCGGTCTATTACAGCGGTCTTGCGGTCCTCGCGCTTGGCATACTTGCTCCGGTATTGCGTCTGTTTGCAAATGTGAGCGGGATCGCCTATCGGAAGATGCCGCCACTTACGCTGGCGATGTTGGCGGGCAGTGGTATTTATGTTATTGCGCTGCTCATGATCGGCGTGGCGGCGTATCATTTGGCCGGTGAGGAGCCATCTCAAAACCTTAATGAAGATCTGTTCTGGAGCGGAGGACATGTTCTGCAAATCCTCAATACGGGTCTGCTGGTGACTGGATGGACCCTGCTTTTGCGTCTATCTCTGGGCCATAACGCCATTGATGCCAGATATGACAATATCGCCGCTGCTGTCCTATTGCTGTCTGCCATTCCGTCGCCATTTGTTTTCGCCATGTTCGAACCCTTTTCCTATGAGCAGGCCAAGGTGTTTACGGATGCCAAAATGGTACTTGGAATTCCCGTGCTGGTGCTTGCCGTCGGGGCCGGGGGTGTATTGTTGTCGCGCTGGCGGAGCAAAAGTTTGCCATGGGACAATGCTGCATTTCTCGCTGCCATGCTCGCCCCGCCAGTTTTTGCTGCTGGCGGCTTGCTGGGATTTTTCGTCGATGGCGCGGATACCCGCACCCCGGCCCATTATCATGGTGTTATCGCCGGTGTGAACCTCGTACTGATGGGGCTCTTCCTTGAATTCATTCTGCCGCTCCTCTCGCGCCCGCCGCGCAATAAAAAAGTCATCAGAGTGCAACTTTATCTTTTTGGCTTTGGCCAGTTTCTCGCCTGTATTGGATTGTTCTGGGCGGGCGGCCATGGTACGGCCAGAAAAACCGCAGGAGCGGATCAGGGGTTGGAGGTTGGCGGAATGATTGGCATGGCGTTAAATGGTATCGGGGCGCTTATCGCTGTTATTGGCGGTGCCATGTTCATCTGGACCGTGCTTAGGGCGCTCCTTGAAAAACGTCAGGATTAAGGAGCGTTTTGGCATGAATACTGTCAATGAAGGTGCCAAAGTGAAAAGGGCATTGCCGTTCGTTCGCTTATGGCTGTTTGGCGTCGCCGCGATCATTGTTTTGATGGTTGTGGTGGGTGGTGCAACAAGACTCACTGATAGTGGTCTGTCAATCACCGAATGGAAACCGCTTACCGGAGCGTTGCCGCCGATGAGCGCCGCTGACTGGGCGAGTGAATTCGCCAAATATAAAACCATTCCGGAATATCGCGAAGTCAACAAGGGCATGAGTCTGGCTCAGTTCAAGGGCATCTACTGGTGGGAATGGGGTCATCGTCTGCTCGGCCGACTGATAGGATTTGCCTTTGCTGTTCCATTTGTTTTTTTCTGGCTGACGGGCCGTCTTTCTCGCGGACTGTTGCCAAAGCTTGCGATCATGTTTGTGCTGGGTGGACTACAAGGAGTGCTGGGCTGGTATATGGTGATGAGCGGATTAAGCGTCCGGGTTGATGTCAGCCAATACCGTCTGGCCGCCCATCTTGGTTTTGCTGTTGTTATCTTCGGCTATATTTTATGGGTCGCCATGGCTCTCAAGAATAACTGTGCGGGCAATACGCCGTCCTTCAGGCCTGGCAATCTGGCATTTGGCGCGGCACTAATAGTCACACTGATGTTTGCGCAGATTGCGTTGGGTGGCCTGGTCGCCGGGCTGAAAGCCGGATTGACCTACAACACCTGGCCGTTGATGGATGGCAGTTTTATTCCGCAAGGATTATTCGTCCATGATCCCTGGTATTTGGCTCCATTTGAAGATATTCTGACGGTTCAGTTTGATCACCGCATGCTGGCCTATCTTATCGTTGCGGTGGTGCTGGTCCATCTGTTCGCGCTGAACCGGCGGGGGCGCCTTGACGCAAGCGCTGGTTGGCTTGCCAGCGCTGTACTGGCCCAAATTGTTCTTGGCATATGGACCTTGCTGGCGGTTGTGCCCATATCGCTGGCCCTTGCCCATCAGGGTTTTGCGATAATCGTTTTCGGGATGAGCCTCCATCACCTTCAATCCCGCTTGTGGAATAGTTGAAAACATGCCATTTTCATCGAAGCTAAAAAGCCGGTTTGCCAAAAAATTATCAGGATCTGTCGAGTATGGAAATTGTTTTTTTTACAATCATCGCCGTGGTGCTCTATGTGGCCGCAGGCTGGATTCTTGATCGTATAGAGATTTATCTGGGCAAACGACTGGAGCAACGCTCTGTTGTGTATTTCGTCATCCTGTTGGTGCTGGCCGTGTCGGTATTTGCGGCAATAGAACGGCTTGCACCAGCCTTAAAAGGCTGACGCAAATAATACTGTGATAAAATAAACAGGTCGCGCCCACAAAGGCGCACCATTGTCATGGGATGACAATGGTGCGCCTTTGTGGGGATGACAAAAAATGATCTGCATGTCATTGAAATAATTGACAATCATTTCCGCTCGGACACTGACGACCTGCTCCACAATTCCAATGGATTAATCGAGTATTTCCCTGAAAAAATAAGGCTCTGTCCGCGTTAGGTGTGGGGTTTAACGGATTGCCGCTGTCAGGCAGCTTTCCGGTGTGAGTTTCCCGCCCGATTTTTTCAGCATCCGCCGCCAGCCGAGGTAATTTTCCAGATATTTAGTGGCCACACCATTGAATCGCGCCAGCCATTTCTTGAGACCGCTCATATAGCTGTTGACGTTCTGAATATGCAGCACCTTTTCATGTACATGCTCGCCCTTGCTGACGATGATGAGCTCATATTCCAGGCTCTCACTTTGTGCAAAGGCGATGAGCGCCGGACCGCCATCGGTGCAGAGCAGCGCATCCTCTTTTGACAATGCGCCTTTCAGGACAGAGCTGATCGTTTTTTGCGAGCTGTCGGACACTCAGATCAAGGGTAACTCTTCTTTGTGGTCAAATCCCACACCTAACACGGACAGAGCCAAAAAAAAGTATTTCAGTGTAAAAAAGAACCTCCGCTGGCTTGAAAAGACACCTCTCTCTTGTTCAAACTGTAAGATACATTTATGGAGGTAATGATTACACCTATAGATATCATGATATATTAATACTTAAAATACATACAAAACACATAACATTAATTTTGGGTGCGTACATCGTTCTTAACTTGACAATTGTCAACACAGATGGCTGCATTGTGCGGCAAACTCAAAAATGTTGCGCGTTAACTGCGCAGTTTGGGAAAATGTCAGGATTGATGGCTGTATCATGCTACGAATGTATTCGTAATTGATAAGCAGTTCCTATCGTAATTCTGATTTCATCATTGAATGAAGACTGAAAAGGGAGGAACAAAAATGACTGATAATTCTGGCTCTACCAATGAAAATGGCGATGAGGATATTCCGTTCATGCAGCGTTTGCTGGACAACCCTCTTTTATTGCTGGTTATTGGCGTGGCATCGCCAATGTTGTTGTATACCATATGGGGCGTGGTTGAAGTCGCTCTGATACCATTAGCAAATTAGGGGGAACTGAAAATGGCGTTAACATCTCCGGAGAAACGGATTTGGTGGAACGAGCCTCTTTCAAAAATAGAACTTACTTGGATTGTTATAGCCTTTTTGTGGGGGCTTACAATGTTTGGGACGATGGTCTACTGGCATTTTACAGGTGAACAGAACCTGTCAAATGAAGCCTATCGGATCAGACCCGAGGTTTTTGCCGAGCGCACCGAGGCTCAGGCCGAAAAATATAAAGTTCGCGAAGAAGGTGATACTGGAATTCCAGTGGTCAAGCCACCAGCAGGCAGCGATGTCTATATGCTGGCTCGACGTTATGAATTCTGGCCAATTCTGGAACTTGAAAAAGACAAGCAGTACCGCTTGCATCTGTCCTCAATGGATGTACAGCATGGTTTTTCACTGCAGCCAACCAACATCAACCTTCAGATCCACCCCGGATATGAAATGGTGTTGACGGTAAAGCCCAACAAAACGGGTGAATACAGTGTTGTATGTAATGAGTATTGCGGCGTTGCCCACCATGCCATGGTCGGACGCATTTATGTCGTAGATAGCAAGAAATAGGAGGTGGGCGTGGCTAAAGATTTTAAATTCAGAACCTGTCCGGAGACGGGACTAAAGGTTCATTCACAAGCCGATGCACTGATCAAGGCCAATGCGGTCGTGGCCGTTGTCTTTCTGGCTATTGGCGGGCTCTTCGGCCTCCTCGTTGCTCTGACGCGCTGGCCGGCAGTTCACATGCTTGATGCAGAACTGTTTTATCTGGCATTGACGGCGCACGGCGCCGATGTTTTGGTATTCTGGATCATCTTTTTTGAAGTGGCGGTTCTATATTTTGCTTCGGCAATATTATTGAATGCCAGGATAGTCCTGCCGAAAATTGCCTGGCTTGGGTTCATCCTGATGCTGGTTGGCGCCTTGATGGCCAATGTGGCTGTGCTGCAGGGTGAGAGCTCGGTGATGTTCACCAGCTATGTGCCCATGAAGGCGGCACCGCATTTCTATCTTGGATTGATCCTGTTTGCAGTTGGCGCCTTGTTGGCGGTCGGCATTTTCTTTGGAACTATACTTACGGCCAAGAAGGAAAAAACCTATGAAGGGTCCTTGCCGCTGGTAACGTTCGGGGCTTTAACCGCCGCTATCATCGCGGTGTATACCATTCTCTCGGGAGCCATCATTCTTGTGCCGACCTTCCTGTGGTCGCTTGATCTCATCCCGCATATCGACAGCTTGACCTACAAGTTGATCTGGTGGGGCTTTGGTCATTCATCACAGCAGATCAATGTGGCAACCCATGTTTCAATCTGGTATGCTACAGCCGCTCTGTTGCTGGGCGCCAAGCCCCTGTCTGAAAAGGTTAGCCGCGGGGCGTTCTTATTGTACATCCTGTTTTTGCAGCTGGCTTCGGCCCATCATCTGCTGGTGGAACCCGGCGTCAGCTCCAGCTGGAAGATCTTCAATACCAGTTACGCGCTTTATCTCGCGGTACTGGGTAGTCTGATCCATGGTTTGAGTGTGCCTGGCGCAATCGAGGCCGCGCAGCGCAAAAGAGGGTTCAACAAGGGTGTGTTTGAGTGGCTTCGCAAGGCGCCGTGGGGTAACCCGGCCTTTTCCTCCATGTTCCTGTCGCTTGTTCTTTTCGGCTTCCTGGGTGGTATCTCCGGTGTGACGATGGGTAACGAACAGATCAACCTGATCATTCACAACACTATCTATGTTCCGGGCCATTTCCATGCCACGGTTGTTGCCGGTACGACGCTGGCGTTCATGGGTATCACCTATTTGGTGGTGCCGCTGATCTTCCAGCGGGAGATCGTCATGAAGGGGCTGGCCAGATGGCAGCCCTACCTGTTCGGTCTCGGGGCGGCGGGTATTTCGTTATTCATGATGGGCGCTGGTACAATCGGTATTGCACGCCGCCACTGGGATATTACCTTCTCGGATGCGCCGCTTACCGTGGATGTACCAGGCACGGCTTTCATGATGATGGGACTGAACGGCGTCTTCGCCATTATGGCGACCATTGGCGGTGCCATCTATGTGGTTGTCGTCGTGGCGTCCATACTGTTTGGCGCAAAACGTGATGAGGCGGCTTGCAAGGCCAACCCGGTTGTCACGGCTGGCGGCGGCGAAGCGGTCGCTAGCTACGGAGCCGAGGAAGAGCATCCAAATCTTTCGGGAACCATTGTTCTTGTGACGCTGCTCTTTGTTACTTTCGTTCTCTACTACTATGTGAACTGGAAGTTCCTGTCGGAAGTCTGGCCACTAAGCTAACCAGAAGTACTGGGAAAGGGGCGTGATTTCTCACGCCCCTTTTTGTCTTGGTTTTTGTAAAGGGAAACTCTAGAAATTCTCCAGGGTGCATCCTGATCGGCTAGGATGAGAATAGTGGAGAAACTGATCCGTTAAATCAGCATTGAGCGCGCCAGCGTCCGCATCGGTATGATGAATCTGGTCGACAACATGAAAAGGCTCATAGCCTTTGAGCGTGGCATTGCTGCGCCGGGTTGAGTGTTTTGGTGCGAGCAGTGTGTGCAGTGTCCGTGTAAAATCCGGACAACCGGATTGTAACCCTTGATGAACCGGGCCACGGTCCGTATCAATCAGGCCGCCAGGTGAAAAATCAGCCATCCGGATATAAGGGGGCGAAACAGGGAATTTATAGAGGTTCCTTAAATTGAAAGGTTTTCTGGTTGTGACAAGCATAATTCGCGATATCGCCGATGTCTTCAAGCTGCGGATTGGTTTTGGCATAATGCTGTGTGCCCTGGCCGGTCTAGCCATGACTCCCGACCCGCAATTGAGTGGTTGGCAGGTGCTCGTACTGGGGCTGGCTGTTATGGCCTCATCGGCAAGTGCTGGAGCTTTCAATCAATATATAGAACGTGATATTGATGCAATAATGGAGCGCACCAAGTCACGCCCGTTTGTTGTTGGGAAATTCAAGGAAGGCTGGTTCTGGCCCGCTGTGATCCTTGTCGTTCTGACTGCTTCTGTTGGCAGCGCCGCCATGTTGCTGAACGGATATGTGGCGCTCTATGTTTTTCTTGGTGCCTTTTTTTACGGCATTGTTTATACGATCTGGCTCAAACGCCGCAGCTCTATGAATATCGTTGTCGGCGGACTGGCGGGCAGTTTTGCAGTGCTTGCTGGTGCCGCAGCCACGGGCACGGGGGAGCAGATAGCCATGGCACCGCTCATTCTCTCGGTTGTTCTTTTTCTGTGGACGCCACCACATTTCTGGGCGCTAGCCACAGCTTTGCGCGATGATTATGCTGCTGCAAAAGTGCCAATGCTGCCGCTCACCATGGGAGATGCATTTGCAGCCAAGGTCAGTTTGGTGCATACTGTTGCACTTGTTTTGCTCTCCCTGCTGCCGGTGGTTTACGGCATGGGTTGGGTATATCTGGCTGGTGCGGCGTCAGGTGGCGCTTTGTTCTTGTGGCGCAATATCCAGCTTGTTCGCACACCAGATCGCAAAACGGCGTTCAAGACGTTCCATGCGTCACTGATTCAACTGGGACTGCTGCTTGGTGCCGCGATCATAGATGGATGGATGCTAAGCGCATGATATCGTTTCCGAGGCTGGCAAATGCAGCATTAACGCTGGTTGTAATGGCAGTGTTAGTGCTCACGTCGCAAAGGGTATCGGCTCGCCAGTCAATCCCGGAGCCTCCCCCCTTCGATGAGAAAGCCGCGCTGGAATACAGCCAGGCGGCGATAGGCCGGGATATTCCCAATCTGGAATTCATCAACCGCTACAACAAAAAGATCTCACTGGCGCAGTTTCGTGGCAAGCCGCTGATCATCAACATGATCTATACAAGCTGCTTTCAAACATGTCCTACTATCGTTGAGTCGCTTTATGACGGCGTTAAAATTGCCCAGAATGCATTGGGAGAGGACCGGTTTTCCGTCGTTACCATCGGTTTTGATGCAAAATCAGACACGCCCGAACGTATGCGCGGTTTCGCTTCAACCCGTGGGGTCAGTCGACCAAACTGGCACTTTTTAAGCGGAACAAGTGAATCTGTAACAGAAATCAGCAATATATTGGGATTTATCTATGTTCCGTCCCCGGTAGGTTTCGATCATCTGACCCAGACAACCGTGATTGACTCGGGCGGCAAGGTCTATGCCCATGTATATGGTGCCAGCTTCCCTCCCCCTGCGGTGGTAGAACCGTTAAAAGAGCTGGTCTTTGGACGAAAGAAGTCCATAATGAGCCTGGAAGGACTGTCAGACAGGGTGCGGCTTTTTTGCACAATTTACGATCCAAGAAATGGTAGATATTATTTCGATTATTCGATTTTCATCGGATTATTCATCGGGTTGATGATTCTTGGCACAATGGCTGTCGTGCTGATACGTAATGTCTGGCGGTTATGGCGCGGAGGAAATAGTGTGGCTTGAGAATACAGCCCCTAGCTCTAAGCGGAATAATAATATACCTATACCAGATGTCGAAGTTTGATTGACGAGAGAAATGTAATATGGCTTCCATACATGCGCCGATGCGCGTCGGCTTTGAACTTGTCGAGAAGTGGGCTGACAAGATTTTCACCCCTGCATGGAACCCGTTTTATCATCTGGGTGCCCTTGGATTTTTCATGTACTGGATTGTCGCGGTCAGCGGGATCTATGTTTACATTTTTTTCGACACGGGCCTAACAGAAGCTTATGATTCGGTTGAATACATGACCCATGAGCAGTGGTATCTGGCTGGTATCATGCGTTCGCTGCACCGTTACTGCTCAGACGCCATGGTCTTGTTCATGGTGATTCACACGCTGCGTGAGTTCGCCCTAGATCGGTATCGTGGCCCGCGCTGGTTTACCTGGTTTACCGGCGTTCCAGTATTTCTTCTGCTCATTTCCTGCGGTATCACCGGTTACTGGCTGGTCTGGGACGAACTGGCCCAATTTATCGCGCTGCGCTCCACTGAGTGGATGGACTGGCTGCCCATTTTTGGTTCACCCATCGCCAATAATTTCATCACCCCCGAACGGCTCGATGACCGCTTTTTCTCGCTGATGATCTTCATTCATATCGCCGCTCCTTTATTTCTGCTGATTGTGCTGTGGGTTCATTTGATGCGGGTCAGCCGTCCAGAGGTCAATCCGCCACGCGGATTGGCAATCGGTATGCTGATTGCTTTTCTTGTTCTCTCACTGGTTAAACCGGCACTCAGTCATGGTCCCGCTGATCTGACACAGGTCGTGGCCAATGTACGGCTCGATTGGTTCTATCTTGCCTTTTATCCGCTACTGGACATCTGGAGTTTTGGCACCGTCTGGGGCTTCATGACCGCGCTTGTTTTGATGTTTTTGATCGTGCCCTGGATGCCACCAATGCGTAAAGTACCGGTCGCCGTGGTGAATCTGGAAGAATGCAATGGCTGCACGCGCTGTGCGGAGGACTGCCCGACCGGCGCGGTGACCATGCAGATGCGCACCGATGGCACGAAATACGCTCTCGAAGCTACTGTGAACTCATCTACATGTATCAGTTGTGGTATATGTGTCGGTGCCTGCCCCACATCGACACCATTTCGTCGTCGCAGCAATGTCGTCAGCGGCATAGAACTTCCGGAGCTGACGATTGCTGATTTGCGACAGCGGATTCATGATACAGCGGCCAAGCTGTCCGGAAACACACGCATTTTGGTTATTGGCTGTAAATACAGTGCCGGACTGGACCCGGACGAAGTCCCTAATACGGTCAAGATAGAAATCAACTGCCTTGGTATGTTGCCGCCTTCCTTCATTGATTATGTGATAAGCAGGAAGCTGGCAGATGGCCTTTTCTTCACCGGTTGTCGGGAGGGAAACTGCCATCACCGGTTTGGCCAGGACTGGACAAATGAACGCGTTGATGGGAAACGCGATCCCAAATTGCGTAAACGGGTGCCTCGTGAGAGAATAAAACAGTTCCGTGCCGGAATTGCCGACGAAAAGATGCTGGTCGATGGCGTCAGGGAATTCGCCGAGCATATTGCTACTCTGCCTAAACCCGAAACAGGCCCTTCCAGGGAAGACAAACCGGAAAATAATGACGCGGCCAAAACCGATGGGTATTCTGATGCTTAATCTAATGAGATATGCCGGACAGGCAGTTGTTTACGGCTGCATGATCCTTGTGATAGGGTTTTTCGCAGACACGCCCACTTATCGGCATCTGGAACCTGGTATGGCTCAGATCAAACTCGCCTTCGTTCATAGTGGTAAACACAAGGGGGGGTGCCGCGATCGCACAGCTGAGGAATTGTCAAAGCTTGCCCGGAACATGCGCCGCAAGAAGGTGTGTCCCAGACAACGTCTGCCCTTGTTGGTGGAACTGGAAATCGACGGTAAGAGTATGTACAAGGGTGAACTGCCACCAACCGGGTTTCGGGGCGATGGCCCGTCAGTAGCCTACAAGGCATTTCCCGTAGCCGCCGGTAAACACAAGGTTGCAATTCACATGCGCGACAGTGATCGCAAAGAGGGATTTGATTATTCCAGTAATACCGAGGTAATGCTGAAGTCGGCGCGGCATTTTGTGATCCAGTTCCGCGCCGAAGAGGGCGAGTTTACCTTCAGATAGTTTTTTCCACCGGAGACCAGAATGCCACTTATAGAATGGAAAGATGAATTCAACACCGGTAATCCATCGATTGATCAAGAACACCGTGAACTTATCGGCCTTATAAACGATCTGCACGAAATACTTCGCAAAAACGTCTCGACAAGTGATGAAACAGCCGATTTCCTAGGAGAAATTTACTCCCAGATCTCTGCTCATTTTGCGCTCGAAGAACAGCTTATGCGTGAAGAAAAATACGAAGATTACACCGGTCACAAGACCGACCATGACCGGTTGCTTGATGATCTTCGCGACATCATGGATGGGCATCATACCGGCAGTTTTGAAAGCATGGAACAAGATCTTTCCAACCAGCTGGAGCAATGGTTTTCCGTTCATTTTAGTACTTTTGACATAAAATTGCATAACCAGCTTGGGCATTAACTCCATGATTTGGTATCATAATACTGAATTGACGCGAGTCTCAACTTTCCAGAAACCTTGTAGAGCCGTGGAATTGCAGGTCGAACATATATGAGAGGAGTTTTCTGTATATTTTGTTCGACAATCTCCAAATATCCCTTGCCCCGTAACTTCAGTATATAGAGGTTCCCTATACATCAACGGACGAATACGCATCCTTGAGTCTTTCGCCTTGTTAGCAACCGCTGCAAAGCCAAGGGGCGTCTATTTGCTGACTGATTGCATATATTGCACTAGCGAAAGAGAAACTGTCAGCAAGGCTGTAGCTGGCGCGAGAAGGCTTTCATAGGCCCCCATTTCCCAAGACAGGGCGCCACTGACAACGGTCCACAAAACCGGTATAATCAGTAAAAGCCCGTTCGGACGTGGTCCGGTCATAAGTAGAAATCCGAAGGTTGCGACGACGGTTGGATCAGGCATGAGCGCGAACAGCTCGACTTGCCCCCATTCCCGGCCTGCCGCCCATCCAGCCAGCGGATAGACGAACACGCCAAGACACACCAACCCCAGACCTGTCCGGTTTATCAATCCACCACTTAGTGAAAAATGTATCCGGACACCGATAACACCAATCAACACAAGTAAAATTGCCTGTATAATAAACATTACCGCAAAAGTTTTTGCAGCAATCTGGATAGTAGCATAGCGCTCGATATGAAAACCGTAAGCGACCCACAGCCAGATGGCTGCTAGCAAGACAGAGATGACCCGGTCCGAGGTGAGTTTGGAGCTCCGGACCAGTCCGATCAGGGTACCGCCGAGAATCATCATCGCAATTTGCGAGGGCCACATATCCGCATTATATCGCCCCAACAATCTCAAATAGGTTTCGCGTGAGAATAGCAGAAGGTCAGACAAGGAGTAATCGTACAGTTCAAACATTACAGTTCAGCGACATACTGGATCATTCGCTTTCGTTGTGCAGGACTTGGAAGGCGACCGCGAGCAGCTCCCATATTTTCGTGCATGTGATCGACACGTGTGGTGGCGGGTATCGCACAGGTGACGGAGGAATGCGAGATGATGAACTTCAGGAAAAATTGCGCCCAGTTGCTACAGTCAAACTCACTCGCCCAAGAGGGTAACGGATGGTTTGCGAACCGATCAAACAAAGCCCCCCTTCGAAACGGACGGTTGATGATAACTGCGATTTTACGTTCGCGAGCGAGCGGCAGGAGGTCGCGTTCGGCTCTGCGGTTGAGCAGATTATACGTGAACTGTACAAAATCGACGGGTTGAGTTTTCATGATTTCGATGAGGTCTCTATGTCGCCGTCCGTGCGAGGTCGTCACTCCGATATAACGTAGTTTGTTCTGCGCCTTCATTTCAAGCAGTGTCTCGAGATGGTCTTGCCAGGATACCAGATTGTGAATCTGTAGAAGATCGAACCGATCCACATTCCACAATTTCCTCGAATTTTCCATCTGTGCGGGTCCTGCGCCGCCTTGTGTCCAGACTTTGGTGGCCGCAAATGATTTCTTTTGCGGCCCAAGACGTTTTAGCCCGTATCCAATCACCTCTTCGGACGAACCATACATAGGAGAAGAATCTATAAGGCCGCCGCCAGCTTCAAAAAAAGATCTTAACACGTCCGTCCGGTTATCCCGTAACTCGGGATCGTCCCCCACATTGAATGTGACCGACGAGCCCATGCCAATAACTGGTAGCTGTTCTCCGGTTTTTGGAATGGACCTGGTGATGAGTGGTAAAGTTGCGGCCCGGCCGATCGAAAATGGCAAAGCCGCACAGGCACTCATTGAGGCCAGCGAAGCTATGAGTGTACGGCGGTCGATTTGCATCTGTTTGTCCATAATAATCTTCAGACCTTTCGGTCAGAGTCTTGAATAATAGACTAAAAAGAGATTTTTTCTTCTATGGCGGCAATACCGGCGTTTGCACAGGCTTCATCCGTCTTACCGCCAGGTGCACCAGATACGCCAACGGCACCCAACATAACACCATCGCCATCACGAATGAGCACGCCACCTCCAAGGGGCAGCGCCTTTGTGACGTTGCGGATCGCCCAGGCCCGCCCCTTTTCGGTCACGCCGGCAAGGCCTGTTGTGTTTGTTCTAAAGCTGAGAGCCGTCCATGCTTTGCGATAGGATGTATCGGAGGTATGGGGGCCGGCTAAGCGGTCGCGCAAGGTGACCTGCAGATTACCACCGCGATCAATGACGCTGATCGCGATCTGAAATCCCCCTTTGCGGCAGTTCGCAAGGCCGGCTTTTGCCAGCTCCAGCGCTGTATCCAGACTGAGCGACTTGGTGGTAACGACCGCTTTTTCTTCGGCTGTGGCGATCGGGACAATCGACAAGCACACGCCAGCTGCAGTCAGAATGACCAACAAAACTTTGTTCAACACAATTTTTTCCTCCCACTAAATGTGATATTTTATACATTCATTTCATTCGCAAACCGAACTTCATTTAGGTACCGACATAGCATGTCCGGAGCTTTGACGCGAATCGCCGAGTGGATTTTATCGTAAATGAGACGCACTCTCATACCAGCTTGCGAAAGTCCCGACTCACAATTGATGGATTCCCATCAGGACTAAATTGTTATTCTCTATAATTGTTGTTTCAACTGATTGGGAGAGGTGCAATGTCAGGGGCGATCAAATTGCGAGATGATTATAGTTGTGAGGAGTTACGGCGTTTGGCGGCAATATACGATGGCAAGAACCGGACGCAAGCGGCAGCTGTCGGCTTGATGGACCGGCAGACATTGCGTGACTGGGTCATTCGTTTCAATGAGCAAGGCCTCAAGGGGCTGATCAACAAGAAACCGTCGGGGCGTCCCTCGAAACTAACAGCAGAACACCGAAGAGAACTTGCGTAAATTATTGAAAAGCACCGGCCGATTATGTCCCCGGCCTGATCCGCTGGCGTTGCGTCGATCTTGTGTGTCAATGAGCATTTAAAACTGACCCAGGTTTGGCGTTTAAAATTGACCCACCATTTGGGTGTTGGAGATATAGAGCTGTAGGGCTGTGGTCAAGGCGGGCTACTGGTATCGGGGCCTGGAGGAGTTTTTTTGTTACGGCTTTGCTTGAAGCGATAGCCTTGAGCTTCACTTGTAATGAGTATTTGTACGACTTCCTGGTCGCTCAAAACGCGATTACGCGAGAGCACTTTTGCTGATGCTCGCAAACCATCGCAAGGAGAAACGGGAAGTTCGCCAATTTCAATCTGCCAATTAAACAGTTTGCGTATAGCGGCGAGTGCCCGCACGGCCTGCACCGGAGATCCCCGATTGACAATCCTCTGGATGATAGAAACCACCACGGGCTTGGAAATTGTTGCGATGCGCCTTCCCTTCCATTGAGAGGCGAATTCACGGGTGAGGATGTGCTCGCTTTCTTTCTAGCTGCGATTGTGAATTTTGGCGTAGTCTTCGATAAACCTTCTGGCCACAAATTCAAATTGATCAGGGCTCAGAGGACGTTTTTCTTGCAGCTCCTCAAATGCCGGGTTTCTTCCCTCTTTGGCGGCCAACAACGTTTTTTTTGCTTCGTCTCACTGGACCAGCCAGCTGAAGTAATTGTGCGCGGCGATGAGTTGATTGTCGTTAACATGGATATGCCCTGGCCCGATCCTCATGGCTATTTGATCAATACGAAAATCGACCAGCCCTATACGCTGTCGGTGATTACGCTTGACTGAGGTGTAATTCTGTACTGAGTATGTATTGCAATTATCGCACCCTTGGGACGGAAACACTTCCAGGAGTGCAGCACAACACTATTTTGCATATGTAGTGGAGGATCACCTTATGAATAAGAACGTCTTTATTATCAACGGTCACCAGTATTGGGAAATCTCGCCGGGCAAGCTGAACAGGACACTTGTCGAACTGGCCAAAGAAAAAATTACGCAAAAGGGATGGAATGTAAAAACCACCCACGTTGATGATGCTTTCGATGCAGCAGAAGAGGTCGAGAAATTTCTGTGGGCGGACTTCATCATTTTCCAGACACCGGTGTATTGGATGTCCATTCCGTGGGGGTTCAAGAAATACATTGATGAAGTCTATATGGCCGGATACGGAGAGCTCTTTACTGATGACGGGCGTACACGGAGTGATCCGACGCGAAAATATGGAAGCGGCGGACTGATGACGGGGCGGAAGTATATGCTCTCGACTACATGGAATGCGCCGCTAGAAGCCTTTGGCGACAAAACGCAGCTGTTTGACGGCAGGGATGTGGATGGTGTTTTTTTCAGCTTCCATAAATCGCAGCAGTTCATCGGCTTGGATCAATTGCCGACTTTTTCCTGCTATGACGTTTTGAAGAACCCGGACGTGGATGTGGACCTTCAGAGATATGCAGAGCACCTTGATGCTGTTTTTTAAATCAAGTGTAAAACCGGGCGGAAATTGATCGGAGGTGCCATGACACGGCGGCAGTTCATTCTCTTTCTGGTGACCCTGCTAACGGCAGCGGTGATTTGCGCCGCCGGTTTCGTGTTCACGCTTTGGAAGGACCGCAGTTATTTCACCAGTCCTACCTATACGCGAGTAGACGATGAGCGGACGAATGTGCTGGTTGTTTGCTATTCCCGATCCGGAAATACGCTCGCCATGGCCAAGGAGATTGCACGATCTTTCAAGGCCGAACTCATCCTCCTTGAAGCCAAAGCCTATGGTCTTGATTTCGAGGGATGGAACAATGCAAACGATGATTCATGGGACAGACTTCCCGCAGTGATTGATCCTGACAGATTGGATATGAGCTCCTACAACCTCGTGTTCCTCGGATCTCCCATTTGGTGGTATCGCCCCGCGCCACCCCTGTGGACATTTGTCGAAAAAAACGATTTTCGAGGTAAGGCGGTGATCTTGTTCAACACCTTTAACAGCCGTTTCAAATCCAAAGAAATTGATGCATTCGCCAAGCTGGTGGAGAGTAAAGGCGGCAAGCTCGTCGACCATGTTCATGTAAGGCGGGGCCGGATATTCAACCAGATCGGTGGAGGTGAGTTTGTCGAAGAAGTTCGCAAATTGCTGAGGAAGAGGGTTGAGAGATGGAAAACCATGATAGCGCCAAACACCAAGACCTCTCGCCACTCATAGAGACCAGCTTGGTATTGTGTAGGTTCAGATAGATGTGAGACTCGCTGTGACGGTAGCATTGGGCCGCGAGCGCGCTGACCACTTGCGCTGTAGCGAGTGGCCCCATGAGGGTTGCAGGCACAAAAAAGGGCCGTTGGCGCTGTGCCACAGGGAATAGAATGGCAGACACAAAAGCTTAAAAGATTGCGTATCTCAATGGCAGGTTTCGTAAACATCGCCTTGGTCGCGGTCGCCTGATGGTCACACAGGGTATCAACGAAAAAGGTCCCGAATTCGTGCAGTGGATTAGAGGGCTTTGTCAATAAATTTGGGGGGTGTTTCAAGAGATCGTTCTTATTCGTGCAAAACATTGCATTTCATTTACTTCCTGCAATAGTACTCAGTTCCCAGATAAAACAGGCGCAATGAGAATAAAAATCCACTCCATTTCTCTTTTCTTTCATTTTTGCTAAAGAACACCTCATCAAAATTGATGGTGTATTGTGTTGGTGACCCTGTTGACAGAATGTTCACATTAGTTCATATATTTGCCGACTTGGAACATGGGTAAATTGTAATATCTCCCTCTGTTTCAGGGTGTCGGGGCGTGGCGCAGCCTGGTAGCGCACCTGGTTTGGGACCAGGGGGTCGGAGGTTCGAATCCTCTCGCCCCGACCATGTATTTCAAGCATTTAGCTAAAGCTCCAATACCTTAGCGGAAGTTTTGTATCAAAGGGGAGACCGGCGCGGCACTCTTACCGCCCCAGGATAGCAGTTAAAGAGGTACGCGATGTTTGCAAAGATCTATGTTCCTGTCAGAAGCGCTACCCAGTCGGGCAGGGCGAATTTTGATACATGGGTTCTTGAATATGAACCAGAGCAGGCAAGCGAAGTCGAGCCGTTGATGGGCTGGACAAGTAGCGATGATATGCGCTCGCAAATCAGTTTGAAATTTGCCAGCAAGGGCGAAGCGGTGAGCTATGCAAGGCGCAACGGTATTCCTTACCAGGTCACCGATGAGTCCAAAGCGCCGCGCGTTATTAAGAAGGCTTACTCTGATAATTTCCGCTATGGCCGCAAGCATGCCTGGACTCATTAGTTGTACCAATTCAGACCTGATCTGACAGTTACCGTGTTTTCAGGCGGTGTCAAATCAAGTCAGAATTAATACCAGCTTGCGAAAGTGCCGACTCACAATTGATGGATTCCCATCAGGACTAAATTGTTATTCTCTATAATTGTTGTTTCAACTGATTGGGAGAGGTGCAATGTCAGGGGCGATCAAATTGCGAGATGATTATAACGGTAATAACGGTGACAATAACCGAATTAGTTTCAACGAAGATAAGTGAGAAATGGTAGAAAATCAGTTAATTCGGTTACTGTCACGCTAATCCAAAACATTTTCCGGCCCTCCATCGGCGAGCCAGCGCATTCGAAGGTCTCGGCGATAAAAAAAGCGCACTTGCTGACTATCGCAAAGCGTTGGAGATGCAGCCAAGCAGTACGCACATTAAGGAGAAAGTCGACAGGTTGACCAAAGAACTATCGAATTAATCCGCTAGGAGATAACCATTAGGCTAATTATTGTGACGGTTACGGCGTTTTTTCTGAGCGCAATAACGATAGGCATTTCTTCCAATGCTGTGGCGGATTTCAAAATCTGCAACCCATTGGAGAATAAAGTTCAGGCCGCTGTCGCCTATCAGGATGAGCGAGGTTGGCTGAGCAAGGGGTGGATGACAATCGGACCGCATACATGCGCAATGCTGGTCGAGGGAGCCCTGAAATCTCGGTATATATATTTTCACGCCCTGGAACGGAAGAAAGGTTTCATAATTGGGGAGTGGTCGGGCAAGACTTCCCTTTGCACGGGCGGAATCGGAACCGACTTTGCAATCCGGGGGATCAAGGCCTGCAAAAGCGGCCATCGCAAACGCGGTTTTGTGGAGATCGATACAGGCGAACAAACCGATTGGGTCGTGAAGCTCGGCGACTCGCCCGTGAGCAAAAGATTCGTGGCCACCTCGACTCATTCTTGCAGGGCGCGTGGCATTTCCGAGGCCATCGAGTGCAGCGTCAAAGAGACTGTCACAAGCTGTGACGTTGCCCTCAAGGCGCTGAAATCCTTTCGTTGTTGTGACAATGCTGCAACGCGGTTTTTTTGCGAGGACCGTGGGCATGGCCGGAAATGTAGAAATCTAGAAAGCGTTGGCGCCAAGCTATCTGAATGCGTATCGCTCGAGCAGTTACCAGATTGAGAGAGGGAAAAACCAAATGTTATATGGTAGTAGGATGGACACTCAAGCCCCTGCGGATAGGTTGACGGAAATCATGCGAACAGCCAACACCAGTGCAGCTAAGATTGCTGCCTGTCGGGAAATTCTGGACAAGGCGTAGCCAATTGCTTATATAGCTTCTATTCAATCCTCTGAGGCATTTTCAAACAATAGCAGATAGGCGCCATAACCTTCTTCAGCCAGTTTCGCACTTGGAATAAAGCGCAAGGCGGCGGAGTTTACGCAGTAGCGCAGGCCATCTGGAGTGGGGCCGTCTTTGAACAGATGCCCAAGATGGGAGTTGCCGTTTTTACTGCGTATTTCCGTACATGGCGAAAATAATCGAAAGTCGATCTTTTCAATAATATTACTAGCTTCCAGTGGTGAAGAAAAACTAGGCCAGCCTGTATCGCTATCAAATTTGTCAACAGAACAGAACAAAGGCTCACCGCTGACAATATCGACATAAATACCGGGGCGTTTCTCGTTCCAATAATGATTGTTAAAAGCCTGTTCCGTAGCTTTTTTCAGGGTAACCTCGAACTGTAGTGATGTAAGGCGCTTTTTCAGTTTATCCCGTGATGGTTTCGTGTAATTTTCAGTTTTCTGTGTCATCGTCTTTTCCCTTTCCTGGTTGCTCGTCACCGATAGCTCAAAGGTAAAGGAAAGAGCTGGACAAAATGGTGACGGTCATCACAGTTTTGTTGTTTGTCACTTTTTCAGATATGATTGGAAAAAAACGCCCTTATTTACTGTCCAGCACCTCTATGGCAGTCCAGTTTTTTACCGGATTGTCGATATGGGAAAGACAGCGTTCAAGCATGAGTTTGCTGGGAATATCATCTGGTGTGTTTTGTAAAATATGTTTGAAAGCGTCTCTGGCTATAGAGAAATTACCGGCACGATATAATTTCAAGGCCTGCGCATACCTGTCGATCAATTCTAAAGTTTGCGCTGATACATCGGTTTGAAGCCCAAGCAGCTCGTAAATCGGGGTGCCACCTTCACGTCCTTTGACCTGAACCGTGTCCAATTCTCTTGTTACGATCTCATCGCCAGCCATGATTTTGGACTGCTCGTCAATTATGATTTTGGAGCCGTATAATTTGTTCACCCCTTCCAGTCGCGAACAAAGATTGACAGTGTTACCGATGCAGGTGTAATCACGCGCCTGTTCAGAACCTATATTACCGACAACAACATTACCGGTCGCCACGCCTGTGCGCATGTGAATTTGCGGTAGTCCCTGACTGGACCATTCAGCCTGCCTGACAAAAACACTGGCCTGCATCGCCAAAGCGGCGCGGCAAGCTAAAAGAGCATGATTGTCTTTGTTAAACGGCTCCCCCCAAAAGGCCATTAAGCCATCACCAAGATATTTATCTAAAATACCTTCATGAGCACTGAGTTCTTTGGTTATGGTGCTCAGAAAATCATTGAGAAAAGCAACTGTCTGCTCGGCATCCATATTCTCGGCCAGAGTGGTAAAACCTTGTATATCACAAAACAGCAAGGTCTGTTTTCTGCGGGCGCCTGATGTCAACAGACTATCCGGATTCTTCATGATGTCGCTGACAATTGAAGGGTGCACATATTTGCCGAACAGATTGCGGATTTGCTCTCTCTCCTTCAGCCCCTTGACCATGAGATTAAAGGTTTTGGTAAGCTCGCCCACCTCATCCGTTGAGATTTTATCTACATGACAGTCATAATTGCCATCTGTCACTTCGCGTGTTGCATCCAGCAGGCGGCAAATTGGAAATGTGATGTGGTTGGTAAGCGCTATCACTATTGCCGCACCAATAGCCAGCACAGTCAAACCGGCAGCAAAAACCTGCCATAGCAGCGAATTAAAGGGAACCATTGCCCGATCAAGGCTGGCCGCAAATACGTAACTTGCCTGCGTTCCAAGATTGGCAAATTCTCCTTTGAACAGGATGTGCTTTTCTTCATTCAGCCTGATCACAGCAGTTTTGCTGTTCATACCAAGAGCAGCTTTTGTAATTGTGCCTCGATGTTTGTTAGCCATGTTTGAGGCAACAGGATGCCCATCGACAAAGAGTGTCATATTCACATCTTTATCCCAGTTCGGCAATTGGCTTATCCAGGCATCATCCAGTTTGATGCCAACGCCGATAATGCCCAAGGCAGTGCTGTCATGAAGTGACTTTTTTATGGGATGGAAAGCAAAATTGAAAAGCTCATTGTTCAAAATGACAATCTGCTGTTTCTTGCCGGGATCAATCTTCTTGTCAGAATGAAGAATTTTTAAAAGGAGACCTTTAATATCGTCTCTGTCGATAGTATTTTTGATCCTTGCCGTCTGCCTGTCATTCATCAAACCGTCATTTGTTGGCAGCCAAAGTCCATGCAGTTTAGTGTTTTCATCAAGAATAAAGACACAGTCAGCATTTACGGTATCTGCAATTTTTATAGCAAAGGAGGCTGA
Organism: bacterium; assembly: GCA_024228495.1. Taxonomy (GTDB): domain Bacteria; phylum Pseudomonadota; class Alphaproteobacteria; order Rhizobiales; family JAKIUO01; genus JAKIUO01. The sequence goes on along the minus strand of JAAETJ010000872.1, from coordinate 718 downwards.
TTTATTCGGTTCCTTCCACAAAGATGTGTGGAATTTCCGGTCTGATGTCATGGCCTTGATCAATTGAAGATTATTATTGTTTTGCTTGGCAAAATGGCTGCGAAATAGCTCGTGAGTAGCATCGACTTTGCTGATGATACTATTTTTTTTTAGCTCTATTATTTTGTTGTGTGAGTAATATTGAGTAAAAGCAAGTATGACAAGGGCAGTTGCAAAGAACACATAACGCAGTCTCCCCCTTATGCCAATCCTGACAAGTCTCATAAATAGTCATCCTGTATGTATCTTTTGTTCTTGAAAAAAAACTGAACATTGGTTCGTTTTGACAAGAATTGTACTCAACCCAGTATATACTCAAGATATTCGAAAGCGAGCAGAGAAAACAGGTGTGTTTTTTCGAACACCACCACTGGGTACCCCAATTTTCTCCAGACGATGGCACTAATTCAGGAAGTGTGACATGACCAGCGTATCCAGGCCATTTGGTGATATTTTACAAAATTCCGCTTTGTTTGCCGGACTTGGCAGGCAAGTGCTGGAAGGCTTCGGAAAATCGCTAGAAGGAAAACGGTTGATGATATATCACCAATCACTCAGAACGATCTTGGTCTGATGGCGGACGCGAGGCGGGAAAATGTCTCGCGGCAGCTGAAAAAATGGATCGATCAGGGGGTTCTCAGCAAGATCAGGAAATATTACTGCATCGAGAATATTGAGG
>JAAETJ010000871.1 GCA_024228495.1 bacterium | reverse complement strand
CTTTGGTGGTGTGGATATTATAGTCAACAATGCCGGTTATCCCTGGGATACGGTTATCCAGAAAATGACAGACGAGCAGTTTCAGGCCATGCTTGATGTGCACACCATTGCACCCTTCAGGATCTTGCGGGCCGCCGCCGATTTTATTCGTCCTGCCGCCAAACAGGAGATTGAGGAAGGCAAGGAAATTTATCGCAAAGTGGTCAATATTTCATCGATTGCCGGGCTGTATGGCAATGCCGGGCAGATGGGATATGCGGCAGGCAAATCCGCACTTGTCGGCATGACACGAACATTGGCCAAGGAATGGGGCCGATACAATGTCAATGTGAATTGTGTCGCCTTCGGTTATATCAAAACACGCATTACCGAACCGCTGGGCGAAGAAAAATCAGTGGCACAAGTGGGTAATCGCGCCATTAATATCGGCATTCCACCGGACATGATCAAAGGCATGAACCGTATGATCCCGATGGGACGCGGTGGAACGCCGGAAGAGGCCGCAGGCGCGGTCTATCTGATGTGCTCGCCTGAATCCAATTATATCAGCGGCCAGGTGTTACTGGCAGCCGGCGGGCTGATAATATGATTGGGTCTATGACCTAGTCATTTGTAAGAATCCGCGTTGCTGTAATTGTCCAGTAGCCATTCGAAGATCTGACAGCTCGAAAACCGATCACTTTCCCCTTCAAATAACTGGCCCAGACGTCCGCCAAAACATTGCTATTATCAACTGAATTATCTGCTGGAATTTTGATCAGACTGCGAAAATCATCTCGCAGCCGCTCAGGTGTCTCGACAAATATTCGAATGAAGCAAGTGGATTTCTGTCGACTCAGCAAAATCCCTTTTTTTTCACTAAGCGATGCGCCGAGTACTTTGCCTCCGGACGGTTCGTCAAACATGAAATATGCGGTTGAGTCTGGATTTGTATTATCTTGTTGGTAAAGAATATGAAGCGCGGGATCAGGACTTTTCCAATTGCGGGCCTTGAATTCTTTTTCAACCTGCTCCTGTGTCAGTGTTGGCATACACACGTTTTCAAAAGTATCAAGAAATGTCAGAGCCGCTTGGGCATCCACACGCTGAGGATGTAATATAAGTGCGCTCCAAACAAATAGAATACTAATGGTTATCCGCTTTCGTGCTGTCATTTTGTTAATACACCTCCACACACTGGTAACAATTTGAACATCATTTCTTATCAGTTAACCCCAATTATTCATGAGGCTGGGTAATTGGGTTGGCGGGTGTGGATCAAGTTGTTGAAATGTCGTATAGTTTTGGTGTTTGATAAACCTCGTCACCAACAAGTGAGCCTCACACCGCCATGGCAAATGATACACTTTTTCT
>JAAETJ010000870.1 GCA_024228495.1 bacterium | reverse complement strand
TCCTGAAAATTCAAAGGAGTAGGGTTCAGCCCTTCAGCATAAGGACCCTTGCCATCCAGTTTATCGCCATGACAATATTGACAGTTTTTTATGTAAACAGCTGCGCCGTCATTCACCATAGCAGCAAATTCCTCGGGATCCTCTTTTTCGAGTTTGCGGTAGGGGTTTTCCAAACTCAACAGATTGACCCGCTGGCCATATATTTTGGCGGTACTTGGCGGTGCGGGGTGGATGGTGCGCAATTCAACCGGTGCTTCAAATCCGGGTAGCATCTGGCTATAGACAAGATAACCGACCAGCAGAGGAATTAGTATGAATACGATATTACGAATTCCGCGTTTTGCCGGATCCTCAACCAGCGCCTTTACCGGGGCCACCAGTTCACGCGTATCGTCTTCATCATATGTAAAAACCATGAACACGCCGGAAGCAACGAAAAACATGTACATCGTCAGCAGACTTTTAGGAATAATTGCTCCCAGCAGGTAATCAAAAACTATGATAAATCCAAAATAGACCCCGGCAAAAACCAGCGCAGCCTGTAATAATCTGGGAATTCTCATGGCCGCATCCTCACTTCAATGCACTCAGGTAATCGAGCAATAGTTCCAGTTCCGAGGCATAGATCAGCTGCCCCAGATCATCGGGCATCATTCCTTCCTCAAAATCCTCGGCAATGTCGGCATTGGGGTCCAGCAACGCCCGACGCAGATAATCTCGATCTCTTTTGGCACCGATAACCGAGAGATTGGGACCGGCATCACCCGCTTCTTCTGTGATAGTATGACAAGCTTCGCAGTCAAAATTGTCGAAGATATCCTGAACTTCCGTAAAAGCTTCCCGCGGTTCGCCGTCTTCACCATCCCCGTCATCCTCACCCTCAACGCTGGCTTGCACATCAGATGGAATTTCAACTGTGACTTCCAGACCGCCATATTCTTGCAAATAGGCTATCACCGCAGTCAGTTCAGTTTGTGAAAATGAAATGCTTCCGCTGGAGGCATCAGGCATCGGGCTTTCTTTATCATTCGTTCCCTTCTTGCCAAACCCGGCGACAACATAAGCGGATGGTTTGACCAGAGATTCAATCAGATATTCTTCGATATTCGTCGCTTCACCCCCGCTTTCTTCATAACGCGGGTCATCCAGGCGTGCCTGCGCATTTGTACTGATCACATCAAGCGCCGGTGCCCGCCCGAGGGAATTGTGACACAACGTACAAGTTCCCTTGCCCTTGAACAGGCGCTCACCCAGGGCGACAAACTGTTCCATCGTCATCGATCCCAGATCAATTTTTTCCTCGGTTGGTGGCGGTGCCGGCTCAATCTGCGGAATACCAAAATTTGAGTACCCGGCAAACAATCCGATGGAGAGCACCATAAAGGCAACAACAGTCAAAAACTTGCGCATGACGGCCTACTCCTTCCAGTATCCGGCGGGCAGCGTTTTACTGCCGCTGACCTGGGCGATCCAGAATACGAAAATTACCATTGCCAAAAACAGCAGAGTCGCAACAGAAACCACATTGGCAGCATAGCCGAGTGTTGGCGTGAAGGCATCAGCAGACGCATCGCGCATAATATCAACCACATGCCAGTGCTGACGGATGCCGGAACGAATATATCCCATCAAACCCATCAACCAGGTAAATGCCACTGCCAGCAGGAATAATGCATATTGGGCACGTTCAGGGATACGACCCCAGTGTAACGGGCCGACGTCCCTGGATTTGCTGTAAATAAATGAATCAAGCACCAGACTGCCGACAATAACTACCAGCGTGGTAATAACCTGCGGAATGGAAGCCGCAACCTTGTAAACGGTGTTGGTGAAATAACCGTGATAAGTACCAAGAAAAAGAATATTGACGATACCAGCAGTAAACAGCGCCACCTGAATAATATTTCCGGTTTTTTCCCAACTGACCGTCGCTATCTTGTTGGAACGGCGATAAAAAAGAAAGCTGAGGAATGTGAAGATAATCATGATGTTCACTGCG
>JAAETJ010000869.1 GCA_024228495.1 bacterium | reverse complement strand
CTTTAAAACCGGCGCGATCATCAAGGAACTTGTCAGAATACCCAGCTCGGGCAACAAGCCGACAGCAATCGACCTCCAAATTATCAGCAAGATCGATCAACTGTCGAGCGAATATACGGCGGGCGACACCGCTAAGAAGCTCACTGAAGAAGGCGACATCCATCCCACGCTTGGAAAATTTGATACCAACGCGATCGTCTATCTACTCAGACGATTCAATATTCAAACACGCTATAGCAGACTGCGCGCCAAAGGCTATGTATCTCAAGAAGAACTTGCCGAGCGCTGTGGCGTTGGCGCTCAAACGATTCAACGGTGGCGCCGCCATGGGTGGATCAATGCAAAACGATACAATGACCAACCCGAATATCTTTATGAGCCGAAGTTTAACGCGCTGCCGGCACACATTGCTCAGCAGTATTCATCGTTACTAACAGCCAATTGAGGAGACATGATTATGATTAAGAATAATGGGCATAGTCAGCAAGTAGTGTCAATATACATCTCCATTGTATTTTTCTGGATGGGGTCTATCGCACGACCGATGCGGGTCCGGTATTCCAGCCGGTACGCGCACCCACCACTGAGCAACTGCAGACATTGCTCAACCAGATCATCAAGCGGGTCATGAAGTT
>JAAETJ010000868.1 GCA_024228495.1 bacterium | reverse complement strand
CTATCTGAAAACCATCACCCACGGTAGGGTCTCCGCCCCGTAAGCGAATCATTGCCGCCCCCACTAAAGCCGAATTAAAAAAGAAAATAACAAAGTATTGGGTCAAATAAAATAAAAAGAGGACGATGTAGCCCATAATAGGAAACGCCCCGCCCGATGTGACAAGGGTGCAACTCTCATACTGTGAGCACATTTGTTCAAAACGGCTTGACAAAGGGTAAGGCGCCGTGCAAAGTAAGAATCCAACACAGATTCTAAACACACGGAGGCTACCCAATGACATGTTTGCATGAAAAATCGGATTTGCAAAGTTCCAGTCAGGAGGAGTTGAGACAATTTGTCCTAGCGTGGGGTGAACAATGGGACACAGCCCCGCCAGACTTTGCAGAATTTGAGCACAAATTGCACGCTCGAGTGATGGCGGTGGAACGAGAACTGTTGGTGGCAGAATTGGCTCGCTATGATGTGACGGCCAAACAGATTGAGGTGGAGGGGGTGACGTATCGGCCAACACTGAGTTCGACGGCCCCATATCTGACTTCGGCAGGGGAGGTCAGGATCAAGCGAAACTTGTACTGTCCGGCGGGTCGGGGGCATAAAAGCATTTGTCCGTTGGAATTGCGAGCTGGGGTCATCGGGGGCTATTGGACGCCGCGGGCGGCTCGCCAAGGAGCCTTCGTAATAGCTCAAGTCCCCCCCGGTCAAAGCGAGGCCTTGTTTGAGGAATTGGGCGGAATGCAGCCGTCCCGCTCCAGTTTGGACCGGTTGCCCAAAGAGTTGTCGCCACATTGGGAAGCGCATCGGTCAGAATGGGAAGCAGCTTTGCAAAGGCAAGAAACCGTTCCGCCCGAGGCCAGGGTACTGGTTATCATCACCTTTGACTGCACCTTAAAAAACACATAACTAGAATTAAGTAGGAGCCACACGGATGAAAAGTAGCCGTCCATCTCGCCAACGGATGTTGGCGGCATTGAAACGACGGCAGGTTTCTTCCATCGCTTGTTGCTGTTCTGGATAAGGGTAGGATTCTAACAGCACATCTATCTGATCGGTGCCCCACTGTACCCAACCGGGCTTGCGATAAATCATATTGATGGCTGTCTTTAACTCCAGACGTTGCCATAGTGGGGCTAAATAATGATGGCGGGTCCAATGGTGGAGGTTGCCCAACAGCACTTGTAAGTTGAGCATAATTTGGTCTTTCTCCAGATTTCGTTCTCGATACAGCGTGTCAGTATCAATCTCATTTCGGGTTGTCTGGCGGTGGGCCAGTTCTACCGTAATATCCTTACGCTGGGTGCGGTGCTGGCGTAGTTTGGCTAACAACTTTCCTCGCCGCCGCTGATAGCGGAGTTTGGCCTTATCTGATTTTCGATACTGACCGGCCAATTGCTGTTGCAGCCTACGGACAACTTGATCGTTGGCATGGCGTTGTACAAATTCTGCTTGTTGCTGCCGTAAATTGCTCAGAATGATAGCTTGCTGTTGCTGGTACTGCTGTCGGAGGCTGACCAACTGCTGTTGGAGATTGCTGATAGCTTGTTGTTGTCGCTGCAAATGCTGTTCGCTGTACTCTACCTTTTCTTGGGCCTCCACCCAGCGGCGTTGCACGGTCCGATTGGGAACTTGTTGATAGCTGTAGCCATAGTTAGCATTCAGATTAGCCCCGTTGACTAACTCGCGGATGACCCGCTCCTGGTTGGCCCAGCGTTGGCGATGCTGACCGGGCACATCGGCCAAAGCCAGGTCAGGGGGCAGTCGACCCGTATAAACTCGAGTTGGCTCTGTATCTCCCACCCGCCGCATTAATACCAAGTCACGAACCTCTTTTTTTGCTTTGAGCGGGCTGTGCCAGCCAGCAGCTACCACCTCACGTTGGGGGTCATCGGTCACTGGTTGCCAGTTATCGACCACCGTGAAATCAGTCAACTTGTAACCCTGTTGGGGCAGTAAGCTCAAATAGTATCTTTCGGCGGCGGCATACCGTTGACCGAGCGGAAGGCCGCCCCCTTCACTGTCGCAAATGGTGTAATCTATGGGCCGCTGCACTGTGTCAGCTAGTTCTGCCTCCAAATCTACCAATTCTCCACTCAGATGGCTATCTATGGGCTTGTTCCAGGCTCCTAACAGATGTCCCTCTGGCCCATTGAGTATTAATTGCTTGGTGCCGGGCATTACCCGTTTCAACATTGTCACATGCCCCGACTGGGCTGACTGTTTTGTCCAATGAGGCTTAAGATGCCAATCGACAAAAATGAACAAGGGGTCGTTTGCTCCATACCAAGCCTGACTATAGCTCTGGGCTAAGGCCGCAGCTATGGGCTGTCCAACCTCTAACCGCGTTAGTCGTCCCAGAAAATGTTCCACGGTCTGGTATTTGTAAGTGAAGCCGTACAGCACTCGCAAGCCCTGGCCTTGATAGTAGTACAGGTCATGCGGTCGGGTTAAGCCCAGCACCGGCAGATACAGCAGGTGATCCAACTTGGCCCAGCGGGTTTGGGCTTCTTTTTCCCACAGCAGTCGGGTTTTTGGCTCTTCTTCGGCCTGCACCGCTTCTTCCCTTTCGCTCAAACTGGTTTCTATGGCCTCAGTCACTCCCAACTCTTGCTTCGCCCCCTCCAGGGAAAAAAAGCCCCGCATTTGCTTGGGGCGCTTCTCTTTGCTCTTCTTCTGTTTTTGCTGTTCCTTTGCGAGGTCGGCCTTGCGACCGGGTTAGGGCCACTTCTCTCAAGATGCAGTTGATATGCCCTTCACTGACCTTGACCTGATATTTCTGTTCCACCTCTGCCGCCAATTCTCCCGCCGTCAGTTCCTTGTCTTCCTGTTTGCGCTCATACAGGTAGGCTCTCACCATTGAATTGACATGTTGATGATGGCCATGCCGTCCATCTAACAAGGCTGCCCGCTCTCGTCCGCCCGCTTCGTACTTGGCCTTTAGCTTTTTAACCCGTTCCGGGGTGATTTCCAACTCCAGTTCGGCACATATTTGCTCCAACTTTTCACCTGTTTCCAGCCGCAACAAGAGTTGCTCCATTTTTTCTGCTTTGCGATGCACCGCTGGGGGATAATAATTTCCCATTTCTTGTTACCCTCATTAATCTGATATGGCTAGTTTTACCCCCTATCCCCTGCCTCGCAATTCTAGTTGTGTGTTTTTGACCCACAGCCAAAGGTGATGATATATCATCGCCAAGCGAAAAATGATGAAGCTCTCATCTGGTGTCAAAAATGTTTACGAATTTCTTCAAAGATCAGGAGGCGTGAGAGTCGACAGATTATAGCACAAGCAAATTACAATCTGGCTGGAATCTATCAGCGACGTGGCGATTTGGCGCAGGCAGTGCAGTTTTGCCAAAAAAGTTTACAGATATACCAATCGATCGAAGATTCTGTCGGTCAAATTAAAGCCTATAACAATATGGGCAATAGCTATATGGATCTGGGAGAATGGAATCAAGCCAATAAGGCCTTTCTGCATGGCTTGACGATTGTAACAGAGGTCGGTGATATTCAGTT
>JAAETJ010000867.1 GCA_024228495.1 bacterium | reverse complement strand
TGTTCTACATCTTGGTAGGGTAAAGATGGATACTGTAAGCAATGAACTTTTCAGGTTGTGTGATGCCGGCAAGTTAGGATCAGAAGAACATCAAAAGGTACTTGATGAGATCAAAGCGCTCAGGGACAGCAAAAAGGGAAAAGCACTTGATATGATGTTATTAAGTATGGAAGAGGTACAGAAAGCCGCGGAAAAGTATGATATTAATATAGGCATTGAAAATAGATATTGCTTCGAAGAGTGTCCAAATTTTGAAGAGATGGCCGCGATCTTTAAGGAGTTTGGAGATGCGAGAATCGGATACTGGCATGATGCCGGACACGCGCAGGTCCAGGAAAACCTGGGTTTATCCTTCTGGAGGCGCTTACATCTCTGGCGGCGGGAAACGGGCAACCGCTGGCAGGTGGCACGGTCCTGTTGCCCGATCTGCGTGGGGGGAAGGAAAAGGGCCGTGAGTTCATCGATCTATCCAGGGTTGATGAGCTTCGGTATATCACTCACGCAAACGACCGGATCACTGTTGGTGCGCGAACGACTATCGCAGAGCTGTTGCGCGATCCGGTGATTGCCGGCGCTGCCCCTGCGCTTCACCACGCCGTTGACAATTTTGCCGGTACCATGGTGCG
>JAAETJ010000866.1 GCA_024228495.1 bacterium | reverse complement strand
TCGATCATACGCAACACATCGGCGGCGAGACGTCCGGCAACGCGCATTTTTTCTATTTCTTCGCTGGATTTGATCGTTACACCCATAAAAACATGGCTAACTGGTTGTTGAGAATACGGGATTATGGTATAAAGCGCGCGCCTTCGGCAACAGCAAGGCAAAATTAAACAAAACATCAGATAGATTGATGTTTTGAACGACACACACATGCCATAACGCGCTTATGGGTGCCTGCATTTTACCAGAGAGCAGGTCGTAGGCGTCGGGTATGTGGAGGCTTAACCCGGGATAGTCTTTATTAAGATTATCCAGCAGACATCTGGAGAAACTTATGTCTAACGTCACCATGCGTGAAATGTTGGAAGCGGGCGTGCATTTCGGCCATCAAACCCGTTTCTGGAATCCTAAAATGGCTCCCTTTATTTTTGGCGAGCGCAACAAGATCCATATCATCAATCTCGAACAAACCATGCCGCTGTGCAAGGACGCGGTCAATTACCTCGGTAAAACCGCTTCCAAGAAAGGCAAAGTCATGTTTGTCGGCACCAAGCGTGCTGCCAGCGATGCCATCAAAGAGGAAGCGCAGCGTTGTGGCATGCCTTTTGTCAATCATCGCTGGTTGGGTGGTATGTTAACCAACTTTAGAACCGTGCGAGCATCGATCAAGCGTCTCAAGGAACTTGAAGAGATGGCGGAAAGCAATAGCTATGAAAAAATAAACAAAAAGGAAATTCTACAGCTATCGCGCGAACGGGAGAAACTGCACAAAACACTGGGCGGCATCAAGGAGATGGGTGGTTTACCCGATGTATTGTTTGTTATCGATGTCGGCTATGAAAAAATTGCTGTACAGGAAGCCACCAAGCTCGGCATTCCGGTGGTTGGCATTGTCGATACTAACAATTCACCTGACAACGTAGATTACATTGTGCCCGGTAACGATGATTCGATGCGTGCTATCAAGCTTTATACCAAACTGGTGGCAGATGCGATCCTTGAAGGTAAGCAGAGTATTGTCAGCGGCGCTGATGGCGATGATGAACTGATCGAAATTGAAGAAGAAAAATCAGCCAAAACCAAACCCTCGGTAAAGGTTACCGCCCGCAAAGCGGCACCTGAGAAACAGTCCGCAAGCGAGAACATGGATGGCGAATCAAGCGCGGTTGAAGTGCCTGTTAAAGCCGAAGTAGAAGCGGCCGCTGTC
>JAAETJ010000865.1 GCA_024228495.1 bacterium | reverse complement strand
GTCGATCGAGAACATGCCGCCTGCATCATCAACAAGACTGTAGGTGATCGTATCACCAGTGTCGGGGTCTGTCGCAGTGACGGTACCTGCCGATTGATTGATGGTAACCTGTCCTGAGGCAGTGAAAATAATATCGGTCGGGGCATCCAGCGTATGTTCCCAGTTCTGTTGTCCCTGGATATTAACAGCAATATCAGCTTCAATCGTTCCTTGCGTTACCTCCAGATCCCAATCGCCGCCCAGACTAGCATGACCTGTTACATCATCGGAAGCAGCTATATCGGCACCGGTGATCAGAGATAGACTGGCGGCTGCCTGTTGCCCTGGTTCTCCCTCTCCGAAATTACAGCCATAAATAAGAATATCGGCTTCGTCAGCAAGGGCCTGATTGACGATTGCGAGTTCGTCGGTATATTCGCCGTTCATGCTCGCGAGATCCAGGATGGCGGTGCCAAGGTGAAGTTCAGCCTGGTCCCCATGGCTGAGTATGTGGATGGCGTCCACATTTGTTCGACTGGAGAGGATTTCGGCGATCTGCTCAACACCATCGCGGTTGGCATCAAGCAGTATGATTTCTGTGCCCGCATCAATCGAAGCCAGAAGAACATCCAGATCTTCGACGGAAGAATCAATGAAGGCGATTTCGTTTGTCGCGCCTATGTCTTGGGTTATGGATGATAGCGCTTCTACGACGGGGGCTGTTGTTGTTGAGGGATCGCTTTGTGATTGGTCTGTCTGAGCAGGCTCTGCGTCAGATGTAGCATCATCGGCAAATGTCTCGGCAACAGTTGCGACAATTGCCGCATCGAAGGCTATTCTTGCCTCCAGCTCTCTATAGCTGAATGAAGGCGTCAGAAATCGTTCCAGATCCTGGTTATGCTCTTCAAGGCCCTTGTTTTTAAAAAGCTTCGACAAATTTCCGACCTGTCCTGTATGGTAATTTCACGGACAGGTACTCGATGTGAAATCATGGTTGTTGAATCTCCTCTTTTCATAAACACATGAAGTTAACCAATTCCAAAGAGCTCAGGGCAAAACCTATAATAACAAACAAAATGTTAACGACGAAACAACCTAATCCATGCAGGTGTCATATTAATTGCTTATATATATCAATGAGATATCGAGTTTTATTCTTGGGAATGCTTCAAGGCCATGTAACTACCGGCATCTTCTGTGTCAAGGTTTAGGAAAGGTTTTGTGGCGTTTTTCGTATTGTAACCCGAGCTCATTGAAATTTTCAGAATTACCTGGCTCCCTGCCTTCGTATAAATTATTTCAATAAAAACAATAATTTATACCAATGTGCGAGAGCGTTAGGATTTTGCTAACGATTGATGGGTTTGCCCTGCAATGAGTTGAATGTTTGGAATATGAATTAATAAGGCGCGCGCGCTCTAAAAGCCACTTTCCCGAACCAATACTTTGGTTACCTGACGCCAGGTGCGAGCGAGGAAGCTTTCGGCTGTTCCATTTAGATGAACCAGGCCACGCACAAGCTGGTTGGGTGTGAGATTGAAGCTCAGGGGTTTTAGTTCAATTTGATAGTGAGCGGTTGCGGGTATAAGCCTGTTTGTGTCATCTGCGACGACGGGGATAGGTCCGCCGTTGGTTGAGGCCAATTCGGGAATGTGAATCGAATGACTTCCGGCATGGGCTATGCGCGATATCCGGACTGGAAAAGCCGGGCGTGTCAAGTCATCAGGTATGAACAGCCCCTCCGATTTCTTCGTAAGGCGGGACCGATCGTTTTGTGACGCATAGCCCTTGAGGATATATTGTTGGCCTGAGGCGATGAGAACCAGCAGGTCCTTTTTGCCCACCCAACGACCTTTGTGCAGGTTTTGTCCAATTTGCAGGACTTTTCCATCAAGTGGGGCGCGCACAAAAAGTTCGCGCTTTTCCTTCAGCAGGCCATCCAGTTTGGTTTGCAGGGAGCCCAGTTCCTGTTTCAGGACCAATGATTCATCCAGATCCGTTCGGTCGGCGATAATCCGTGAAAGACGCTGGCGTTTTAAATCAAGCATGACCCGGGTTCTGGTAACCTGGTTTTCAATTTCGGGAACCTGCAGATGCAAAAGAGGGGTTCCCCGACGCACAACGGCCTCGCGTGATACGTTGATGTTCACAATTTTAGCGGCTCTTGCCGGATAGAGCTGTGTGAGATCGGCCGCCACTAGAACGGCAGGGACTTTAATGCGCGTAGACCAGGGTACGACAAACAAGATAAGGAGAAAGGCAATCAGCGATGAATTTACAGCGATCCGACGAATAGAAAGGTTCGTGGAATTGATATCGCCCCATTGCTTGAGTTCGTTGCCGATCGGCCGCAGGATCAGCAGCCAGATCTCGAGTGCAAAAAGAACAATGCCGAGCAGCTTGAACGTGAATGCATAGACAATCAAGGCAATCGTTGTGAATAGCACCAGCCGGTACAGCCATGTTATAAAGGCATAAATAATCAAAGTCTTGTGCAGTTTTGATGGTAGCTTTTCAGGTGCTTCCAGATTTGGCGCCAGTAATATCTGACGGAGCTTCCAGCGCCCAAGGGCAAAGGCTCGCGGTTGTAAATTATCTATTCTCAAAAAATCTGAAAACAAATAATAACCATCAAATTTCATGCAGGGGTTGAGGTTAAGTGTAAGGCTCATGATCCAGCCACTTGTCGCGATCATGAAAGCGATGCTACGACCGGTACCATCGGGTAGAAAGACCCATAAGAAGGTGGCGATGATGGCCAGAGCCATCTCGACCAGAATACCAGCGCTACTAACAAGCATTCGTTTTCGCCGCGAGGTTAACCGCCAGGCATCAGAAACATCAGTGTAGAGCAAGGGTGTCAGCATCATGAAGGCAACGCCGATGACCGGCACGCGGCATCCATAGCGAACGGCTGTGAAGGCATGCCCCAATTCATGCATGGATTTCAGGAGAATTAACGACAGACCAAATAGTACCATGCCTTCAAAAGAAAAGAACTGATCAAACGTACCAAGGAAACGATCCCATTGGCGGGATGTCAGGTAAAGACCGGTTATGCCGATTATGCCAAGAATAACAGCTGTCGTTTTGGAGTAAAGTGGTTCGACATAGGGCAGGGCAGCCTGCAGAGCTTGTTGAGGTCGCACCAGCGGCAATTTGAAGAACAGATAGTTATGGGCGAATTGCGAGAACAGTGAGGGCTTGCTCATTGCTGCGCGTTCAGACAGATCGCGCCATTGGCCAGCTTGATCGGCCTGGATGAGATTGTTCATGCTGGCGAACTCAATCAGCTTGATGACCTGCCCCTCGGTGATAGTGAACCCGCCCTGCTGTTGTGCGATCTCGATCATTTCCGCCGGAGTACAGCCGGGTTTCCAGAAGGTTAGAAGGTCACGGGTCGCCGCATCGATTTGAAAAAAGCGGTGCTGCAGGGGATCGTGAATAATCCAAGTAGAACTTTCTGCATCGCCGGGGGCGCCTTGTGAAATATCGATATCGTCGCGCAACTGCGGCAACCGCAATGTATCAGGTTCGATCATAATCCGATCCACTGCCTGATTGAAGACAAGGGGCGCCGGAACAGATACATGGCGAGATAGGTTTTTTCGCCAAAAATCTGGGCTGTGCCGCGAACACCGATGCGGGGCAGATTTTTATTTGTGTCGGTGAACAGGGCCACAACACGAAACGCCAGAGTTCCTCCGGCTACAGGGTGTGCTCGATAATCGCTGAAGGCCACAACGGCTTCGCGTGCGTGAAGCGGGTCCGTATCAAGAAAGATTTTTGCGCGAGCCCCCGGTTTTAGCAAAATGGCATCGCCTACGGTTACGTCAATGGCCAGATCGATTTGACGAGGATCGCCAATAAGCATGATCCGCTCGCCAAGTGCCAGCGGTTTGCCAATCAGGCTCTGCTTGTCCGAATAGATTGCGGTGCCTGCTTGTTGTGCTTTGATTGTTGCTCGCTCGAGCATTTCGAGTGAAAAATCCAGTTCAGATTTTTTCAACGACAAGTTAGCCATAGCCATGCGTAATTCATGGCGTCCCTGTTTGTTACTGAAAGCAAGCTGGCTGGCTTTTTTTAGTTGTGCTTTGGCCACCAGCACTTCCCGTTGAGCGACTTCCAGGCGGTTTCGCAGGATAGTGTTGGAAAAGCGAACGATTGGTTGGTCTTTGGCAACTTTTTCACCCGGATTGACCAGTATCTTTTCAATGACCCCCTCAATGGTGGCGGACACGGCAAACGGATTGTGGGCAGTGATTTCAAGCGGAGCAAGTGTGCTCATGGGAACTGGAATGGCCATGGCGGCAAGCATTACGATGAGCGTTCCCAACAACAGTTTTCGTCGTGGCAGTGATTTTAATTTCCAACGAGAAATCTTAAGAGACTCTGCCATCAACAGGGACAGGGCATGCTGGTACGTCTCAGCCAGTCTGTCTGCCACGACAATATCGTCTTTGGTCCACGGCTGTTCGCGAGCCAGCAACATACCTCCGGAAAGCTTGTCGGAACGGGTCAAAAACGGCACCCACAACATATGGCGAAAAGGATAGCTGTCCAGGCTGTTTGTCCTGCCTTCGGGATCAGGTGTGACGTCGAACTCATGACGTTTGCTATTGCCTATTGTGCGGCCAAAATCTTCGATGATCGTCTCGATCTCTTGCAACAGTGGCGCTGAGCGATCAATACTGGGAAGCCCAGAGATGTTTGTCAGGCGCATTCTTTTCATAGCCTTAAAGACAAAGATCTGGCGGGCACCGGTGAGCTTTCGCGTTTCATTGGCGGTGATAAATGCAAGCTCTTCGCGGGTTGATGCCTTGCGAGCCTGAGATTCAATTTCAAGTAGCATCTCCAGCCCGGTGCTGCTATCTGACATTTTGATTGAGGGACTTGCTTGTGGAATTGCTGTGCGTCCCGATTTGGCGGAAGGTCGTGCTAGAGTAAATGGTGGCGGCGTTTGCGACATATGTGCAGCAGATTTGGTTCCCCTTGCAGTTTGTCTCGTTTTGGCATTATTCATGGAACCCACCTCGACCCAACCGATCTCGATTCAATGATTGAAATTCAGCTGTTCCACTCATGCCAGGAAGTATATTGGCAATGGGGGAGGTGAATTTGCCAAATATTTTGATGGTCTGGCTTACAGTGTCTACTATGGCGCCAAGACGTGTGACCTCGCCAGTGTGGTTGGTCCTGGTTTCATCTATCTGAAACTGGAATCGGGAGCCTGTTTTTAGCCAGGTCAGCCAGTGAGACGGGACTATCAGTTCCATCTTTGGTGTGCGCACCGCAACAATAGAAAAAAGTGGTTTTCCAGCGACTGTTATTTCATGCTCATGCGCACCCAGTTCTGCAACCCGGCCATCAAAAGGCGCGATTATTTTGCATTTATCAACCTGAGCACGGATTGCGTCTACCTGCGCATTGGCGCGGTCTGATCTAGCTCTGGTGGTCTCGACTTCGTGACGGCTGCTGGCGTTTCGCTTTTTAAGAAAAAGCACGCTTTTAAGGGCCACTTTCATTTCCCGATGTTGAGCTTTTGCAGATGCCAGCTCTGCATGCGTCTGGCGGCAATCAAGGGCGATCAACAGATCTCCCTTACGAAACCGTTCTCCCTCCTTGAAGCCGATGCGGGTAATGAGTGCTGTCAGGTCCGTTGATATGACGGCCTCGGCAGCAGAGCGAACGACGCCGCGTACGGGCATTTTCACAGGGCTGTCAGTGCTATTGCCCTTGGCAAAACACAGGGATGGAATAGCGGACAGTATGAAGAACGATAGAGCAAGCATTTGCACTATCATTGCTCCACCGGTTTTTTTCTGTTTTACCATCAAGATATCGTCCAATTTATAGTCTGCTAAGTGCGATTGTCAGCTATTTTGGCTGGTGTTTTCAGAGTTATGTGCTCGCCTGTTTCGGACCAGCTTTCTCTCAGTTGAGCTGCAAGATTATCCACGGTCAAAGAGCGATTGGTCACCACATACGGGTCCCAGCCAATGGAGGTGAACAGGTTGGCATAGGCGCTTTGTAGCTCTGAATTGGCAATATCGTATTTTGCCTCCGCTACGAGCGTATTCAGCTCTTCCCTAAGAAGGACCTGTTCGCTCACGCGGGAAGCTTGCGCTTCATTGCGGAATTGTTGCAATAGCCGTTTTTGCACAGAGCGGTATTGTCGCGCAGTGTCACGTTTCTGGCGAAGTTGAAGGTAACGAATGCGGCTTACCTGAACTTGAGCCATGACAGTCATGCTGAGGGCAAGTGCCTGCGTTTTGAGGACATTATCCTGTCCCTGCCAAACACCTCGTTTGGCTGGATACTGGAAGACCCGCAATAAATTCCAGCTCGCAGTTGCCCCCCAACTTATCCAGTTATTGTTTAGCAAGAAGGAGTTGCTGCTGGCATTTGGCCCGGCATACATCTTCAATCCAGGCAACATCTCTAGCAGCATGGCTTGTGCTTCGCGCATATTAATGCGTTGCTGATAGAGATTTTCACGTAGTTCGGCACGATCACTTAGGGCTGTGAACATCATCTCTTCAAGCGTAAAGGGCAGTTTTGCAGGCAGTTTCTGGGATTTTGTTGGCACAAGTTTGAATGGCATTCCAGGCTTGATACCCATGAGTGAGGCCAGTTCATTTTTTGCCGTGATCAGGTCACCTTGCAGACGTCCGATGGCTCGTTTGATATCCAAAAGCTGGCGTTCAGCGGTGAGGGCGTTCATCGGGGAAGTTTCGCTATTTGTCGAGAGAGCGCGCATGTTTTTGTAGGCGTTCTGGGTGCGAACTTTAAGATGGCGAAGGCGCTTGATCAGGCGTTTGTAACTAATGGCCCGATAATAGGCATTGCGTACATTATCCAATAGTTTGTGAATGACCTTGCGTCTCATCTCCTGATTGATGAGGTACTTGTCGCCAGCTTGGCGCGAGCGTATATAAGACAGTCCAAAGTCAAGAATGTTCCAGCTAAAAGCAAGGTCGCTACTTTTAACCGCTTTGTCCTGAGAGGTCGAAGCGCCAAAATTTTGGGCATTCGTAAGCATGTTGAGGCTGCTGGAGGCTTGTTCATTGTTCCTGGCGGCATAGCCAGCATTGGCTGCTATATTGGGCAGCAAAGAATAATGTGACAGGTTCAGTTTTGCGTTGCCAAGTTGTGCCTGTGCAACAGCCAATTGATAGTCTAGATTATATTTGAGTGCACGGGCCATGGCTCGATAGAGATCAATGGGCTCGCTCAGGGGTTCCTGATGGGAAGAAATTCTGTCGTAGTTGGTCTTGGCATTATTAGTCAGTGTCCCCACGGAAAAAGGAACAGGTTTGCTCGTGCAGCCTGCTAGCATAGCCACTCCAGTAAAGGTCAACAATATATTTTTGACACTGAGGGACACTCAATTTTTTCCAATACAAATAGTTAAAATCAACAAAAATGATATATTTTCATACCGGACGTTCCCGAGGGGTAGGCGAATATCGTAAATAATACTCTATGCGTTCTTAATAGAGTGATAACGCGGCGTTCAGTTTGAAACATCAATTAGTGACACGGAAATGAAATAACCTGATTATGGAAGTCCCCTTGGTGTATGATAGTGAACCTCTAAAAATTCCCACAAATTCATTCTGATCGATTAGATTGTAAATAGGAAGAAATTGATTGGGTTAGTGGGGGATTGTGATGGGACAGCTGGGCTTTTTTGATCTTTCCAAAAGATATGCGGGGTTGGACAAATTCGGCGATCCGCTGGTTTTGCTAAAAACTAAAGTGCCGTTTGAGAATTTCCGAGCTGAATTGAAAACCATTTGGCGCACACCAAAAGAGCAGCGCAAATCCAATGCCGCTCAAGCGCGGCAAACCGCTCGCCGAACGTCAGAAAAAGGCCAATAAAGCCCGCTCAAAGATGCGAGTTCGCGTCAAGCATGTGTTCGGTTTTCAGGAACGATCCATGGGCGGCAAGCTGATCCGTTCAATTGGCATTGAGC
>JAAETJ010000864.1 GCA_024228495.1 bacterium | reverse complement strand
GAGCGTGTGGATACCATTGTTCATACTGAAAAAGGTACACTGCATTGCATCTGTCCTGCAACCGGTGAACAACGCGATATGGCTTTTCAAGGCTTTGAAGCGGATCGAAATACGTTAAAGTATCGTTGCCCCGCGGCGGCATATGGTTTTCAATGTCAAGGCCGCAAAGAGTGCTCAGCATTTGGGCAAGTTAATCCTGGTGCGTATGGCCGCAGTATTCGAATCAATATTACCAAAGAAGATCGGCGGATTTTTACACCGACCCCTCATGGCAGCCCGAGCTGGAAAAGGATCTATAATCGGCGCTCATCTTTGGAACGGATCAATAACCGGATCGATAACAGCTTCGGATTTGAAAAGCATTATATCCGTGGCGGGGCGAAGATGCAGACCAGAGTTGGTTTAGCCATAGCAGTGATGATGGCGATGGCGCTTGGTCATGCAAGGGGCGGTCGCATCGAGCAAATGCGTTCTCTTGTGCGTCAGGTAGACAAAGCAGCCTGACGATATTTTGAAATTTAAGTCAAGTATAAAACCAGAAAGACTCTGGCGGGGTGATCTATGCCTATAAAGCGGTCACTTTGGCAAAAGAAACCATAAATTAAAATTATTTAATAAACATTATTCATCAACAGGAGGCCCGTGCCATTCCCCCTGCCCAGGCCTCCGAGACGGCCGCTGAAAAACGTGACAGCGCAATTCTCTCTTCATGGCAGCAACTTTACACCACCGGCAGCAACCGGTATATTTGACGATGTATCTGTGAATGATTGGGGCGCCGATTGGATTGAGCAGTTTTACAAAGATGGCATTACAAGTGGGTGTGGGCAAAACCCATTAAGGTACTGTCCCACAAATCCAATGACCCGAGATCAAATGGCAATTTTTCTTTTGAGGTCTAAGTATGGAAAAAACTACACACCTCCAAAGGCTACTGGGATATTTG
>JAAETJ010000863.1 GCA_024228495.1 bacterium | reverse complement strand
TGATCTCCAGAGCTTTGATCAGACTGTCAAAGAAACCAGGAATAGTGAACTTGCCGTAAACGACAGATAACAAGATGGCACCAAAGGCACCCATCGCCGCGGCTTCGGCAGGTGTTGCCAGGCCAAGGAGAATCGAGCCCAAAGCAAAAGAAATCAGGATTGTCGGAGGCATGAGTCCCGCAAAGAACTCATCCCAGAGATCCGAGAAATGGAATCCATTGTCAGCCGAAGCACTATAAATCGGACGACCCAGATACGCCAGAAGCAAGGTGAACGCAGCAAATGTGATCGACCAGATCGGCAGGCTACCATCCTCGCCCATATTCGCAGCAATCATATAGAAGTGGAAAATCACCGTGATCGGAAGCACGATCTTGAGAACATTCAAACGACGGTATGCGGCATAGGCTACAGCACAGGCAATGGCCAAAACGATCAGGCCGCCAAATGGAATCACACCGCTAAAAGCACCGTCCATAGCAAGGCCAAAGACTCGACAAACGGTCAAAACGCCCAGGCAGATCAGCGCTACCTCAGCGCCATAAAATGCGGAGGTTTTGGGTTGATCCTCTTCTGCTAAAATTGGACCGAGATCTGGATTCAGCCAGCAGCGCCCGAGCGTGTACACCAGGTAAAGGGTTGCCAGCAGGGCACCGGGAATAAAGGCGCCACGGAAGAGATCAAGCGTTGAAACCTCTAGAACAGG
>JAAETJ010000862.1 GCA_024228495.1 bacterium | reverse complement strand
TACGACTGTGTCACGATTTGAGATGGGATTATGTCTTTCCATTCACGGCGCAATATCTCACAGCAAAAGAATTGCGCAACGGTCCGGACGATCTTCTGATTGATTGCCACCGGGTTGTTGCGACCGCTGCTAAAAATTCATTACGTGTTGCCTATGATCTTTCCCGTCGCACTGCGCGCCTTCGGGCGATCGCACCCAAACTATGAGCCAAAGGCTCGGACGAGGCCGTTCGGCTCTTCCTGACAGAAGTCGCTGTTTCGCCCGCCTCGATGTTATCACCAACTGAACCGCCCCGGGTTTGCCGGAGAGTATTTTGTTCAAAACTTAGGCTACTTTATCAAAGGTATTCAGATTTGCATAGAAGGCCTCCTCTGCTTCTTGTGGTGTGATGTATCCAATTGCGCTGTGCAGGCGCTCGGTGTTGTACCAGTTGACCCATTTCAAGGTTTCCCATTCAACCTGGGCAACAGATTTCCATGGGCCCATGAAGTTGATAACTTCGGTTTTGAACAGGCCGATCGTGCTTTCGGCCAGTGCATTGTCGTATGAATCACCGACGCTGCCTACCGACGGGTCGATCCCAGCCTCTGCCAGTCGTTCGGTGTATTTGATGGCCAGGTACTGACTACCGCGATCGGAATGGTGGATTAGGTTATCCGCTTCTGACGGGCAACGCTGGCATATGGCCTGGTTCAAAGCGTCCAGCACAAAACTGGTGGTCATCGAGGTGGATACCCGCCAGCCAACGATCTTGCGGGCAAAGACATCAATCACGAAAGCCACATAAACCATACCCTGCCAACTGGAAACATAAGTGAAATCAGAAACCCAGAGCCGGTTTGGAAATGGTGCAACAAACTCTCGGTTTACCTTGTCATCCGGGCATGGTTGCGCTGTGTCAGGATTGGTTGTAATAACCTTTCCGCCCCGCACAACACCTTGTATTTCCATAGCTTTCATAAGCCTCTCCACTGTACAACGAGCAATATTCTTTTTCTCACGGAGCAAGCCATGCCAGATTTTGCGAGCACCGTAACGCTTGCCACTTTTCTCATAGACACGCGTGATATCTTCACGAACAATCACGTCACTTTTTGCGCGATCAGATGCCAACTCAGGCGCGCGGCCAATGACTGCGCGCGCATAATATGTTGATGGTGCGATCGGCAAAACCTTACAAATCGGCCCGACACCGTGATCCCTGCGGTGATCATCAATAAACATTTTCATCGTCTGAATGGGCGGTCGAGCTCCGTCCCGCTGCCCGGCAGGCAATGCTTCGCATTGCTGAGAGGGGGGCAAAATATGCAGATGCCTTCTTCAGGATCTCATTGGCTTGGCGCAGTTCACGGTTCTCGCGCTCCAAAGCTTTGAGACGTGTCTTATCTTCGCTGGTCAATCCATTGCGCATCCCGGCATCCCGTTCTGCCTGCTGGCACCAAACTCGTAGACTATCGCCTGAGCAGCCAAGCTTGGAAGCTATAGCCTTGTAAGCCGCATTATCGCTGGCGTAATTCGCGCGGTTTTCTTTGAAAAGCCGAATGCCGCGAGCGCGGAATTCAGCCGTGTAGGTCGGTGTGTGTTTCTTCTGTGTCATAGGGTCCATCCTTAGAGAGTTTCACTCTCCGGTGACCCCGGGGCGGTGCGATAGTGATGATCGGCTCAAACACTTTTGGAGGATGTTCTAATCGGCCTTGATCATGCAAACCGGATGCCAGT
>JAAETJ010000861.1 GCA_024228495.1 bacterium | reverse complement strand
TCATCGAGTAATCGCTTCCAGATTGAATTGGCACGTTCGGTAGCGGTTTTCGATCCACTCTCTTCCCAGAGTTCGAAATTTCTCCAGTCAGAGATCAGGGGTTCATAAAACGCCGTTTTGTAACGATCAAGTGTATGCTGCGTAGCGAAGAAGTGGCCAGCCGGCCCCACATCCTTGATTGCCTCGAATGCCAGTGTTTCTTCATCGACGACAATCGGTTCCAGCATCGATGCCATCAATTGCAACATTTCAGCATCCAGGACTAATTTTTCAAAGGAGGCGGTCAGGCCGCCTTCAAGCCACCCTGCCGCGTGCAGCACCAGGTTGGCATGACCCATAACAGCTCCCCACAGGGACATTTCACTCTCATAGGCCGCCTGAGCATCGACAACAGATGACGCGGTGGCATTACTTGAACGTAAGGGCACGCCGTACCGACGAGCAAGTTGACCCGAAGCCAGCGCGGTTTTGGTGTACTCAGGTGTTCCAAACGCCGGGGAGCCGGTCTTCATATCAACGTTTGTTGCAAAATGCCCGTATACCACCGGGCAACCTCGACGGATCGATTGTGTCAGAACAAACCCAGCCAGGACTTCGGCATTTTGCTGAGATAAGGTCCCGGCAAGCGTAACAGGGCTCATGGCACCGGACATGGTAAACGGTGTGATATCAATCGGTTGCCCCATTTCCGCCATGACAATCAAGCCTTCGGCCAGTTCACCATCGAGCATCAAGGGAGAATTTGTGTTAACACAGGCAGAAATAGTAGGCGTGTTGGATAGTTCTTCCCGGGACATGCCTAGTGCGATGCAGGTCATTTCAATAACGTCCTCCGCACGTTGACGGGAATTTAGCCAGCACGGCTGCCACCCCTTGTCACTCAAGGTGATCTGGGCATACATCATGTCCATGTGGCGAGTTGTTGGCGGCAAATCCAGTGGTTCAAACCCTGCCCCACCATCCTGGTGGATGATATTCAGACCATGTGAAACTTTTATGAAATCGCACAGTTCCTTATAAGTTCCCGCCCGTCTACCGCGATTTATGTCAGTAACGAAGGAAGGACCGGCTACACTTGAAAAAACTATGTTGTTGCCACCAACAACCAAACTTTTTTCGGGATTTCTAGAAAGTGATTCGTATTGCGTTGGCAGGTCAGTGATCATTTCCTCCACCAACGCCGGGTCGAAACGAACCATGCCTGCGCTGTCATTTACGTCGCATCCAGCGGCTTTTAGTCGTGCTCTCGCATCGCTATCTATAACTTGCAGGCCGATTTCCTTCAGAATTCTTAGCGAGGCATGATGAATAACCTCGATCTGATCCGTGGACAGAATTTCGATCGGTGGATAGGGATTTTTTAATTGTTTAAACGCCATTTGAGCGATGGAGCTTGATTGCTCCAAATGTCTACCATGACGGTTTCTCTTTTTTCTACGAACCATGATCGCTCCTGTCATAGATCTGGGATTAGCATTTAACTACGTCCGTAACATGATGGGTGATCGCTATGGAAGAAATAAAATAAATGAGAGCAAATCAACCATGAGCAAGATAACCCACGCTACAAATTTTGGAATACTATTTCAACGAATAATCGCGATATATCATCGCACTCATAGTTAAAGGCTCCCTAGTCGAGCTACTGCCGGTGAAAGGCGTGGTTTCCTGTACAATCGCCACACTAATTTGAAAAACTGGGTGGCAACATAACATATGGACCCATCGATGACTCGTACAGCCTGTTTCATTGATCGCTCATTGAATAAGAGTGACTACAAAGTAAGATTTCTACCACAATATGATCGGGGAAACGGATGGTACAACATTCTACCGTCACCACCGCCAAGTCGTAAGCTTGATGGCGAGCAAACGACCGATTGGCTTGTAATCGGTGCCGGGTTCACCGGGCTGTCAGCGGGCCGCCGTCTCGCTGATTGTTTTCCCGATGATCGCATAGTTATTGTGGAAGCCGATCGCGTTGGCCATGGTGCATCCGGGCGCAATGCGGG
>JAAETJ010000860.1 GCA_024228495.1 bacterium | reverse complement strand
ATCCCGGCAGCCTGGAAATGAGGAACCAGTCTTCAACGCAAACTGATGAAGAAGAAGATTCCGATACACGCGATGAACGGGAAAACCGGCAGAATGCCGCAATCACATCGCATCTCACAAAGCACAGATCTCTCGTACCCCAAATCGGCAGGTAATCCGGGATCTGCATTTCCTATTATCAATTCTCAGGATCATAATATGTCATCAGCTATGTCCAGAGCCGGATTTCGGGCGCGTGTCGCCGGGATGGTTTTCAACACGCCGCTGCTTGTTCACCCGGCAAAAGCTGACATTTTGCTACGCGCTTTTGTTCCCGAATTGTTTGGCGCTCAATCGATTGTCGTCAATGCAACTGAGATTGATGAAGTGACACCACCGGAATTTCATGCCGGCATACTGGGTAAAAGCGGTGAATTTTTTGCAGACTGGACCCGCGATCAGCTGGTTCGGCGCACCACCAACGGCGTTGGTGTAATTGCGATTGAGGGAACCCTGGTTCACAAGGGCGGCTCGATTGGAAGTTATTCCGGCGAAACATCCTATCAGGGCCTGATGGCGCAGATTGTCGAGGCCCGGCAGGATCCATCAATCAGAGGCGTGGTGTTTGAAGTGGATTCTTTTGGCGGCGCGGTATCCGGCATTGATGATCTGGCGGCTGAGATGCGGGCGCTGTCAGATGAAAAACCGACAATTGCCATTTGCACCGATCATGCCTATTCGGCTGCCTATTGGCTGGCATGCCAATGCCGGCAGGTTGTTATTCCAAGTGCTGGCGGTGTTGGTTCGATTGGTGTGATCTGGATGCATACCAATTTTGAACAGGCTCTGGAAAAGGCCGGTATTGAAGTCTCAATTCTGACCGCCGGTATCAACAAGGCGGATGGCAATCCTTATCAGGCTTTGCCCGATGCGGTGCGTGAAGAAATCATCGGTGAACTGGATGTGGTTCGTCATCAATTTGCCAAAGGTGTGGCCGCTGGACGCGGTAAACGCTTTACAGCAAGGCAGGCTCTTGCCACGGAAGCAAAATGTTTTCCGGGCGAGGCTGCGGTAGCGGCGGGGCTTGCAGACGCAGTTGCCCGGCCAAGTGAAGCCTATCAGGCTTTTGTATCTGCATTTTAATCAAACTTAAAAAGGAAATGCCATGACCAATGCGTTGGCAAAAGCCATCAAGGCTGCGCTGAAACCTGTCAGTTTTCGCGCCGCAAATGACGAGGATGAAAACACCGGTGATCAAGGCGCTGATGATTCAGGTGATGAAGATGAGCCATCGGCTGCTGAAGAGGAGGATGAACCGGAGGCAAATGATGAAGATGATGAAGACGTTTCAGCGGATGGGCAAAACGGTGATGAAGAAAAACCGGATGCTGCAACACTGAATACGGCCATCAGAGCGGCACGCGAAGAAGAACGTTCGCGCTGTGTGGCAATTTTCTCCCACCAGAATGCTGAAGGCTCCCCGAAACTGGCAGCAAAACTGCTGGCCGATGGAACTTCTGAAAATCAGGCCGTATCGCTGCTCGATGCCGCTGAGGGAAAAGTTGCCGCCAACACCGGTGGATCACTGGCGGAACGTGTTCATGCCTCCCAGGGAAGCAAAAAACCCGGGCAGGATGTGGCTGGCGGCAAGCGCCAGACCGGCAAGGACGTTGAAGGATCCGCGCTGGTTGCTTCTGCATCCAAAAATTTCGGGCAGAAAAAAGCTGCCCGCAACCAACTTCTCAATCGTTGAACCACAGGAGCATAAATCATGACTACTGAAACTATTCTACCCGGCGATTTGCTGGTCAATGACTATCCAGTCCAAACCCAGCCGGCAACCATTGCATCGGGTCAGACACTGATACGCGGTGCGGTCATGGGCCGGGTCACGGCTGATGACAAATACAAACTTGCCGCAGCTGCTGCCGGTGACGGTTCTGAAAATCCACAGTCGGTTCTTGCTGTTGATGTTGATGCATCGGGCGGTGACGTTGAGGCTTCGGTCTATGTCTCGGGAGGATTTGACGCGGCCAAACTGAATTTTGGTGTCGGCATTGACGCCGCGGCAACCGAAAAGGCGTTTCGCGCCGCATCATCTCCATTGTTTGTCAAAACACTGGTCTAAACCACGAAGTTTACAAGGATTATATTATGGGACTTTATGACACCACACAACTGGTTGCCGCACTCGATGCGATGGACCGGCCACAGGCATTTCTGCGCGATATGTTTTTCGCCAGGCGGGTGCTTTCAAATGATGAGGAAATTGCCATTGACAAATTGCTGAAGCGCCGGAAAATGGCTCCGTTTGTCTCCCCGGACGTGCCGGCAAAGGAGCGGGCGTTGCGCGGGCGCAAAGTTGAGACTTTTGTGCCGGCCACTTTGAAGCCAATGGGTACGATTCGGCCCAATGATATGGTCAAACGGGCACATGGTGAAAAAATCGGTGGCGGTATTTCACCCGCTGAGCGCCGCCCGGGCGTCGTCAATCAGCTGCTGAGCGATCAAGATGACGAGATTACCCGGCGCGAGGAGTGGATGTGTGCCAATACTATGCGCACCGGAATTATCACCGTGTCAGGTGAAGATTATGAAACCCAGGTTGTCGATTACGGGCGTACAGCTGCTCATACCACTGTATTGACCGGTGTCAATCGCTGGGGGGAAAGCGGTGTTTCCATCCTGGATAATATCGGGGACTGGGCGGCTATGACGCAAAAGGCATGTGGCGGTGTTGTTGT